>CAJGBR010000001.1 GCA_904501625.1 uncultured Rikenellaceae bacterium
ATTTTCCAATTCTTGACATTGTTGTTAATTTTAATTAGTAAACAAAGCACAGCACCTCGCCGCCAACATTTTCTTTACGAGCCTGTTTGTCGGTCATAATGCCTTTTGATGTTGATACGATGGCAATTCCGAGACCATTCAATACGCGAGGCATTTCGCTCACGCTTGCATAGCGACGGAGACCCGGACGGCTCACGCGTTGCAGGTTTTTGATTGCCGACAGTTTCGATTCTGGGTGATACTTCAAAGCGACCTTGATAGTCTTGTGACCTTGTTGGTCTTCACCCATCTTGTACGCCAGGATATAACCCTGTTCGTGCAGGATTCTTGCGATCTCCTGCTTCATTTTCGATGCGGGAGCTTCAACCACTTTATGGTTGGCTTTCACCGCGTTTCTAATCCGTGTTAGAAAGTCTGCAATAGGATCAGTCATTTTGTTTATTAGTTAATTTTTAATTATTACATTTTCTGTCATAATCAACAGCATATATACTAAAAAACCACGACACAAATACACCAAGTTATCCAATCATAACTGACTGATAATCAATGTTTCGTGCAACAATCTCCGTATATAAGACCGTTGTCTTTACGCAGAAAAATCCTCGCAAAGATACTATTTTTTTATAATTCCCACAATTTTTCCTCATCTTTTTTTGTAATTATTCATCACTTTTTCAATGACATAACTCTCCGAACAAAAAAAGTGGACCGAATTATTCGATCCACTTTTTCAATCCGTCAAAATTATATTTACTTAGATTTTCTTTTACGCTCGATTTCGTCGAGGATAATCTTTCTCAATCGCATATATTTCGGAGTAATCTCTACATATTCATCATCTTTTATATATTCGAGAGCCTCTTCAAGTGAAAATATTACAGCTGGAGCAATATTCATTTTTTCATCGCTACCACTTGCACGCATATTAGTCAATTTTTTAGATTTAGTCAGATTGACAACAATATCGTCTGCACGCGTACTTTCACCCACAACCTGTCCCGCATAGATTTCATCTCCAGGATTAACAAAGAAACGACCTCGATCCTGCAACTTATTTATGGCATAAGCATAAGCCTGACCTGTCTCCATTGCGATAAGCGAGCCATTTATACGAGTCTCCATATCACCTCGGTATGGTTCAAAGTCCTTCAGTCTATGAGACATCACTGCCTCACCCGCAGTGGCGGTCAACAGGTTGCTTCTCAATCCGATAGTACCACGCGATGGTATTTCAAACTCAAGTCTGACACGATCACCAACAGAGTGCATACTCAAGAGTGAGCCCTTTCTCTTTGTCACCATTTCGATTGCTTTTCCCGAATACTCCTCAGGCAAGTCAATAGTCATCTCTTCGATTGGCTCGCAATCCTGACCATTAACATTCTTTATAATTACACGAGGTTGCCCCACCTGCAGTTCATAACCTTCACGACGCATTGTTTCAATCAACACGCTCAAGTGAAGAATACCTCGACCATAAACCGTAAAGCTATCTGCACTCTCAGCCTGTTCGACCTTCAAAGCGAGATTCTTTTCCAACTCACGATCAAGACGCTCTTTCAGGTGGCGAGATGTCACGAATTTTCCATCTTTACCAAAGAATGGTGAATCATTGATTGTAAAGAGCATACTCATCGTCGGTTCGTCAATTGCAATCGGATCGAGTGGCTCGGGATTCTCGTAATCGGCAACTGTATCACCAATCTCAAAACCTTCTATTCCGACCAAAGCACAGATTTCGCCACACTGCACCTCATCGACCTTAACTTTAGACAATCCCTGAAATACCATCAAATCTTTAATTCTGGTCTTGACCATAGTTTCGCCGTCGCGTTTTGCCAGAGTACAGAACATTCCGTTTTTCAATGTACCACGACTGAGTTTACCTACTGCGATTCGACCGACGTAGGAAGAATACTCCAATGATGTGATCAACAATTGAGGTGTACCTTCGACCACCTTTGGTGCAGGAATCTCCTCAATAATAGCATCAAGCAACGGAGTAATATCTGATGTTGGAGTCTTCCAATCCTTTGACATCCAACCCTGTTTTGCACTGCCATAGAGTGTCGTAAAGTCAAGTTGATCCTCATTTGCATCAAGGGCAAACATCAAATCAAACACCTCTTCGTGTACATTATCGGGACGACAATTTTGTTTGTCTACCTTATTAATAACGACAATAGGTTTCTTACCCATTGACAACGCCTTCTGCAGAACGAATCGTGTCTGTGGCATTGTTCCCTCGAAAGCATCAACCAACAATAAGACTCCGTCCACCATATTCAACACACGTTCAACTTCGCCACCGAAATCCGAGTGTCCCGGAGTGTCTATAATGTTAATCTTATAATCTTTATAAATTACCGATACATTTTTGGCAAGAATAGTTATACCGCGTTCACGTTCGATGTCATTATTATCCATAATGAGTTCACCCGCCTTATCTGGATCTCTAAACAATTTTCCTTGCAGTATCATCTTATCCACGAGCGTAGTTTTACCGTGGTCTACGTGAGCAATAATTGCGATATTACGAATTTTTTGCATTTTATCTCTTTTGATTTTAAGCGCGCAAATTTACGACTTTTTTTAGCAAATTTTAACTCATTGGCAAAAATTTTGCAAAATATCAAAAACATATATACAACATTATTTCAAAAACACAACATTATGAAATACAAAATACTCGCAACGATTTCAACTACGGCATTGCTATTTATCCTATTAGTATCCTACGATTCAGTTCCTCAGCAGTCTCCATCACAGATTGTACGACAACAACGACGCACCCTAAGAGCCGAAGCACGTCAAGAAAGATATGCTCAGGAAACTCGCTATATTGACTCGCTGATTCAATCCCGCAATTGGCAATTTACGCCCACTAGCATATCTCAGTTTACAGGTCCTACGCAGTCGATATTCCGCAACTATTACATTGACGTGTGGGATAACTACATTCGAGTATACCTACCTTATTATAAAGGATACATAAATCAATATCTGACAATTCTGAATTTTGACATTCTCTCACCTCACGACTACACCATTGAGAAAATTCAGGACGGCTGGCACATCACCTTTTCCGGAACCGATTTTACGGGTAACACCTACACATTTGTGTTCGACATTTCGACTCCGAGTGGCTAAGTGAATCTCGAGATTCGTTCTGCCTTCTACAACTCAGTCAGTTACTCGGGCAGTATAAATTAGTCTAAACAAGTAGCAAAAAAGAGTCATTTCGTAGCACGATTTTTGCATCGAATTAATTGTAAAAAGTTCGATGCATTATGAAAAAGATAATCATTTTTTCACTGCTGGGAGCAATGTTTTATCTCTCAGGTGAAGCTATAAAATCACGACGAGCGCTATTTTATGACAGATACACACTGGCTGACGACTATATATACAGAAACGAAAATCGCCGTATTCAAATTGAGAAGATTGACTCGGTGATTGAACTCATAATGAGATTTTCCGCAAGCAATTCGACACTTGCCGCTATTGATAACTACAAAAACAAAAACGGCATTGCAGCACTTGTATCAGATTTCTGTGTAGACAGACACAATGCTATTCAAGACCGATTCGGCACACTGCGACATCAGTCTGCTCCGCTTTACAGAACCACATCAAGTTCCAATCCCGAAAGGTATGTTCGTGATGGCACACTCGTCGGTATTATCAACAACGATTCAACGGATTTCACACTCATTGAAATCTCAACCATAAACGGCAGGTGGTTTGTTCCGAAACGTTACATCAGACAACTATCTACCGACAAGTTTAGGAAAGTCATAGTCGTAGACCGAAAATTCCAGAACATTGCAATTTGTGAGCATAGTGATTCAGGCTGGTGGCTTCGGGCAGTCAATCCTGCCACAACAGGACTTGAACGAGCTCCTTACAAGCGAGCCACACCTTTGGGCATATTTTTAGTACAAAACAAACTGCGAAAAATGTCATTTTTAAAGGACGGCAGTTCTACAATTGCAGGATTTTCACCCTACGCCAGCAGATTCTCCGGAGGTGCTTACATTCACGGTATACCAACAAACTTTCCGGCACAAAACATCATAGAATGGAGTCACTCGCTGGGCACTACTCCGCGATCACATATGTGTGTACGCTGTGCAACCTCTCTCGCCAAATGGATATACGATTGGGCAGACTGCGACTCTACAATCGTAGCCGTTATCGAATAACAACACAAAACAATCTTATAATTCTGAAAGTATCGAAATAAACTCGTCACACACCGAATCAATCTCCTCAGATGTTATTGTCAGTGAAGGAGATATCCTCATAGACTCGGGTGCAAACAAATATGATTCTGTCAACATTCCTGCATCTGTCAACTTTTTAACCACTCGATTGCACATCTCCACACTGCCCCAATCCAGAGCAAGCAATAATCCCACTCGACGTATCTCTTTCAAACCTTTGATATTTTTCAATCTCTGCACAAACTGTTCACCTTTTTCGTCAGCCTTCAGATGCAACCCACTCTCGAGAAGATATTCAAATGATGCCAACCCCGCAGCACAACACACAGGGTGTCCGCCAAAGGTTGTAATATGACCCAACACCGGATTACGTTTCAGACAATCCATTATCTCTGACGAAGATACAAATGCACCCAACGGCATTCCTCCCCCTAAAGCCTTTGCAAGACACATAACATCGGGAACAACTCCAACTCTCTGCCAACCCCATAAATTTCCTGTACGACCAAAAGCCGTCTGCACTTCATCATAAATCAGCAGTGCTCCAACTTCGGTACATCTTGCTCTCAAAGCACGAATCCATTCCTCCGAAGGCACCCTGACTCCACCCTCACCCTGAATTGGCTCAATCAAAACCGCAGCCGTACGAGTGGTTATATATTGCAAATCCTCTATCGAGTCATATCTTATCTGACGCACATCAGGCAATAACGGACGGAATGCCTCTCTGAAAGTTTCGCCACCCATCATACTGATTGCTCCGTGGGTCGATCCGTGATAGGCATTGCGACAAGATATCAACTCCGAACGACCAGTCCATCTCTTAGAAAGTTTCAATGCACCTTCTATAGCCTCGCTACCAGAATTAACAAAATAGACTGTCGACAATTTTTCTGGTAGCTCATTTGCCAAGGCAACGGCATATTTCACCTGAGGAGATTCAATAACCTCTCCGTAAACCATCACGTGCATATATTTTTGAGCCTGCTGACAAACTGCATCAATCACCTTTTTATTTGCGTGTCCCGTATTGCACACAGTCACCCCAGATATCAGGTCGGTATATTTCTTGCCATCAGGTCCATAAAAATATATCCCCTCGGCACGTTCCACCTCCATCATCAATGGCATATCAGATGTCTGACCTACGTGGGTCAAAAACAGATCTTTCATTCTCATTTTCCGAATCTCCTTTCCAAAATTTTTTGCGAATCCTGAATACTTCCGCACATCCATCTAAATAGTATCTTCATCTGTTCACTTTGGCTCAATCTCCAATCAACATCAGAGGCTCTGAGTTTTTCCAGCAGTCGCTGCATTACGATTGCGGCACAAACCGACACATTCAGACTCTCTACAAAACCGAACATTGGGATTTTCAAAAACTCATCAGCCTGACGCACCACATCATCAGAAATACCTGCGTGTTCGGTACCAAAAAATACAGCAAACTTTCCACGAGTTACATCAAATGTTTCCGGAGTCAGATCACCTTCGTGTGGCGTAGTTGCAACGATGCGGTATCCCGCACGCTTCAAATCTCCAATAACAGCACTCGTAGAACCTCCCTCATAAGCCCTGTAACGATACAGATCGATCCATTTGTCTGTTCCACGCACGATTTTCGTATTCGGATCAAAACGTGTCAATGTCTCAACTGTATATATATCCTGCAACCCGAAAGCCTCAGCTGTTCTGACTACAGCACTCGCATTCTGAGGATGAAACGTATTCTCAAGACATATAGTCATATATCTGGTACGCTGCGACACGACCTGACACATTCGTTCGAATCGTTCAGCCAACATAAACGACTCAAGGTACTCGATTTTCTCCTCAACGTCGATATTTTCCACCATCGTCCAGCAATTTTAGGTAACTGATATATCTTGAATATGGGATCTCCTCAGCTTCAACAGCGCACTTTACAGCACAACCTGGCTCGTGTGTATGCGAACAATTTCCATACTGACACCCCTCTGATGCACGGAATATCTCGGGGAAGTAGTGACCTATCTCATCTGTAGCAATGTCAACTACACCGAATCCTTTTATCCCCGGAGTATCTACAAGGTAGCCTCCACCGGACAAGGGATACATCTCTGAGAATGTCGTAGTATGTTTCCCACGATTATTCACATCTGAAATCTCACCCGTACGAGGGGTAAACCCTGGTATCAGGGATCCAATCAAAGTTGATTTTCCAACGCCTGAATTACCCGTAAACAACGACACCTTATCCGACAACATCTCGTTCAGTTGCTCCAGACCGATTCTCTCCGTAGCTGAAACCTCCAGAACCTGATACCCTATTTTATTATAGGTATAAACAAAATCCTGACGCATCTGTTCCAGAATTTCATCTTTATACAAATCGGATTTATTCAGTATAATAATAGGTGGAACATTATAGGCCTCTGCCGTAACCAACAATCTATCGATAAATTCTCGACTTGTCGGAGGTCTGTCTAGAGTTACGATGATAAACACTTGATCAAGATTGGCAGCAATAATATGCGACTCCTTTGAAAGATTCGATGCTCGACGTATAATATAATTACGACGCGGAACAATATCTACAATTACTCTCTGTCCTGTCGCATCAATTTCATACTCAACCCAATCTCCTACGGCAACAGGATTGGTAGTTCTGATCTCTCTCAAACGAATTTTCCCTTTGATTCGACACTCAACCCACTCACCCTGAGCATCAACAACCGTATAGATATTACCAACAGATTTAACAACCAGCCCTCTGTGCAGATTACTTGCCATTTTTATCCTTGTTTAAATCCAACAGATATGGGAATACGACTGACGAAACCTTCTCAATCGGTCGATATAATTTTGCATCATCAAGTTTTGACTGCTCAACACACTTGGTATTTCTATTTACCAAATCAAAACCCATAATCAGAACACTCAACAAAAGGCTCATTTTTATAAGTGCCAATACGACGCCCCCCAGTTTATTTATTATTGAGAGTCCAACACAATCAAAAAGTTTTCCGAGCAATTTTCCGAGCAACCCTACTGCCACAATAACGACCAAAACTACCACAAGAAAACCTACAACCTGACAAATTGCCTCAGGTGCATTCAACCACGCACCGACTTGTGCTGCATATTTGAAGGCCAACCACACTCCCAACAGCAATCCGGCAATACCACCAAGCTGTGCAATAATACCATCTTTGTATCCAACCACAATTGCCCACAACAGCGGCACAATCAAAATTATATCAATCCAATTCATATTATCTGATTATTACGTTCGTGCAAAATTATTAATTATTCTACAAAATAAATAAATTGTTCAAAAAATTTGAGAATTTAAAAAAAGGAATTACCTTTGCGACGCTTTTTGCATTAAAGTGTTTAACAAAATTTAACTTATTTATGAATCGTTACGAAACCGTTTTCATTGCCACACCCGTTTTATCGGATGCTCAGTTGAAGGAACTGTTTGGCAAATTCCGCGGTGTCATCACCGAAAACGGCGGTCAAATCGTTAATGAAGAGGAATGGGGTTTGAAAAATCTCGCTTATCCGATTCAAAAGAAGACCACCGGTTATTACTTCCTTCTCGAATTCAGCGCAGAAGGAGATATCGTTAACAAACTCGAAACTGCTTACCGTCGCGACGAACGCATCATTCGTTTCTTGACTTTCAGACTCGACAAGTACGCTATCGAATATGCTGAAAAACGTAAAAATCAACTTAACAAAAAAAAGGAGGAATAATCCATGTCAACAGTATCTCAAGAAATCAGATATCTTAATCCTCCTACAGTAGAGGTTAAGAAGAAAAAATACTGCCGTTTCAAAAAGAGTGGTATTAAGTATATCGACTACAAGGATCCTGAATTCCTGAAAAAGTTCTTGAACGAACAAGGTAAAATTTTACCTCGACGTCTCACTGGAACTTCACAAAAATACCAAAAGAAAGTGGCTCAAGCTGTTAAACGTGCTCGTCACCTTGCGTTGCTGCCATTTGTAACCGATATGTTGAAATAATTGCGGAGGACTCTTATTATGGAAATCATTCTGATTAAAGACGTTGAAAATTTGGGTAGCCGCAACGATATCGTTAACGTTCGTCCGGGTTACGCTAATAACTACCTGATTCCTCAGGGTTTTGCAAAAACAGCTACTGCATCTGCAAAGAAAGTGTTGGCTGAAAATATTCGTCAACAAGCTCACAAAGAAGCTAGATTGCTCGAAGAAGCTCAAGCTACAGCAGGTAAATTGGCTGAATTGACACTCTCTTTCACAGCTAAAGTTGCTGAGGAAGGTAACAAAATCTTTGGTTCTATAACTACAGCTCAAGTGGCTGAAGCTCTCGAAGCTAAAGGTTTTGCTTTCGACAAGAAAGTTATCACTGTTGACACAGTTAAAGAATTGGGTACTTATAGTGCTTTCGTTAAACTTCACAAAGCAGTTACTGCTGAGGTTAAGTTCGAAGTTGTTGCTGAGTAGTCACCATTCGACAAATATAAAAAGGCTGTCTGTAAAGGCAGCCTTTTTTCGTACTCATATAAAAAAGAGGGAGATAAGTTCAACACCCATATCCCTCTGTTCTGTTATTAATGCTTGAACAATTCTGCATTACTACCCGACACATCTTTACCACTTGTTTTTGTAGACTCGGTTCGTGTATTATCAAACACCATTTTACGTCTTATAAACGCAGGTCTAGATTCCCAATCCTCGTAATCGATGTCTACGATTGCCGGACGCGACGGACTTGTTGCGATAACTTCAGTTTTAGGTTCTTCAGGCAATTTATCTTTTTGTTCTCGTTGACGTTTCAACTCTTCCATTCTACGTTCGGCCTCCTTGGCTGCGTCAGTTTTCAGATCTACCTCTTTATTGAATCCCGTAGCAATAATAGTCACCGAATTCTGATCGCCCAACGACTCATCACGACCTGCTCCCCAGATGATATCCGTACCACCTGTCATAAACTGCAACTCTTCCATTACACTATGCAACTCGTTCAGCGTAATTTCATCTCGACCACAACTTATATAGGCCAAAATTTTCTGAGCACCTCCGATATCATTATGATTGAGCAGTGGCGACTCAAGAGAGTCTATCATTGCCTTTTTTATTGATTCATTTCCCGGACTCACAGCCATACACATCAATGACACACCACTATCACGCATAATAGATTTAACATCTTCCATATCGGCGTTCACATACCCGTGTCCGTAGATAATGCTCGTAATTGACTTCACTGCCGTAGCCAACACCTCATCAGCCTTTTTAAATGCTTCACTATAAGCCAAAGAACCATACATTTCTCGAATGTTCTCATTATTTATAATCAATAATGCATCAACATTCTTTTTCAACTCTTCGATACCACGTTCGGCTTGTCCACAACGTTTTGGTCCCTCTGCACGCAATGGCATCGTAACTACACCCACAGTCAGGATTCCCTCTTTTTTAGCTGCAGCTGCTATAACAGGAGCCGCACCGGTTCCGGTTCCACCGCCCATTCCGGCCGTTACAAAGAGCATTTCCGTATTGTTAGCTCTGAAGTGTGACACTATATCGTTTATCGATTTTTCTGCCTCCTCGCGTCCTTTTTCGGGATTATTGCCAGCGCCAAGACCTGATCCAAGACAGATCTTCAACGGGACACGACTATGCTCCAAAGCCTGACGGTCTGTATTACAAACTATATATGTCACCACATCAGTTTCGACCTCTTCACCACGATCCTCTCTAATCTTATCGTCTGCGACTTTAAGATTGAACATATGGTTAACGGCATTGTTTCCACCTCCACCAACTCCTATCACTGTGATTATCGAGTTTGAGGATACTGGTGCATCAAAATCTATCAATTTTTCCATATCTTATTGACAATCTAACAATTACAAATCATCATAGCCAGAGTTTCCTTTTCTATTTCTCGACTCTGACTTCTTATCTTCATCAACGACTTCAAATAGTCCGTTAACTTTATCGATAAAATTTTTGATAAACGATCCGAATTTCTTAGGTACATCTACCGTTTTTTTCGTGGGTTCATCATAAGTTTCTTCCTCCTGAGTTTCGTCATTTTGATACTCTTCGTCAGGTTCCTCTTCTTTAGACACAACTACTTTGACCTCTTCCTTCTTGATTTCAAGTTGTTCAACAGCCTTGGTGTATGTCACTAATCCATCTTTCACACCTTTTATCATAATACCCATCGCCGGGATATAACTCAAATCGTTGTAGAAATTATTCTCACCCACATCTATTCCGCAACTTGAACTTGCGATTCTCACGGGCATCTTCATACTCTTAGAGAACAATTCATCAATTTTATCAAAACGGGCAGAACCACCGGTCAATACGATACCACCTTCAAGCAACTTTGCGTATCCCGACTTGTTGAGTTCATTCTGCACAGCCTCGATAATATCCATCAATCGAGCCTCGATAATCATCGAGAGATTTTTCTGAGAAATACCTTTTTTTGACGAGTATCCGACAGTCGAAACGGGCAGTATCTGTGTTGAGGCATACTCAGCCATTGCCACACCTCTGAGTTTCAAATCTTCAGCACAACGTTCCAAGATTCCGGCCTGACGAATATCTTTGTTAATCAGGTCTCCTCCAATGGGAATAACACTGACATATCGGACAATATTATCGTGATACACAGCCAAGTCTGTAGTACCTGCGCCGATATCAACCACAACAACACCGAGTTCTTTTTCGTCTTCACTCAATACGGCTTCTGCAGCAGCAACTCCGTTTAACACATATCCTACGGCCCTCACACCAACACGATGCAGACACTTCTCAATACGACCTACGGCAGCCTTGTCATTTGTTACGATATTAAATTCGGCCTCAAGTTTTTTACCCATCATACCTACGGGTTGTCTGATATCACGTTCTCCATCGACCGAATAATTCTGAGCCGAAATATGTATAATACTTTCACCGACACCAACTTGTGCGTTCAGCATCGATTTATTAAGCAGCTGGAGGTCTGCCTCTTTGACTTCACCTTCATTATTTTCGACAAAGACATAACCCGATTGTTTTCTACACTTTATACTCGGACCCGACATTCCGACTACAGCTTCAGAGATTTCAATTCCGAGTTCAGTCTCGAGATCTGTAATTGCTTGTTTAATCGCCTTTGTACTCGACTCGATATTTTTTATATCACCACGCATAAATCCCTCTGAAGCACACATTGCTCCTGTGACCAATTCAATGCGTCCGTCCTCTGTAGGACGTCCTGCCAAAGCGACGACATTCGCTGTTCCGGCATCTATTGCTATGATATAATTCTCAGTGTTCATTATTTTTTATTTCATTATTTGCTACACACTACCTGATTTTCGTATTTCAGGTTTATAACTTTATACTTGTTCCAACTATCGTAACCGAGTCCTTCAGTATAAAATTTATTTAATTTTTCAAGTTTCTGTTCATATCTATCAACACCGCCCAACAACACAATATGATTACCCACTCGTGGCACCAATTCCACTTCGCTATTTTTCACGACATTAATCTGAACAAACATTAATTTAAGGTCAGAATTTCCCTCTAAGAATCTCACAAAATTAATGAGTTTGTACAAGAACTCGTAATTTTCAGCAAACTTTTTTTCAACATTTTCGTTCTCTGTGGAATTATAGATTTTGCCGTATGCTGGGAGCCGCAAATCGCCCGTAACAATTGGGACATCGACCGAATAGCGAGATTGCGTCGGAATCAGCCATCCATCATCTGTCAGATAGCAACTATGGCCCGAATTGGTTTCGAATCTAATCATTGGTCTACGCTGAGTCAATTCGACACACAATTGTCCCGACACATTTTTATAGACCGAAGCATTGCTGACATACGAATGTGACATCACCATATCTCTGATTTCGAGGGTGTTTATCTGACTCAGAGGTTTCCCCACCACAGTCATTGCTCTCTCTTTGAACCAATTATGTACCATTGTCTCAGTGATAAAACCGGCACGTTCCGAGTCGGCAATAACCACCTTCAACTCCTTACAGACAATATCGTTCTCTGAGTTCTTACCAACGCTTCTGCCTGCAAAGAACAGATACATTGCGATGATCAGTAACACCAAACTGCGTATTACTATTTTCAAAAATCGTTTCATTTATTACGAATAACATTATTAACCGATTCGCATAACAATTCGATATCACCGGCTCCGAATGTACCGACAACATCTGTCTTCAACGCTGTCAGCACGTCGGCTAACTCTCTCTTTTCCACCAGATATTTTTCGACACAGACATCATCAAAAATCAATTTCGACGAGACACCCTCAATCGGCTTCTCGCGTGCGGGATATATCGGTAGCAGAATCACTCGGTCTGCCTGAGACAAAGATTCAGCAAACTCGTGCGAGAAATCTTTTGTTCGGGTATATAGGTGCGGCTGAAATATCGCAGTCAAATGACGAGTCGGATAGATCTTACGCACCGACGATATAGCTGCTGACAACTCTCTCGGATGATGTGCATAATCATCAAAATAGACACGATCTTCGCTTTTGACATAGAAATCCATTCTGCGTTTGACACCACTGAATGAGGACATTGCCTCACGCAATTTTTCATCATCGACTTCTCCTGCACACCACAGAGCAGCTGCTGCGGCTACACAATTTTCGACATTAACCCAGCCCGGCACTCCAAGATGACAATTCTCAATCTTTCGATCAGGCACAACCAACGTGAACCAATAATCTCCACAACCATCTACTCTAACATCTTCCACGCAGAAATCAGCTACTGCATCTATCGAGTAGGTATATTTTCTCAGACCATTAGGAATTTTCAACTCGACGCCGAGTTTTATCACCAATGTACCACCCTCTTTAATTTGTGATATAAATTGTTCAAAGGCTTCTTGGACAGCCTCAGCCGTCCCATATATGTCCAAATGATCGGGATCTACCGAAGTCACCACAGCCACATCTGGATACAATTGCAAGAACGAACGGTCAAACTCATCAGCTTCAACTGCAAGGCGACGCCCCTCTCCGCACACAAGATTACTGCCAAAATTTTTGGATATCCCCCCGAGAAAAGCATTGCCTCCACCTGTGACCACACGATTGAAATGGGCAATCATCGAAGAGGTTGTTGTCTTTCCGTGAGTACCTGCTACAGCCATAACATATTTACCAACTGCGACTTCACCCAAAAAACGAGAACGCTTGACTATAGTAAAACCATTTTTATCAAACCACTGAAGTTCTGACATATCACTCGGAACTGCCGGCGTATAAACGACCAAAGTCCGATCCCTATCGATTTTGAATCTTTCAGGAATTAACTCTACCGAGTCATCATAGTGAACATCAATATTTTCGCTAGCAAGACTTCTCGTAATTGCACTCTCAACCCTATCATAACCGGCAACATCAACACCCGTTAGATTACACCAGCGGGCCAGGGCACTCATACCGATTCCGCCAATTCCAATAAAATATGCTCTATCAAACCACATAGCCACCCTATCAATCATTCAACTGACTATCCAGCGGGAATCTCACACCCGAATATTCATCGAGAGTAACTTTCATCACTCCACCCTTAATCGGAAAATCCATTGCCAACGGTATGCGA
Organism: uncultured Rikenellaceae bacterium; assembly: GCA_904501625.1. Classification (GTDB taxonomy): domain Bacteria; phylum Bacteroidota; class Bacteroidia; order Bacteroidales; family Rikenellaceae; genus CAJGBR01. The sequence goes on from CAJGBR010000001.1 coordinate 13,853, forward strand.
TTCTTATCATCACTATACCAGATATCAAACTTTATAATTTCCACCCCCTTGCTGGTATTATTAGCAAACTCGCAAGTAAACTTCATTGCTCGAAATTTACCACCTGCCACCTTTTTATTTTCATAACCTGCAAATACATACTTAATCGTATAGACCGTATCCATCATTACGACCTGAGCTTCTCCTGTCCACCCCTCTTCCAACTCTGGGTCGATCTTTACAGAACGAATATTATAGAATATTGACATTCCATCCATACTCTGTGGAGTCAGATTCAGGGTCAATTCCTGGCGACGGTCACGACCTATGTTATGAGATTTGTTGTGCGACATAAGGTTTGCCCAATCGTAATCATAACTGCTGCGATATCTGTAGGAGTTCTCCTTCAGGTAGTTCTCAAACCTCAACGGCAATAATGTATTTTGATCAAGCCAAACCGTATATGTATCATCAAGATTAAGAAACCATTTAAAGATTGAAGTCGTACGAGCATTTGCCGAGAGTTTATATGTAGGTTGATTGTTATAAACCTCTGGTATCACATTGAATACGACCTTTGCCACGGTAGCTCCGATGATAAATGACGAATAACCAACTTTATAGATTAATTTTTCATTCTGACCGAATGCACGATTTTCCACATCAATCGCATCAAGTCGCTGAGCATAGCCACCCAAAAACAGCAAAGAAAATATTATCGACAATAATTTTTTCATAGATTCAACGCATATTTATTATTAATTTGCAAAAATACGTTTTTTCTATCAAAATTTCAATAACAAAAATTGGTCAGTTTTAACATTATTCTGACAATTTAGGATATCATACTGAAATCGGCACTATGAGCCACAGAATATTTTCGTTTAAGTTCTGACAATTTTTCATTTTCAGGAGCAGCCAACTCAGGGTCACGTGCCAGAATTTGCTCAGCAACAGACCTCGCCAATTCAAGCACCTGACCATCTTTTGCCAATGATGCAATCTTAAATTCAAACGCAAGTCCACTCTGCTGGGTACCCATCAAATCACCCGGACCTCGTAATTTCAGGTCAAGTTCTGCAATTTCAAAACCATCTGTGGTACGGGTCATTGCTTCGATTCGTTTTCGAGAATCGGACGAAAGACCATCTTTTGTCATAAGTATACAATACGATTGCTCTGAGCCTCGTCCGACACGACCTCTCAATTGGTGTAACTGTGCAAGCCCGAATCGTTCAGCACTCTCAATAACCATTACCGTCGCATTGGGCACATTCACACCGACCTCGATGACAGAAGTCGCAATCATTATGTTAGTTTCACCCTTCACGAAAAGTCTCATACCATACTCCTTTTCAGCAGGCTTCATCTTACCGTGCACGACCGATGTAACATATCGCGGAGGCGGAAACTCATCTGCCAGCATCTCTGCTCCATCTTCAAGATTCTTATAATCCAACTTTTCGGACCCCTTTATCAACGGATAGACTACATAAACCTGACGACCAGAATCTATCTCACTGCGAAGGAAGGCATTAACCTTCATTCTTGCTCCCTCTGCAAAGTGCAGCGTTTTGACAGGCTTTCTTCCCGGAGGCAACTCGTCAATAACCGAAACACTCAAATCTCCATACAGGGTCATAGCAAGTGTTCTCGGAATCGGAGTTGCTGTCATAACCAACACGTGTGGAAGATATTCAGCACCCTTACTCCAGAGTCGCGAACGTTGTTCTACTCCGAAACGATGCTGCTCATCAATTACCACATAGCCGAGATTCTTATACTGAACAACATCTTCAATCAGTGCGTGAGTACCTATCAGTATATCAATCTGTCCAGCTGCCAAACGAGCCTGAATATCTGCCCGATCTCTATTTTTTGTAGACCCGGTCAGCAATTCGACCTTCACATCAACATCGCCCAACTGCTCGCAGATTGACTTGTAATGCTGAGTAGCAAGAATTTCGGTAGGTGCCATCAATGAACATTGAAAACCATTATCTACCGCTATCAACATTGTCATCAATGCGACCATAGTTTTTCCGCTACCCACATCGCCCTGTAACAATCTATTCATCTGGCGTCCCGACCCCATATCTGCACGAATTTCACGAATCACGCGTTTCTGGGCCTCCGTCAGAGAAAAGGGCAATCGTCTCGAATAAAAGCCATTGAATTTTTCCCCAATCTTAGAGAAACAATACCCACGACACACTTTTATACGATGATTCTTCAACGAGAGGATCTGCAACTGAACTCCCAACAACTCTTCGAACTTCAACCTCAACCGAGCCCTCTCGAGAGCCTGCTGCGAACGAGGAAAATGAACTTCATACAGAGCCGTCCTTAATGACACTAATCCCATTTTTTCGATTAACCATTCAGGCAACGTCTCCTCAATCAAATGCTCAACCTGAGGCCACATCAAACATACTAGCTTGTAAATTGCCTTAGTTCCGAGTCCGTTATCATTCAACCGTTCAGTCGTGGAATAGACTCCCTGTACCGACGAGTCGACCGAACGATCAGGAAGTTTAAAAGGTGATTCCACCTCGGGGTGCACTATGCTCAGTTTTCCATTGAAGATATTTGCACGTCCGAATGCAATTATTTCATCACCTGGACGCAACTTTTTCTGAATCCAATTAATACCCTTGAACCATACAAGTTCAGCACGTCCCGAAGGATCACAAACCTCTGCAATAAATCTACGTTTGGCACGTTCGCCTATCAATCGGAAACCCTCAACACGCACACGAATCTGCACAAATGTCGCTGTATCCTCGGTAATTTCACCTATCGAGTATATTCTGCTGCGATCGATATATCTAAACGGGAAATAGTACAACAAACCCCTGACATCTACAATATTCAACTCCTTGGCAAGAAGTTGAGCACGCTTTTCGCCAACACCTTTCAGGAATTTTATATCGCTATCAAGAGTCATCACCATAAAGATTTCGACAAAGTTAGGAAAATTTTATTAATTTAGCACCGTTAAAAACACATCATCGAATACAAAACAGAATCGTTATGAAACGAGAATCAAATGGACGTCGCAAAACCTCGACTGCCTGGATTGGCAACCTTCCACTCGGTAGCCGTTTCCCAATCCGCGTACAGTCTATGAATAATACAGACACACTTGACAGTGAAGCTTCAGCCCGCCAGGCTCAACAGATTGCCGAAGCAGGCGGCGAAATTGTACGATTCACAGCCCAGGGCGTAACTCAGGCACAAAATCTGACCAATATTCGCACACTGCTTAATCAGGAAGGGTGCCTGATTCCGATGGTTGCAGATATCCATTTCAACCCTGAGGCCGCATTTGAAGCTGCACAACGTGTGGAAAAGGTCAGAATAAATCCTGGCAATTTTATTGATCCAAGAGCTCATTTCAAAAAAGTTGAATATAGCGACTCCGAGTACGCCGAAGAGTTAAAACGACTCGAAAATCGTTTCATAAAACTGCTGGACATTTGTCGTGAACATAACACGGCACTTCGAATCGGCGTAAATCACGGTTCGCTGAGTGACCGAATTATGACCCGCTATGGAGACACCCCGGAAGGAATGGTCGAATCGGCACTTGAGTTTCTACGTGTGTGCAAGAGACAGAATTTCAATAATGTGGTAGTTTCAATGAAGTCAAGTAACGTAATCGTAATGGTTACAGCCTACCGATTGCTTGCCGAAGCTATGAGCCAAGAGGATATGTACTATCCGCTACACTTAGGAGTAACCGAAGCTGGCGACGGACGTCAAGGTAGAGTTAAATCGGCAGTGGGAATCGGGACTCTCCTGGCAGAAGGTTTAGGTGACACAATTCGAGTTTCGTTGACTGAGGCTCCCGAGGCAGAGATTCCCGTAGGTCGCATTCTAGCTGATTACATCGAGACAAAGGACCGCAAGCCAAGAACTGCTACCATCAAATATAAAAGCACAGCGTGTGGCAATGTCGGCGGAGATAATATACCTGTGTTAATGGGAGTCGATCTACAACCTAACGACCTCAGATTGATAAATGGCGAAATTCTTATTTGCGAATCCGACTCACCGAAGACATTTATCGAAGAATCAAGAATGAGTGGCGATACTCGCCCTATAATCCTAAAAATCAACTACTACGAAGATTCACTCGATCAATTGCAGATTAAAGCCTCTGTAGACTTGGGCAGCATACTGCTTGATGGTTATGCAGACGGCATTTGGATTGAAAATCACGGCAATATTCCACAAGAGGAGATACTGTTGCTTGGATTGGAGATACTACAAACCGTTCGACGCAGATTTTCACATATAGAATATATTGCTTGTCCTGGCTGCGGACGAACACTGTTCGATCTGCAACAGACCTTGGCAAAAGTTAAAGAAGCAACTGCACACTTAAACGGTTTGAAACTCGCAGTTATGGGTTGCATTGTCAATGGTCCCGGAGAGATGGCCGATGCCGATTTCGGATATGTCGGAGCAGCTCCAGGTAAAATCACACTCTACAAAGGCACTCAAATCATAGAACGCAATATACCTCAAGATGAGGCCGTAGAACGACTGCTCAAACTGATTGCCGAAAATTCTTAATCTGCCCTCGACATAACAATGGAGTGAATTTTGTATAATCTATACAGAATTCACTTTTTTTGTGCAGAGGTATCAGATGAAAACTTATGGATTTTATGTATCAATGCTAAAGCTCCGACGAATGTTTGGAGTCATAATCGTACTGATTCGCAACGGTATTATCGAGTTTTTTTCACGCACTGCAATTGGTCGACAACTATCCAGACGAGCATTAAATCACAAAAAATCACCTCCTGCATACGCCTACAGCACTGCCGAACGCGTAAGAATTATCATCGAAGAACTCGGACCAACATACATAAAATTCGGACAAATACTCGCCGAACGTTCCGACATCATCTCCGAAAAATTCCGCTTGCAACTTAGACTGCTTCAATCTCAAGCTCAACCATTCAACGACTCTGATGCCCGCAACATTATCTCCGACGAACTACATCTGCCTCTCGACAAAATATTCTCTTCATTGTCAGAGCATTGCGTAGCTGCTGCCTCATTGGGACAGGTCTATCACGCCGTACTACGAGAAGACAATAGTCAAGTTATTGTCAAAGTCCAGCGACCGAACATCGAACACAAAATCCGAACCGACCTGTATATGATGCGACACATTGCCCGCAATCTGACCAATCGTTATCCCGAAATGAGAGCTATAAATCTGCCTGCACTCGTAGAAGAATTTGCAGAAGGTATAATGATGGAACTCGATTACCGCAATGAAGCTAGGCATACACAACGCTTCAGAGAGATGTTCAACAAAGATGAAAATGTCTATATCCCCAAGATATACCACTCATATACGACACGAAGACTTTTGATTTACGAACGCATCACAGGCATTACGCCCAATTGTGCCAAATCGTTAACAGATGCCTCTCTCGACCCCAAAATTGTTGCTACAAATGGTGCCAAGGCTATGATTAAAATGATGTTCGAACACGGATTCTTCCACGCAGACCCCCACCCTGGAAACCTGTTTGTACTGGAAAACAACGTAGTGGCATTCGTTGATTTCGGAATGGTCGGAACTCTCAGACCTCAAGACATTGAATTTCTGGCTACATTCTCACTCGGATATGCGACAAAAGACAGCCGAATGTTGGCCAATTCACTGATGAAATTATGCGGAATAAAATACTTTGACCGAATGGACGAACTCGAATTCGACCTGAACCAACTGATGCTGAATACAGGCGATATGACTATTGCCCAGATGGATATTGCCAAAAACATTCAAACCGCCATCAATACAATGGTTAAATATAACTTTCATATTCCCAAAGGAATATTTATGCTGATTAAATCACTGACCACCATTCAGAAAGTTGGCGAACAACTTGACCCCGATATGTCGATTGCTCCATTGATTATCCCCCACGCCAAGCAGATTCTAAACCGAAAATTCTCATTCAAAAAGATTTCATCACTAATCTACGACACGGCAATCGATTACGCGAAGGTAATCCGCGAACTACCCCAAGACATCAGCGAGATAATGTACAAACTAAAAGAGGGAAAAATTCGCCACGAGATATACCTTGACGATCAAACAACCCTATTCAGAACTCTCCGTCAGATTAGTTTAAGAATTGCCTATGTACTATTGTTAATCGGGTTATTCATCGGTTCGGCATTGCTTATTTCTGACACCGACGAAAAATCGTTTGGGAAATTCATTCTATACTTCAGTTCTGCACTTATGGTTACACTGCTGATAAAATGGATTTTTAAACATCGATAACTTATCTGGACATATATTTAGAGACTAAACAGTGTTAATTGTTCTCTGAAGCAGTTCAAGAAATCGAGCTGCGTGTCCGCCATCCATCTGAACGTGATGAAATTGGAATGAAATCGGCAAAGTAATTTTCAGCCATCTCTTTCTATATTTTCCCCACAGTAGCATTGGATTGGAGAATAAATTTGTGTATTGGTTTACGATACAATCAAGTTCTGTTGCCACAACTGACGATGTACCTACAATCATATGATTCTCATTGAATATGCTTTCACAAGAGACCTTCACCGATTGTGTCATACTGAGATAATCGGCATTAAACCGTCCTAAATTATCCACAAATGGTATATCACAGGAACTTATACCACCTTTATTGTTATTTACTATTACATTGACCGCAATGCTGTCATACCTATACAACTTGCCATTTTCCGGAATCGTATAAAATTCTTTCACCTGACTTGCAGCTTTGCCGATGCACCAACAGAGAAGCATATTTAATTTCAATCCTCTCTTTTTCCCGACACGATATATATGCGTGACATCAAAGGTCTTGGTAAGTGTTACCATTGGCATTGGTGAAGTCATCCATAAATTAAATGCCGTTTCTCGACCACTATCTATTGGATTGATTTCCTGTTTCATACATCAATTGTTCAAATTTTGTCTGGGATTATTTTTCTAAGTTAAGCCAACCTGCTATGCTCGTGCATATTCATCTGTCACTTCAATGCCCCACCACTTGCTATGACCGTCCCCCCGTCCCCCCCTTCAAAGACAAAAAAAGCGATTGTGTTTGTTACAATCGCTTTTTCCTTCTGGGGTGGGAGGTCGGGGTCGAACCGACTACCTTCTGAACCACAATCAGACGCTCTAACCAGATGAGCTACGCCCACCATTTTTTTTGACGTTGCAAAGATATATCATTTTTTTTATTCTACAAAAAAAAACGCATTTTTTTTAATTTTTATTTTGGAATGGATTTCACTAACTTGAAAAAACAACCCAAAAATTAGAATTGTTGCAAAAAAATTATTATCTTCGCGGTTGCGATTTTGTGTGACATTAAATTATCTTATTGTCAGACAATAGTTTTAACATTTTTTTCAATAGTTAACAATTATGAAACTTGACGTAGTTTTGGGCCTCCAATGGGGAGACGAAGGTAAAGGTAAGGTTGTAGATGTTCTAACGCCGAACTACCGAGTAATCAGTCGATTCCAGGGTGGTCCGAATGCTGGTCACTCGTTGAAATTCAACAATCTCAGCTACGTACTCCACACCGTTCCGTCGGGAATCTTCCGCGACGAATCAATCAACATTATTGGTAACGGAGTCGTTATTGACCCTGTAATATTAGCTGAAGAAATCGAATCTATCGAAAAAGAGAACATCGACGTCAAAAAGAAACTTTTGATTTCGAAAAAAGCACACCTCATTATCCCGACTCACCGCATAATCGATGCCGCATCTGAAGCCTCTAAAGGCAAAACCAAAATCGGCTCGACTCTGAAAGGCATCGGTCCCACCTATACTGACAAAATCGGTAGAATTGGACTGAGAGTCGGCGACCTGCTCGATATTGATTTCAAAGAAAAATACAACAATCTCAAGAAACATCATCAGCGACTGCTCAAACAGTATGACTTCGAGTATGACATTACCGAGTATGAACGTCGTTGGTTTGAAGCAATCGAAAAACTCAGAGAGTTTCAGTTTATCGAAAGCGAACACCTTATTAATAAATACCTCAACGAAGATGTAGCCGTATTGGCAGAGGGTGCTCAAGGGTCGATGCTGGATATCGATTTCGGGACATACCCCTACGTTACATCATCTAATACGGTGTGTGCCGGAGCCTGCACAGGACTGGGAGTTGCTCCAGGTCGCATAGGCGAAGTTTTCGGAATCTTTAAAGCGTATTGTACACGTGTAGGTAGCGGTCCGTTCCCGACCGAATTGCACGACGAGACAGGCGAACTTCTCGCAGAAATCGGACGTGAATTCGGTTCAACAACAGGTCGCAAACGCCGTTGTGGCTGGCTCGACTTGGTAGCCCTGAAATATGCCGTAATGATTAATGGTGTAACTAAACTCATTATGATGAAGACCGACGTGCTGAACACGATGGAAACCATCAAGGCTGCAATTGCATATAAAATAAAGGGTGTAGAGACCACAGAATTCCCATACGAACACGAAGCTGAAATCGAACCTGTATACAAAGAATTCAAAGGTTGGAATTGCGACATATGCAACATTCAAAATTACGATGATTTCCCTGCAGAACTTAAGGAGTATATTGAATTCATCGAGAAAGAGACAGGTATTCCGATTTGGATTGTTTCGGTAGGAGCAGATCGTAAAGCAACCATATTCAGACAATAATTTTAGCAGTTCATCAATTTTTGCATTGCGACTATCGTAAAATTTTTTAATTTGCACAAATTGATGACCCAAACAGATAACTTTAAACGACAGTATTATGAAAAAGAATGTACGTATCTTCGGAGTAATTTTAATGGCAGCCGCAACGTTGACTAGCTGCTCAAATATGAACAACACCGGTAAAGGTGCCCTCATCGGAACAGGTGGTGGTGCGTTGCTGGGAACAATCATCGGAGCAATCGCAGATGGCAATAAAGGTGCAGCAATCGGTGCAGCAATCGGTGCAGGCGTTGGTGCAGGAACAGGTGCTATCATCGGTAAAAAAATGGATAAACAACAAGCAGAACTCGCCAAAATCGAAGGTGCTCAAGTTGAATCTATTACTGACAAAAACGATCTTCAGGCAATCAAGGTTACCTTCTCTGACGGCATCTTGTTCAATACAGGCAAAAGCACACTGAGCACAGCATCTCGCAACGCTCTGAACGAATTTGCTGCATCATTGAAAGCAAACCCAGGAACTGATGTTACAATTTACGGACATACCGACAACACAGGTTCACGCCAAATCAACGAAAAATTGTCACTCGAACGTGCAAATGCAGTTGTTAATTTCCTCGTTGGTAACGGTATCGAGCGTGGCCGTTTTACAGCAGAAGGTCTTGCTTATGACCAACCTGTAGCCGACAACTCAACAGCAGAAGGTCGTGCCCAAAACCGCCGCGTGGAAATCTACATTACTGCAAGTGCCGCAATGATCGAACAAGCTAACAAAGAAGTTAACAAATAATAATCAGTCCTCAAACTGAAAAAACGAAATAAAAAGAATTTTTATAATCTAATTCACATATCTATGAATAAACCGTTAAAAATCTTGGTCCTGGCAAAACAGGTGCCCGATACCCGTAACGTCGGAAAAGACGCTATGAAAGAAGACGGTACTATCAATCGTGCAGCTCTTCCGGCAATCTTCAATCCAGAAGACTTAAATGCTTTGGAACAAGCCTTGAGACTTAAAGACTCAATCCCCGGATCAACTGTAGAAATTTTGACTATGGGTCCAACTCGTGCAGCAGAAATCGTTCGTGAAGGATTATTCCGCGGCACCGATGGCGGATACGTATTAAGCGACAGAAAATTCGCAGGTTCAGATACATTGGCAACATCTTATGCGTTGTCTTGTGCCGTCAAAACAATTAATCCGGATGTAATCATCGCAGGTCGTCAAGCTATCGACGGAGATACTGCTCAAGTAGGACCTCAGGTTGCAGAAAAGATGAATTGGCCACAGGTAACCTATGCTGAAGAGATCGTCTCTTGCGAAGATAATGTACTTACCATCGTGCGTCGTTTGGAGCACGGTATAGAAACAGTTACTTGCCCGATGCCTGCAGTAGTAACAGTGAACGGTTCGGCTGCAGAATGCCGTCCTCGTCACGCAAAACTGCTTATGAAGTACAAACACGCAATGTCTAAAACCGAAGTTGCAGAACTCGAAAATGACACCTACAAAGAGTTGCGTGAACAACGTCCGTATCTCGTAATCAACGAACTGACTGCAGCAGATGTTCCGGCTGACGAAAACGAACTCGGTTTGTTGGGTTCACCAACCAAAGTTAAGAAGATTGATAATGTAGTGTTCCAAGCAAAAGAGGCTAAACGCCTTAGCTCAAGCCTCGAAGATATCGACTCTTTGATGCAGGAACTTATTTCTAACCACACACTCGGATAGACCTATGAACAACATATTTGTATATTGCGAAAATGAAAATGGTCGCATCGCAGACGTAAGCCTTGAATTGTTGACCAAAGCAAGAGAACTCGCCAATACTCTTGGTTGTAAAGTCGAAGCCCTCGTGCTCGGAACAAACCTCGGTGGAGTAGAAAAAGAACTCGCATCTTATGGTGCAGATATCGTTTGGATTGGCGAACATAAGGAGATGGCTCCGTATCGCACGCTTCCCCACGCCGCAGTAGTATGTGGACTCTTCCGCCAAGAAGAACCCCAAATCGCCCTGTTCGGTGCAACTACCGTGGGTCGTGACCTTTGTCCTCGTATCTCATCGGCACTGCACAGCGGTCTAACAGCAGATTGTACATCTCTCGAAATCGGAGAACACAGCGATGCAAAAACAGGTAAGAATTACACTAACTTACTCTATCAAATTCGTCCGGCATTCGGCGGTAATATCATCGCAACTATCATCAACCCTGACCACCGTCCTCAAATGGCAACAGTGCGTGAAGGTGTGATGAAAAAAGTCCAACTCGAAAATCCGGTTCCAGCAGAGGTTAAAACCGTAGATGTTGAAAAATATTTGCAACCTTCAGACCTCGTTGTCAAGATTATTGATCGCCAAATAGAAGAGAGAAAACTCAATATCAAGGGTGCACCTGTAATCGTAGCTGGAGGTTATGGTATGGGATCAAAAGAAAACTTTGCAATTCTTCACGAATTGGCAAATCTGTTGGGCGGTGAAGTCGGTGCTTCACGTGCAGCAGTAGACGCAGGTTTCACTGAACACGCACGCCAAATCGGACAAACAGGTACGACAGTACGTCCGAAACTTTATATCGCTTGCGGCATCTCAGGTCAAATCCAACATACTGCCGGTATGAGTGAATCATCAATGATTATCTCAATCAACTCGGACCCAGATGCACCGATTAACAAAATCGCAGATTTCGCAATCTGTGGCGACGTAATGGACGTTATCCCAAAACTGATTAAGTCTTATAAACAAAACTCGAAATAAACTATGGCTAACTTTTTTCTTGACAATAAAGACCTGCAATATCAACTGCGCCACCCGTTGATGCGAAAAATCGTGGAGCTCAAAGAACGCGGGTTCGAAGATAAGGATAAATTTGACTACGCTCCCGTTAATTTCGAGGATGCGATGGAAAATTATGAAAAGGTTCTGGAAATCGTCGGAGGAATCTGCGGTGACGTTTTGGCTCCGAATGCAGAAAGTGTTGACCACGAAGGTCCACACGTTGTCGATGACCACGTAATCTATGCTGAAGGTACTCAACGTAATCATCAAGCTCTGATTGACGCAGGCGTTTATGGTATCGCATTGCCACGTCAATATGGAGGTCTGAACTTCCCGATGGTCCCGTACGTGATGACTTGCGACCTGATTTCAAGAGCAGATGCAGGTTTTGCAAACATCTGGGGTCTGCAAGACTGTGCAGAAACACTCAACGAATTCGCAAGTGAAGAACAAAAACAAGAATTCCTGACTCAGATCCAATATGGCAAAACTTGTGCAATGGACCTGACAGAACCTGATGCAGGTAGCGACTTGCAAAAGGTTATGTTGCGTGCAACTTGGGACGAAGAAAAAGGAACTTGGTTGCTCAACGGTGTGAAACGTTTTATCACTAATGGCGATGGTGATATATCACTCGTTTTGGCTCGTAGTGAAGATGGTACATCTGACGGACGTGGTTTGTCAATGTTCGTGTACGACCGCAAACATATGGCCGTAAAAGTTCGTCGTATCGAAAATAAACTCGGTATCAAAGGCTCACCGACTTGTGAATTGGTATTCACTAATGCTCCGGCTCAATTGGTAGGTGCTCGCAAAATGGGTCTTATCAAATATGTAATGTCATTGATGAACTCGGCTCGTTTGGGTATCGGTGCACAGAGTGCCGGCGTTTGCGAAGCTGCTTACCGCGAAGCTCTCAAATATGCTCACGAACGTGAACAATTCGGACACCCAATTATCGAGTTTCCGGCTATGTACGAAATGTTGACTAATATGAAAGCTAAAGTTTATGCTACACGTGCGTTGTTGTATGAAACAACTCGCTTCGTAGACGTATACAAGGCTTATGCACACATTTCAAATGACCGAAAACTGACTCCGGAAGAAAAAGACGAAATGAAGCAATATCAAAAACTCGCAGATGGTTATACTCCACTGTTGAAATTGATGTCAAGTGAATATTCAAATTCACTCGCTTACGATTCGTTGCAAATTCACGGCGGTTCAGGCTTTATGAAAGACTACCCAATTGAACGTATCTATCGAGATGCCCGCATTACAACAATTTATGAAGGCACATCTCAGTTACAGGTGGTTGCAGCAATTAAGGCTGTTACAACAGGATTGTTTGCCGCACAAATGCAAGAGTATGAAAAGAATGCTCCTAAAGCAGAAATGCAACACTTGATGGATACATTGATTCAAATGCGTGAACAATATCAACAAGCAGTTGAAGCAGTTCAGGCTCTGAACGATGGCAAATTGTTGGATTTCCACGCACGCCGTCTGGTCGAAATGGCAGGTCACATCATTATGGGTCACCTGTTGTTGCACCAAGCAAGCGAAGTTGATGAGTATGCAATCTCGGCTGAAACCTATATCAAAGAGGGTAAAACTTTGAATACGGCTCGTTGGGAGTACATTCGCGACTTCAAACCTGAACATATCAATATGTTTGAATATATCAAAGGTGAATTCACAGAATAATTTACCCGAAACAAATAAAAAGGCTGCTCGACGATGGGCAGCCTTTTTTGTCATATAGTCAGATTATCTTTTTAGCAATAACGACGCTTCATATAATTGAGTCATTGCCCGTTCTATGATAACTCGTGGTGCTGCAACATTTATCCTCATAAATCCTTCACCTTCAGCTCCAAAGAAACGTCCCTCGGACATTCCCAATCGAGCCTTCTCCACCATAAATTTACAGAGTTCTTTATGCTCCAATCCCCACTCTCTGAAGTCTAACCACATCAGATACATTGCTTCAGGTGGGTAACACTTCACATCCGGCATCTTATCAGCCAAAAATCCAACAACATAATCAATATTACCCTTAATGTAATCATTCAGACTATCAACCCACTGATCGCCATAGGTATAAGCCATCTCCATTGCAATAGTTCCAAATATGTTTCCCTGATCAATATGTATCGACTCTTCTTCGCGGTGAAATTCTTGTCTTAGTTTCTGATCGGGAATAATCACAGCGGTTGTACTCAATCCCGCAATATTAAAACTCTTTGCAGGTGATGAAACAGTTATACTGCGGCGTGCAGCATCGTCACCAAGCGAGGCAAAATGAATATGACGGTATGGTTCTTGAATCAAATCACAATGAATCTCATCGGCAATAACAATGATATTATATTTTAGACACAACATCGCAATGCGTTCCAATTCATTACGCGTGTATACACGTCCTGTCGGATTGTGTGGATTACATAAAATAAATATTTTCGATCGAGAGAGTTTCTCTTCCAAATCTTCAAAATCAATCACAGCACGTCCATTTGATTCATATTTCAGAGGATTGCACTCTACACGCCGTCTGTTACCCTCGATCACCCACGAAAATGGTCCGTAAACCGGCGTCTGAATCACGACACCATCACCCTCTGACGAGAATGCCCTAATAGCAAGACTCACTGCACAAACCGTTCCAGGTGTAAACTGAATCCAACTCGTCTCAACGTCCCAATTCCAACGTCGTTTTAGCCACCCCTTAATAGCATTATAAAAACCATCAGGTCTGTACGAATACCCTAGAATATGATGATCAAGACGTCTTTTCAATGCATCAATAATAAACTCCGGAGTCTCAAAATCCATATCCGCAACCCAGAGTGGCACCAAATCTTCTGTTCCAAATATTCGTTTCAAACTATCGTATTTCTCACAATTGGTTCCGCATCTCTCAACGACGCGATCAAAATCATAATTCATAGATATTTTCGTTTTATTTAGTTTTTATTCGGCGACAGAGAGAAATATTTAAACGAAATTTATTTACCTTTGCACCGAGTTTGTGCGGACAAAGGTACTAAAATATTAATAATCACAACTTTTAAAAATAATTTTTCCGCAATTACAACTCAATATTTTATTATGAGAAATTACTTTGACAAGAGTGAATCAAAAAGACATCACTCAGAGGAGGCTCAAACCAAGAGAACTCACTCAGATCGCTTCAATCGCGAAGATTCAACGATCAATCGTCCTCGAAAAGCGAAGGCTCAGGAGATTGCAACCCCGACCGACTTCGCCGGACAATCGTTTATGAAAGATCGCAGAAATCGGGAATCAAGTTCATTCACTCCAAGAGAAGAACGTTCTCCGAGAATATCCGAAAGCAAGAGTCGTTCGCCTCGCTACAATAACCGAGATGAACAATCTAACGAACGCAGACACTCTAATACGTTCGGCAACAGATATAACTCTGACGACCGCAATCAACGTCATTCGTTTAATCCAAATTTCGACTCAAACAATCGCCCAAAATTCAATAGAAATGAAAATGGCGATACCAGACCAAATCGAAATTTTAACAGAACTGAAGAGTCATTCGATAATCGCAGAAGATTCTCAAAAGATAACCGAGAATTCTCACACCAAAGACCAGAAAGTCGAGGAGGAAGATTCAACGACCACAAAGAACCTAATAACAAGAGATTTCGCAAAAATGGAGCAAGAAACATAGCTGAATATCCAAGTTACGAATCAGCGAAAAATATGCCCGAAACAATGCGTCTCAATCGGTTTATTTCAATGTCTGGAATATGCTCTCGTCGAGAAGCCGATGAACTTATTTCTCAAGGACTCATTACAGTTAACGGAGTAATAATCACCGAATTGGGTGCAAAAATCAAAAGCACAGACGAAGTTATCTATAACGGACAACGACTTAAAGGTGAAAAAAAGGTCTATATTCTGATGAATAAACCCAAAGGATATGTGACAACACTCGAAGATCCGAATGCCGACAAAACCGTAATCTCACTGATAGGCGACGTCTGCAAAGAGAGAATTTATCCCGTAGGACGACTTGATAAAAATAGCCTCGGAGTATTGCTCATCACAAATGACGGCGACCTGACAAAAAAACTTACACACCCGTCATACAATAAAAAGAAAATTTACCAGGTCGACTTGAACAAAAATGTCTCTGTTGATGACCTCCAAAAAATCTATAACGGCATAGAACTCGAAGATGGGTTAGTAGAAGTTGATGATATTCAATACATTGACGAAACAAAGAAAAAAATTGGGATAGAAATTCACAGCGGACGAAATCGCGTAGTTAGACGACTGTTCGAATCCCTCGGATACTCAGTTGTAAAACTTGACAGAGTTTATTTCGCAGGTTTAACAAAGAAAAATCTACCTCGAGGTAGGTGGAGATTCCTAACTGATGCCGAAGTTTCTATGCTGAAAAATGGCAGCTACGAATAAAATATTCTTTTTTCGAAAAAAATATTGCTAAAAATTTTGTTATATTCAAAATTCGCAATATCTTTGCACCGCAATTGAGGGAGATTCAGTAGCTCAGCTGGTAGAGCACAACACTTTTAATGTTGGGGTCCCGGGTTCGAGCCCCGGCTGGATCACTCGAAGGTTCCTTAGCTCAGCTGGTAGAGCACGACACTCTTAATGTTGGGGTCCAGGGTTCGAGCCCCTGAGGGACCACCCTGTTAAGGAAACATATAGGCCTAATCTTTGGATTAGGCTTTTTTATTTCCGCTAAGTAGTATCTTCCGTCTAAGCAATCTAATTTGAGAATCTATAAACGGAATAACATCACCAAACCTGAAACACGATTCGTGTCCAGGGTAAACCATCATTTCAACACCAAACTCATTTCGTATCATAGTCAACGACACAGCCAATTGCTCAATCGAACTATCAGGAGCTGTCGTATAGGTCTTGATTCTCTCAAGCAACGTATCACCACTAAACAAGAAATCACCAACTACAAAACACATAGCACCAGCGCAATGCCCTGGAGTCGGATAAAACTTAATTTGAACATCATCCCACTGGAGTTTTGCCCCCAACGACTCGACAGAAACAACTCGCCTAGGGACATAACTTATCGGATCCTCTCCAGAATATGCTGCCGATAGATTCAATTTCGGATTTTTCAGCGACTCAAAACAAGTTGCTGTTGCTATGACCTCAACATCGAACATCTCACACAAAGGCTTAACTCCCTGTATATGATCAATATGCTCGTGTGTCAGAATCACATAATCAAGATGCTGCATCCGATGATTCAACCGTTCTGCAATAACGTGAACATTATTAATTCCCGGATCGACAACAATCACCCTATCCAAATGTTCGATAAGATAACAATTGGCTCCCATTAAATTATTTTTTAATGCAGTAATCTCCATTTCGATTATTTGGAACAAATTTATGGATATTTATTTTAATCCGATTATAATTTTCATAAAAAAAGTACCCCACAACCTTTTTTAAGCAATATATCATTTTTTTTGTGTATATTTGCAAGATTATAATTTGAACTAACTTTTAAAGTATGAAGAAATTTCTGATTTCAATTTTAGTAATCTCACTTTGGGGTTCGTGTTCTCCCATCAAAGATGTCGCTTATTTTCAAGACATCAATCAAGACCAACAAATATCAACAGCAATTCAAGCTAAAACAATAAAAATTCAACCCGAAGATAAACTTACAATTATTGTCAGCGGAAAAGATTCAGAGTTGGCCAATAAGTTCAACTCATTACTCTACTCTACCCGTGCAGGAAACCAGACTGATTCATTCACAGGATCTCAACAGATTTCAAAATACACGGTCGACGAAAAAGGTTATATTGACTTCCCAATTATCGGTAATATATTTGTCAATGGAATGACTCGTTTACAAATTGCCGAAAAAATCAAGACCCTATTGATCGAACAAGAGCTAATCAGCAATCCGATTGTGACTGTAGAATTCGAAAATCTGACATTCTCAGTCTTGGGCGAAGTGGAAAATCCGGGACGATACAATATCACTAAAGACCATCTCACGCTGCTTGATGCAATCAGTATGGCAGGCGACCTCAAAATTACAGGTAAGCGCACCGACATCATAGTACTCAGAAATGAAGATAATCAACAAAAATCGTATAAAATAAATCTTTGCTCGGCGAACGAATTATATTCATCTCCGGCATTCTACCTCAAACAAAATGACGTAGTATATATCCAACCTAACGATATGAGAACCAGACAATCTACAATTAATGGCAATAATGTTCGGTCATCATCATTCTGGATTTCGCTGGCATCACTGCTCACTTCAGTTACTATGCTTTTTGTTAAATAACGTATACTCCCAACCGATATGTACACTCAACAAAACGACAATAACGAACAGATAAACAATTCAATAACTATTCAGGAGTTCTATCTGATCTGTAAATCACACTGGAAACTATTTGTCGGATCTATTATTATTTCTCTGGCCATAGCATTCCTTTATCTATCTGTTGTTCAACCTATATACACACGAACTGCGACTATTTTGGTTAAAGACAACGACAGAGACAAATCCATAAACGGTCTATCTTTATCTGAAATGGGCCTGACCAGCGGATCAATAAACCTTAATAACGAACTCATCATATTCAGATCACTGACTATGATGCAGAATGTCGTGAAACACTTGAACCTAACAACTCAGTATGAGGAGACAAAAGCACTTCGCAAAAATGTCCTTTATGGCAAGAATCTGCCTGTAAACGTTATGATTACAGGTATTCCCGAAGAACTCAGCATACAGTTCGAAATGAAAATCAATGATGACAAAAATGTCACATTATCAAAATTCGTTCGCGGGAAAGACAAAATCTCTTCAGACCCAATCACGTGCCAATTCGACCAGGCCATCACTACTCCCATCGGGAAATTGGTTGTCACTAAAACCGAAACTTTTGAACCTGAACGTACGATTACAGTCTACCGCAAAGGTCTATACAGAACGACTAACGAATTTATGAAAAAACTCTCTGTCGTAAGACACGACAAAATATCAACTGTCGTAGACCTCACAATGAACGACTACTCGAACGAACGTGCAGACGATGTACTCAATAGTCTGATTTCAATCTACAATGAAAACTGGCTCAACGATAAAAACCGTGTAGCAATCAATACAGCCAAGTTCATTGACAATCGTCTTAAGTCCCTCAAATTCGAACTCGATAGTGTCGACCAGGCAATATCATCATTCAAAAGCGAAAACTTGATTCCTGATATTGAGGCTGCATCTAATATCTATATGCACAAAAGCGATCGTGCCGATGCTGAATTAATGGCTCTGAACAATCGTCTATATATGTGTAATTATATCCTCGATTACATCAAACAGAATCCTGACGAGCTGATGCCTGCAACAACAGGTATGGATAACAGTACCATCGAATCGCTTATCAGCGAGTTCAACACTAAAATGATGCGTCGAAATCGCTGGGTACTCAACAGTAGCGAACGAAACCCTTTGGTGAAAGATATTGACCAAGAACTTAATTCGGTTCGCAACTCAATCGTCGAATCAATAAAAACTCAGATTCTGACCCTTAACACCCAAATTCAGAACATTAATAAAGAGAATTCTCAAAACACGACCAAGATTGCAGCAAGTCCGAATCAGGCTGCCTACCTCATCTCCGTCGAACGACTCCAGAAAGTCAAGGAATCTCTCTACTTCTATTTGTTGCAAAAACTCGAAGAGACTCAACTCAATCAGGTATTCTCAGCATATAACACAAACGTGATTACAAGTCCTCACGGTACTCGTATTCCGACTTCTCCGAGAAGAATGATTTTTATATTTATGGCATTGGTTTTCGGCGTAGGAGCTCCGATAGTGTTCCTCTATCTCAAGGAGACACTCAATACCAAAGTTCGCAATCGCGAAGACCTGAAACATCTTTCGATACCAATTATCGGGGAAATTCCGACTCATACCGAAAAAAGAGGTCTTAAACTCATTAATAAAAATTCTGACAACTACGAAATTGTCGTTGAACAAACTAACCGCAACGTCATCAATGAAGCATTCCGTGTACTGAGAACAAATGTCGACTTTATGATGACTAAGAATTCATCAGCAAACGTATTAATATTCACCTCTTTCAATCCAGGTAGCGGAAAATCATTCATCTCAATGAATATGGCAGTCAGCCTCGCTATCAAAGGTAAGAAGATTCTGGTTATCGATGGTGACCTCAGACGAGGTTCACTCTCAGGATATGTCGGTTCTCCACAAAAGGGTATTTCAAACTACCTGGCTCAGCAAACCGATGACATCAGCAAGTTGATTATACCAATGGAAGGTCACGAAAAATTGCACATACTGCCCGTTGGAACCATTCCTCCAAATCCGACTGAACTGATTGAAACTCAGAGATTCAAGGAACTAATAAACTCACTCCGAGATAAGTACGAATATATAATCATTGATTGTCCTCCAATCAACATCGTAGCCGATACACAAATCATCGAAATGGTTGCCGACAGAACAATGTTTATTATTCGTGCAGGCCTTATGGATCGTAATTTGCTGCCTGAACTCGAACGAATCTATCGTAACAATGTCTACAAGAATATGTCAATTATTATGAATGCGACCACTTCGAACGAACGATATGGTTATGGTTACTACAAAAACTAGTTGCATATGTGGCCATTCTCAAAGAAGATTTCGCTAAATGAACAGCATCTGCTGACAGCCTGGACCGACCATCACACCCACCTCTTGTATGGGGTAGATGATGGTGTAAAGACTATCGATGAATCGCTGACAACTCTGACCGAGTATGAAAATCTCGGCATTCAGGAGATTTGGTGTACACCTCATATTATGGAAGACATTCCAAACACGACAGAGATTCTGCTCAATAGATTCAACGAACTAAAACAAGCCTATTCTGGCAAAATCAAGTTACACTTGGCCGCTGAGTATATGATTGATAATCTTTTCAGCGAACGTCTTGATAATAAGGATTTGTTGCCCATTGCAGGTGTAAATCTGTTGGTAGAGACATCTTATTATAATCCGCCTCTCGATTTCGAATTCACAATAAAACGGGTTAAATCATTGGGATTCCATCCACTGCTGGCACACCCAGAACGATACAGGTATATGACACAAGATTATTACCTGAAACTCAAAAAAGAGTTTAATGTGAAATTCCAATTGAATCTTGCATCGTTGTTCGGGCTGTATGGTCAGAGTGCAAAAAACAATGCAGAATGGTTGCTCAAACAAAATTTGTATAACGTTGCCGGATCTGATATGCACAACGTACTGATACTGAAAAAGATTGGAGAGAGTACATTCTCTACAGATACGATCAAACGACTGACAGAACTATTACAGAAAAAATTGTAGTTCTGACTCTATCTTCACTTACAACTAGACTCAACATTATTATACAAAAAAAGAACTCCGCCTGATGTAGACGGAGTTTTTCTTTCGATTTCGTAACACCTCTAATGTGTCACACTCGGATTCTAACGGTGACGCAATTCGCTTGATACAGTCAATTTTTTGCGACCTTTAGCACGACGTGCTGCCAAAACTTTGCGACCATTTACAGTCGACATTCTTTCACGGAATCCGTGTTTATTTCTTCTTTTTCTTTGTGAAGGCTGAAATGTCCTTTTCATAGTTACTATATTTTATTAGTTTTTATTCCACTTTGCGAGGTGCAAAGGTAAACTATTTTTTGTTTTTTACCAAATTTTTTACTCTTTTTCGCAATTTTACTTTTGCATTTGGGTTATATCCGCACTATCATCTTGAGAATCACCAATCAGGTGGCGACAGAAATAATCACCCATTTTCCAGAAGAAATACTCATTCATCTGACCGAAACTGTGACGTTGACCCGGCAGTAAAACATATTCAAAACGCTTTCCGGCTTTAATCAAAGCATCAACAACTCGGATTGTATTTGCAGGGTTCACATTATTATCCATATCTCCTGTGACCAACATCAGATGACCTTTCAAACGAGGTGCTAATTCTGAATTACCCTTGATCGAGTAACGGAATGTTGTATCACCCTTTTCAGAGATTGACTCAGTTACACCGTGGTGTTTCTCACTCCACCAACGATTGTAGATACTATTTTCGTGGTTTCCGGCACAAGACACTGCCACCTTAAAGAAGTTAGGATAGCTCAAAATTGCTGCCGTAGACATAAATCCACCACCTGAGTGTCCGTGAATTCCGACCTTGTTTATATCAATAAATTTGTGTCGTGCAGCAAGTTGTCTAACAGCTTCAACCTTATCTGCAAGTCCGTAATCTCTCAAGTTACCGTAGCCATAATTATGATACCATTTCGAACGTGAAGGGTGTCCACCTCGGTTACCAACTGTGACCACAATAAATCCAAACTGAGCCAAACGGTCTGTTCTGATTGAGAAATTAAAACGGCTGTCTACAGCTTCAGTCTGCGGACCCGGATATACATACTCAATAATCGGATACAATTTTGTCGAATCAAAATCATATGGTTTATACATTACTCCATAGAGGTCTGTGATTCCGTCTGCAGCCTTAACTTTAAATGCTTCAGGATAACGGTAACCAGCAGCAAGCAACGACGACATATCGGCAGTCTCAAGATCCATTAACTTATTACCGGCACGATCATACAACGCACTCGCAGGTGCTCGGTCGACACGTGAATGATTATCAATAAACCAGCGGCTATCATCATCTGTCTGAATCGAGTGGTCGGCATCACCTGGAGTCAACAACGTAACTGCACCACCATTAAGACTAACCTTATACAAATGCAAATAGTAAGGATTTTCATTCTTTTCGCGACCATTTGCAGTAAAATACACCTCGTTTGCAGTCTCGTCTACACCCAATATCTTTTCAACGTGATAC
This sequence comes from uncultured Rikenellaceae bacterium, assembly GCA_904501625.1. Lineage (GTDB taxonomy): Bacteria > Bacteroidota > Bacteroidia > Bacteroidales > Rikenellaceae > CAJGBR01. Next base: position 36,237 of record CAJGBR010000001.1, read on the forward strand.
TCTCCAGTGGTTAACTGACGAATCACATTTCCCTCATTATCATACAAATAAAGATGTGCCCAACCATCACGTTCACTCCAATGCACAAATTGTGTAAAATTCTTTATCGGTTGCATTGGGCGAACATCAACATATGTATTCATTCTTTCTTCAATCAGAGTACGAGGTTCTGCCGTAGCTACGTTCACCTCACAAATATCTATACGTTTCAAATCACGGCTCGTAATCGTCACATAGAATTTTTCATTTGTTCCCAACCACAATGAAAATTTATGTTCCTTCTTATGAGCATCAAGTTGTAATGCAGGTTTACGATTCAGTTCTACGGTTTGGTCCTTAAATCTTGACAAATCGACCTCTTTACGAATCTTGGTTGCCACATCAAACAGGTACAAATGATAAGGTATTCCCTTCTCACCTGGCATCATATATTTATATTCCTCAAGTTTAGGACGAGGAGTTGACAATGAATTAATCACCCAGAAATTTTTAATCTTACGTTGATCTCTCACCACTGTTACAAAATGTTTCGAATCAGGAGACCATACAACTGATACGTTTCTGCGTTTTGATTTTTCTTCTTTGATTTTCTTTTCATCAAACTCTTCACTGTCATCATATCCACCACCAAATTGGAAGTGACGTTCGCCATCTTTTGTCAACTGATGCTCAACGACAGTCGAGTCTTTCGAATTTCGTTTGAGTTTCTCGTAGTCTTCACGATTCATCATATAAAGATTATATTCACGAGAGAACAAGATTGTCTGACCATCAGGAGAAAAACTTGCCCAATTCAAATCAGCAGTATCTTTCTTATACTCAATCTCTTTCAGCAAACGACCTACTATATCGTACTCAAATCTAAAAGTTTTTGTTTCAGATTTAATTTTACCCGTACTATCTTTTTTGTACTCTTTTTTTGTACTACTCAAATCGAACGTAAATTTCTTTCCATCTTCCGAGAATTTGAAAGTCATTTTAGGCAGATGTTGTGCATCATACGGATCACCCGTAATTCGCGTAAGGTCAGCTGCCATCTGCACCTCGTCGAACAGGGGTTTGCGTTCGCGTTTGGCAGGTGCAACCAACCAATATTTTGTTCCGTTTGATGTTCGATACTGATACCAGAATTGTTGACCGTCACCAATCCAGTTCGGAGTGACAGAGGTGCTATATATCAGATTTTTCATCCTGTCCGTCGAGAATTGTGCGGGCAGATCATAGTTGCTCTTTCTAATAGGCTCATTAGCTTGCAGAACAACACTCGGCAATAACATAGCCGATGCAACAAAGGTGAGTAATTTTAATTTCATATAAACTATTTTATTACATTTTTCTTTTAAGCCACAAAATTACACTTTTTTTATGAATTAACCTTTCTCACAACAAAACAAAAAGTGGACATCCACTGAAGAATGTCCACTCAATAGTTATTTAAAAATTAAGCCTCGATTATTTACCTTTAGGCATTTTGCGAGGTTTAACCATATTTTCAGGTTTCAAAATTTTGTCCAATTCATCTTTAGCCATCAAACCTTGTTCGAGTACCAAGTCATAGACTCCGCAACCTGAAACCAAAGCTTCCTTAGCCAATACAGTTGAAGTTTCATAGCCCAGATATGGATTCAATGCAGTCACCAAACCGATGCTGTTGTAAACCATATTCTTCAGGTGTTCTACGTTTGCAGTGATACCGTTGATACAACGTTCACGCAAAGTATTCATACCATTAATCAACATTTCGATTGATTCGAAGATACTTTGTACGATAACCGGTTCCATAACGTTGAGTTCCAACTGACCAGCTTCAGCTGCGAAAGTTACTGTCAAGTCATTACCGATAACCTTGAATGCGATTTGGTTAACAACTTCCGGAATAACAGGATTAACCTTACCTGGCATAATTGATGAACCTGGTTGCATCGGAGGCAAATTGATTTCGCCCAAACCTGTACGAGGACCTGATGACATCAAACGCAAGTCGTTACAGATTTTTGAAAGTTTCACTGCCAAACGTTTAACGGCTGACGAGTAGATAACATAAGAACCTGTATCGTTAGTTGCTTCGATCATATTGCTTGCAGCAACAATCGGCATACCTGTGAGTTCACACAAGTGTTTGATACACAACGGTGTGTAGTCAGGGTCTGAGTTGATACCTGTACCGATTGCAGTTGCACCCATATTCATTTCATAGAACAATTTTGCATTTTGTTCGAGGCGTTCGATTTCTTCAGTCAGAGTAGCTGCATAAGCGTCGAATTCTTGTCCCAAAGTTACAGGCACTGCGTCTTGCAACTGAGTACGGCCCATTTTGATAACATCTTTGAATTCTTGACCTTTAGCTTCAAATGCAGCGATAAGGTCTTTCAATGCAGCAACGAGTTTTGGATTTGAGTTCAAAATAGCCAAACGAATTGCTGAAGGATAAGCATCGTTTGTAGATTGAGCCAAGTTTACGTGGTTATTCGGGTGGCAATATTCATATTCGCCTTTATTGTGACCCAAAATTTCGAGAGCCAAGTTTGCAATTACTTCGTTCGCGTTCATATTTGTTGAAGTACCCGCACCACCTTGTACCATATCCACTACGAAGTGGTTGTGGAGTTCACCGTTTTCAATGCGTTTACAAGCTTCAACGATAGCATCTGCTATTTTAGCATCCATTACTCCGAGGTCTTTGTTTGCCAAAGCAGCAGCTTCTTTTACCACTGCCAATGCTTTGATAAACTCAGGATAGAAGTAAAGTCTAGATCTTGAAATGTCAAAGTTTTCGAGTGCACGCAATGTTTGAATACCAAAGTAATACTCTACAGGCACTTCTTTGTAACCCAAAAGGTCGTGTTCGGTTCTTGTTTTTCCCGAAAGTTCTGATTTAGTAATATCCATCATTTACAGATTTTGATAATTTATGATTCGCAAAGATAATGTTATTTTTTTCAAAAAAGAATAGAAACGTCCAAATAATTCAAAAATCAGAGATATAAAAAGAAAAAAGAGATGATTTCTATAAATCATCTCTTCAAGTGGTGCTCCTCAACTAGGACTTGAACCTAGGACCCCCTGATTAACAGTCAGGTGCTCTAACCAACTGAGCTATTGAGGAATTTTATTTTAAGCAACGATAATTCTAACACACTTAACCGCCCAATCACCTCTCAATTGCGATGCAAAGATATGACAAGTTTTTTTATCTGCAAAATTTTTTCAAAACTTTTTTTTATTTTTTTTAAAAATTTCTTGTTCTAACCATTTTTCAAACCTCTAACTATTGTAAATACACCTCTATTTGTATACCTTTGTAGACCCTTATTTAGGAGAAATTTTTAAACTTATTAACAATATGAAGAAACCTTTATTATTACTTGTGTTGTGCTGTACGATGCTTTTTGCAAATGCAAGCAAACCGTTCAGTTACGAGCAAATCAAAAACGGAACATTCGCACAAAAATATGTTCCAGCTCAACGTTCAATGGCCAATGGCCTGAGTTACACTGCATTAGAAAAAGGCAACGTTGTTCGTTACAGTTACTCGACAGGCAAACTCGAAGGAATTATGTTTGATTGTGGAGCAGCAAAACTTCAAATCAAACCGAGTGGCTACCAACTCAGTCCCGACGAAAAGACCATCTTGCTCGAGACTAATGCCACTCCGATTTACCGTCACTCGTATACTGCAGATTACTATCTATACACCATTGCTACGGGAGAACTCAAACCGTTGCTGACAGAGGGAAATCAAAAAATTGCACGTTTTTCTCCTGACGGCAAAAAGGTTGCATTCGTTCGCGAAAACAACATCTTCGTCATTGACGTTCAAAGTGGCGAACTGACTCAACTGACTAAAGATGGCAAATTTAACGAAATAATCAATGGCCACACAGATTGGGTTTATGAAGAAGAATTCGGATTCACAGATGGTTTCCAATGGTCACCAGACTCAAAGAAGATTGCATACTACCGTTTCGACGAATCACACGTGAGCATCTATCCGATGAACCGTTTCGATGACAAACTCTACCCGACCGTCTACTCGTTCAAGTACCCGAAAGCGGGCGAACCTAACTCATACGTCGACATCTATGTTCACGACCTTGCTTCAGGTGACAGAACCAAAATCGACATCGGTGAAGAAAAAGACCAATATATTCCTTGGATTCAGTGGACTTCCAAAGGCGAACTCACCCTGTTCCGTGCAAACAGACTTCAAAACGACATTGACCTGTTGGTAGCCGACGAAAAGGGTGCTACACGCGTAGTCTATGAAGAAAGTGATCCGAAATACATCGAACGAATCAGCAGCGAAACTGCAACATTCCTCGAAGACGGAGATCGCTACATTGTTATGAGCGAACGCGACGGTTGGCGTCATATGTACCTTTATTCTATCAGCAAAGGTCTGCTTAATCAAATCACAAAAGGCGAGTGGGAAGTGACTCAGATTTGCGGCATCGACTCAAAGAGAGGCATTATATATTATATGTCTACCGAGACATCTCCGCTTGAACGCAACCTCTACTCTATCAAACTAAACGGTAAAGGCAAAAAACGCATCACTACCGAAGCCGGCACATACAGCATAAACTTCTCAAGAGGTCTGAAATACTACACATCAAGATTCTCAAATTTGACAACTCCAACTATCACATCGATTCATACTGCAGACGGCAAACTCGTGCGTATGATTGAAGATAATGCAAAACTCAAACAAACCCTCGAAGAGTACGGAGTTCCTCAAAGAGAATTCTTCACATTCAAGAACTCAATGGACATCACCCTTAACGGATTTATGATTAAACCCAACAACTTCGATCCGAACAAGAAATACCCTGTGTTTATGACTCAATATAGTGGACCTGGATCACAACAAGTTGCAAACCGTTGGCAGATGTCTTGGGAAGATGCATTGGTTCAAGAGGGTTATATCGTAGTTTGTGTCGATGGCCGCGGCACAGGTTACAGAGGAGCTGAGTTCCGCAAATGCACATACGGCAACCTCGGTTACTTCGAGGTAATTGACCAGACTGATGCTGCGAAATATCTTGCAACACTGCCTTATGTTGATGCATCACGCATCGGCATTTACGGTTGGAGTTTCGGTGGATTTATGTCATTGAACTGTATTCTGAAAGCATCTGACGTATTCAAAATGGCAATTTCGATTGCCCCTGTAACAAATTGGCGTTACTATGATTCAATCTACACAGAGATCTATAACGGACTGCCTCAGAACAACCCAGATGGTTACGATCAGAACTCACCTATTAACTTTGCAGACAAACTGAAAGGCAAACTTCTGATTGTTCACGGCTCGGCTGACGATAACGTTCACCTACAAAATGCAATGGAGATGATTCGCGAATTGATCCGTGCCGGAAAACAATTCGATATGATGATCTATCCTGACAAGAACCACTCGATTTTGGGCGGAGCTCGTCACCACCTGATGAAACGCTGCATCAACTATGTCAAAGATAATCTGTAAGATAGATTTCTATTAATCATAAAAGCACCGAAAAAATCGGTGCTTTTTTTGTAAGTCAAGAATATATTACGTACCTTTGTATCGGAGAATCAAGGTGTCTGAACCATCCTTTCGGTCTGTTCAGAATAATAGGGAATCCGGTGCAAATCCGGAGCTGTACCCGTAGCTGTAACCTCGAAAAAAAGATTGTTACAACTCCAAGTCACTGTCCATCTGGATGGGAAGGCTAAAACAATCTGAGGAAGCCAGAAAACCTGCCTCGATACTCGCTATTCAATGCTTCGGGTAAAAGGCAGCGAATACAATGTTTCGGCTTAAACAGCTAATACTGGACCATAAAGCCAATTCATTTGTATCACTCTTTTTATTCCCAATTAATTACTAACCGCAGCTGCCACGTGTTAAGCATCACGTCTGACAACTGCAAAAAATTAATGAGAATGAGAAAGAATTTTCTTAATCTGTTTGTGACCTCAGCACTTTTGCTGGGATTCACAGCCTGCGACAGTGATAATAATCAAGATTATCACGACTCAGACCAACCAACTCTTGTAGACAGTATTCGTTATTTTGCCACTTGCGAAGGCAACTACACCAGAGGCAATGCATCAATCACGGCAATAATGAACGATGGCTCGGTACGCCAGAATCTGTTCCAAAGCATCAACGGCAGACCGCTGGGCGATGTGGCTCAATCGATGTCACTGATTGATGACAATTTCTACATCGTACTAAATAATTCTGCCAAAGTAGAAGTTGTTGATGATAAGCAATTTAAATCACAAGCAACAATACTGCTCTACAATCCACGCACCCAACCTAGATACATCTGCGGAATCGGAGGCTACAAGGCAGTACTGACTGATGCTACGTGCGACTCACTCCGAATTATTGATACCCGTACATTCGAAATCGTTCGCAGAATCTATGTCGGATCTCCTACAAACCTAATGACTGCTGTCGGTACGAAACTATTCATCAAGGCCGGCAATGAAACATTAATCTATAATACGGCTACCGATAATTTCACAAAACTCAACTTTTCAGCGACTGCTGACTCGAAAATGGTTGTGGATAAAAGTGGATACCTTTGGCTTTTGACTACCGATGACAACGGAACATTACTAATAAAAATTGACCCGACTACGGAACAGATAGTACTACAAAAACGTCTCGACCAAATCACAGTAGATCAATGGGGTGCTCGAATTTCAATTTTGGACAATACGATCTATTTCAGTGCAATAGATAGCAACTACAAGTCGTACATATGTAAGTATTCAATCCAATCAGACAGCTACTCATTGGCATTCACTCCGACCGAAGTAACATATCTTTACGGAATGGATATCGTGAAAAATAATTTCGTAATATGTGATGCCGTCGATTTCAGTCAATCTGGTTACCTGATTGAAATGACTCCAAATGGAGAGGTGATAAATAAATTTAAGGCCGGAATATCACCAAACTTTATTTACGACAATAAATAACAAATCACCACGAAAAAAAGAATCCTGTCCGATTAAGACAGGATTCTTGGTTTAGTAAAGGTTAATAACCTTCTATTTTCGAGTACGGAAACAAAGTTAATAAATCAAAACGACCATTTCAAATTTAGTAGACTAAACATCTTTTTTAGTAGACAAAAACAACTTCACCACAAACCAATCAATAACAATTAACTCAATTTAAAAAAATATTACCAATAAAAAGTATAATTTCCGATAAAACTTGTAACTTTGCACCAAACTGAAAGTAAATTTTTAATAATATGAAAACTACTCCATTTACAAATTACCACATTGAAGCCGGAGCCAAAATGGCTGAATTTGCCGGTTACAATATGCCAATCGAATTTTCAGGCATCACTGATGAACACACAACTGTACGCGAAGCTGCAGGTGTTTTTGACGTTAGCCATATGGGCGAAGTTTGGGTTAAAGGTCCTAAAGCTGTAGAATTGCTTCAGAAAATCACAACTAACGACGTAACTGCATTGTACGACGGTAAGGTTCAATACACTTGTATGCCTAATGGTCAAGGCGGTATCGTTGACGATTTGTTGGTTTATCGTTTTGATGCAGAATCATACCTCTTGGTTATCAATGCTGCAAATATTGATAAAGACTGGGCTTGGATTAGCAAACACGGTCAAGAAATGGGTATGCAAATCGGTAAAGATAAAGAACTTTATAACGCTTCTGATGATATCGCACAATTGGCAATCCAAGGTCCGTTGGCAATGAAACTCGTTCAGAAAATGTGTAATCAACCGGTTGAAGATATGGAATACTACACATTCTGCGTAACAGAAGTTGGTGGCGTTAAAGATGCAATCTTATCTATCACAGGTTACACAGGTGCAGGTGGTTGCGAAATCTATATCCCAAAAGAAGCTGCTGCAACATTGTGGAATGCTATGTGGGAAGCTGGTAAAGAATTCGGTCTGAAAAACATCGGTCTTGGTGCACGCGACACATTGCGTTTGGAAATGGGCTTCTGTCTCTATGGTAACGATATTGACGACACAACTTCTCCAATCGAAGCAGGTCTGGGTTGGATCACTAAATTCGTAGACAACAAACCATTTATCGATCGCGAAAAAATGGAACAACTCAAAGCTGAAGGCGTTAGCCGTAAACTCGTAGGCTTTGAAATGATCGACCGCGGTATTCCACGTCACGGCTATGAGATTGATGACAACGAAGGCAATATCATTGGACACGTTACTTCAGGTACAATGTCACCATCAATGAAGAAAGCTGTCGGTATGGCATATGTTGCTACAGCATTCTCTAAGACAGGTAGCGAAATCAATATCGTTGTTCGTGGAAAACAACTTAAAGCTAAAGTTGTTCGTCCTCCATTCTACAAAAAATAATCTAACACAAAATAACTGATTAAATTATGAAAAAATTTTCATTGATCGCGTTGATCGCAGTAGTAGTACTCTCTTTGAGTGCTGGTGCTCAAAAAGTTAACCTTAAAATCAATCTTCCGAAAGAAGGACGAGCATATATTGCAGACACTCTTCCGAGAAAATATTTTGCACCAACAATGTTGATGGTTGTTGCTCAGGATATGAAAAACAATATTGCTCCTGAAAATGTTGAAGTTAAAATCAAAGGCCCGAATAGCTTCTTTGACAAATTTAACATCACAGGTGGTACTCAAAGAAACTACAAATCTTTCCCACAAGATTCTGTTGAAGTGACAGTTACTAAAGCTGGTTACAAGACAGTTACTTTCAAGGCTCTTGTAAAATTGCCAGGAGTTATCGCTGTAAGACTTGACGCAGAATAGTTTTATTATCCAGTCAAATAAAAAGGGTGTCCCACACGGAACACCCTTAATTTTTATATGTAAGTTGCACTAACCTAGTTTTGCCATAAATCGTGCAGACTCAACGGCAATCCTGCGATGCGTAGCTCGACCAATCTCACCACGATTATCTCGTGCCACAATTTCAAAATCAATAATACGACCATCTATCGCAATAATTGCAGCCTGAGCTTCAACATCCGCTCCCATCGGTGTAGCTCGTGTATGCTCGAGATTTAGCATTACGCCAACTGTAGTCCACCCCTCCGGCAACGAACCGTCCAAAGCAACACACGCACTCTGTTCCATTAACGCAGCCATTGATGGGGTTGCATAAACCTCCAATAGTCCGCTACCAACAGCTGCAGCACTTTTAGCGCGATCAACTTTTGCAACGGCCAATCCCGTTGCACCGACTTTAGCATTTATATCCATAACAATTATTTTACTATACGTTCAGCCATTGCAGTTGCCATCGCATCACACGTAGCAAGTTTTTCAGGAGTAACCATACCAAAAATTTCTACCGGAGCTGCGACCTGTTCCCAACCCGATTTTTCTGCGAATTCTGCCAGACGGCGTACTCCGCCACCATTCCAGGTAAACGAGCCAAACAAACCGAGATAACGATTTTTCAAACTCAAGTGAGACATATGTGAAATAACATTAGTCATTGTTGGCAACATTTCGCCATTATACGCACAACTACCCAAGATAATACCTTTACATCTCCACATTTCGCTAATCAGGAATGACACGTGAGTCTTCGATGCATCATAAACACGAATATCTCTTACTCCTTGTTGAGCCAATGTACGAGCTATTCTATCGGCTACGGCTGCAGTATTTTCGTACATTGTACCATAAATGACTACAACAGCATCATCTGCTTCATATTTACTCCAGCGGTCATAGAGTCCCAATACATATCCTGGATCTTCTCTCCAGATCGGGCCGTGTAACGGAGCAATAATCTTAACAGGAACACCTGCCAGTTTAGCGAATGCTTTCTGAACCATTCCTGAAAATTTACCCACAATGTTCGAGTAGTATCTACGCATCTCGTTATCATAGCGACCACGTGCAAACTGGTCATCAAACAATGCTCCATCAAGTGTACCAAACGTACCGAATGCGTCTGCCGAGAACAATATCTGATCCGTAGCATCATATGTAACCATACTTTCTGGCCAATGCACCCACGGGGTAAATACAAATTTCAACTTATGTTTTCCAAGATCAAGTTCATCACCATCGGCAACTTCAACCAAACCGTCAGTAATTCCGTAATAACCTTCAATCATTTTAAATGTCTTGGCATTACCAACAATCTGAATATTAGGCCAACGTTTTTTAATTTCACCCACTTCACCTGAGTGGTCAAGTTCCATATGGTTAACAATCAGGTAATCGGGTTGACGATCACCCAACAGACGTGCTATCGAATCGACATAACCGGCTCCACGAGTACTTTCAACCGTATCAAGCAGAGCAATCTTCTCATCTATAATAACATACGAATTATAGCACACGCCCTCTGGCAATGGCCAAATATTTTCAAATAGTTCTTTACGTCTATCGTTCACGCTAATTACGTAAACCGAATCGTTAATTTTCACAAAATTATCCATCTGTTTTAATTTTAATTATAAGATTTTATCATTTATATTCTACCTGACTCATAGAGTCTTATAACCATTTCAATCATTCTATCTTCACCTTCGGCATCGTATTGCTCTTTCAGATTCGAGCCAAATATACGTGCCACTGTCTGCCAAAATCTCGCAGACAATCCACCCCTGAACTCCTTAAGCAGTGCATACGACGTACTGCCCGTTTGTCGGTCAATCAATTTTATCAAAATATGTCCCTGGGAAATTGTCATTCTTTTCAGAATCGGAGTGTATCTTTTTATTAACTCCTTCTCAACAGACTTAATATGCCGTTCCCTGCTGCGCTTATCTGGAATTGCAGCCAATTCATCTTCAAGTTGCAACATTCGTTCGTTGGCATACCTGGCTATGGGATAGACCTTTTTGACATTTCGCACCAACCGATTATAACGACGCATATCAATCGGTCGGGCAAAAACCATCACAGGCTTGAGTTCAAAGTGCTGTATTGTCTCTCCTTTATACTGTTTTTTACCATATTGAGCAATCACAGATTGTCCCGACACATTATCTGCGAAACAACACAATCCTAAGACAAGCAACAAATATGTAAAAATTCTTTTCACCTACCCACTCCTCTCAAAATCAAATTTCTATGCTGAAATTATCTTTTCAAGACATTTATCAATCATATTTTCAACGGCGTCCTGATAATTGGTACGACTATCACCCGAAGCACGCTGTGCAATCGCCACACAGACGGTCGTAGCATCGTGCCCCATCAATTTTGCTAATCCCGCAAGTGCCGAGGACTCCATCTCGTAATTAGTGATTCTCAATCCATCTGCCCTGAACAAAGCCAACCGATTGTTAAAATCAGGAGGTGTTGAGGGCTGCAATCTGAGCCATCGACCTTGTGGAGCATAAAAACCTGGAGCAGAAATTGTCATTCCGGGAATTGTTATATCCGAATATAATTGATTTAATTTTTCTGATGATTCAATGAAATAGGGTCTTGCCATCTGAGGATTCCATTCGACAAAATCACAAAATCTACGTTCGAGATCTACCCGGCAAATCTGATTTCTACCCTTATAAAAATTCAATAATCCGTCAAATCCGATTGAAATCTTTGACAGAATCATATCTCCGAGAGCTATATCCGACTGTAATGTTCCAGAAGTTCCGAGTCTCAATATTTTCAGTTTAGTCAGATGCTCCTTCTCACAACGTCTGTTCAAATCGACATTCACCAAAGCATCAAGTTCTGACATAACGATATCTATATTATCCGTACCGATACCTGTTGACACCACACTGATTGGAACGTGTCCATATTCACCGGATACAATTCTAAACTCGCGGTTCTGAATCGAACAATATCTTTTCGTAAATCTTTCAGCCACGCGATCAACACGAGCCGGATCTCCCACCAAAATCACTCTATCAGCCAATTGTCCCGGTCTGAGGTGCAGATGGAATATGCTGCCGTCGGGATTTAGCATCAATTCAGATTTCTTAATTTCTCTCATAGACCAAGATTTTTCCACTCTTAATTTTGCTAACGAAGATTTATATTGTTTATTACATATCTTCCGAAACTATTCGCGTATATGCTTCGATTTCCTCAGTTGTGAGCTTTCTGACCTTTTTAGCGACGTCTTGTCCCTTTTCATTTTTTTCGATTTCGAACGTCACTCTATCATATGGCATTATTTCATTGAACTCGCCCTCGACATCAAGATAATGGAAGAACAAATTGTTATTGGGATATTTAATAAAACCATAACCATTCTTTACAGTCAGTACCTCACTCACATTTGCCATCAAAGGAGAATCATCTCCACTTACCGATTGCCTATCATCTATACCCACAAACAGATTTGATATCAATTTATTACCCTGAGCCAAGCCACATTCTATAACCTCTTGCATCGGAATCAGGTATGTTGCCAACTGAATCAATTCACGGGAAGTACGAGTTGTCACCTTATTTCCATCATCATTCTGATATTCAAACTCCCAGGTCAGCAACATTGTTCTTATTCCGAGTGATGAGAGTTTTCTAAACAACTGAACATAATCGGTATCTGACACCAACAACACGATCATATCGATTTTGTTCATTATCGCAAGTTCAAAAACTTCGAGTGCCAACCAAACATCAATACCACGTTCTTCTTTTCGACCTTGCAGATTACGCAACGGCAGATAGTGTGTATGCACACCTTCAGCCATCAGAATATCATCAAAAACTCGATCGTTGTATAATTGGGTACCACGTTGGCTTGCCTCAACTGCATTGATTCGACCTCTGAAGTAGTGAGCTTCGGTTATGACGCAATTTCTATAATCCAGATTTTCCTCCTCAGCGACACGTCGTTTGATGAATTCGTGCAAACCACTGATACTTAAACGGCGATGCTGAGGGTGAATGTAATTGTAATAATTCGATGTATGAAGCAGAAAATTGCCATCATAAAATACACCGATTCTTATTTGACTCAAACTTTCTTTCATAATCTGTTATATATTTTTCTAAAAATATTAATCTTCTCTGAGATAACTATTTGCAACTACAAATTTAATTATTGTTTTTTAAATAACAATAACTACACTTGAAATTTTCACGCCTTAAATCCAAATTCCATAAGATAGGCTTTGATAAACATATCAAGGTCACCGTCCAACACAGCATTCACATCACTGGTCTCGAGTTCTGATCTCAAATCCTTAACCAATTTATATGGGTGCATTACATAATTTCTGATTTGTGATCCCCACTCGATACGTTTTTTTTGTCCATCCAATTCGGCTTGAACCTCCATTCGTTTTTCGAGTTCTTTCTGGTAGAGTTTCGATTTAAGGATTGCCATTGCTCTTTCACGGTTCATCAACTGCGAACGAGTTTCGGTATTCTCCACTACGATTCCCGAGGGCAGATGTCGCAGTCGAACACCCGTTTCGACCTTATTAACATTCTGACCTCCCGCTCCACTCGAACGATACGTATCCCACTCAATTTCAGACGGATTAACTACGATTTCAATCTTATCGTCTATCACTGGCGAGACAAAGACCGAGGCAAAAGTTGTGTGTCTACGAGCATTCGAATCAAACGGAGAGATCCTCACCAAACGATGAACTCCGTTTTCACTTTTCAAGAAACCATAGGCATATTCACCATCAATCTGGATTGTTGCCGATTTTATTCCGGCTATGTCACCATCTTGAATATCAATATCTTTCAACTGATAACCTTTACGTTCAGCCCAACGACGATACATTCTGAGCAACATTGCAGCCCAATCCAAACTTTCAGTACCACCTGCACCAGAATTTATCTCAAGAATTGCTCCCAATTTATCCTCTTCGTAACGCAACATATTTTGCATTTCGAGTGCCGATACTGCCTTATCTGCAGCAACCAATGCCTCGTCTGCATCTTGCGGATCAATCACACCCTCCTTTACGAAATCAGGCATCAATTCAAGTTCAGCCACCAGATTACGAGCCTGGTCGAATGCGGTCAATTGAGATTTTATTGCTGCACTTTTTTTAAGTTGTTCTTCGGCTGCTTTGGGATCATTCCAGAAATCAGGATCTCCTGCTTTTGACTCTTCCTCATCAAGTCGTATCTTTAACGTCTCGATGTCAAAGATGCCTCCTCAGCGAATCCAGTCGCTTTACAATATCTTCTACTTGTTCTATGGTTATCATCTAATTATCAATAATTTAATAAATTTTCTGCTTGTTTACGGGCAGCATCTGTCATATTGCTGCCTGATATCATTTTGGCAATTTGCTCGATTCGTTGCTCCCTTGAGAGTTTCACAATAGAGGTTGATATACCCTGTTCTGAATCAGACTTATATACTAAGAAGTGGGTATCTCCCTTAGCGGCAATCTGAGGCAAATGAGTTATATTTATCACCTGAATCTCATTTGCAAGTTGTTCAATCAGGCTTCCGGTTTTATATGCAACTTCACCCGAAATACCCTGATCAATTTCATCGAAAATCACTGTCGGCAACTCTTTATATTTCGCAGCCAATGCCTTAATTACCAACATTACACGAGCCATTTCTCCGCCTGAAGCGATACGTTCCAATGGGTGCAACGGCTGATTACGATTGGCCGAGAACATAAACAAGACTCGGTCTTGACCTTTATTGGTCAATTCGCAAGGTGTAATTTCCACTTCAAATCGACCATTCATCATTCCAAGTTGTGAAAGATTCTCAGTCACAAAATCACACACCTTTGACACTACCTCTCTGCGACTCGACGAAAGTGCATCTGCGACAATATGTAATTCACCGGATCTCTTTTTCAATTGTTTTTCAAGTTCAGCAATACGCTCATCGCAAGACTCCATACTATCGAGTTTTACTCGCAATTCATCTCTCAAAGCAATCAATTCCTCGACACTATCCAGATGATGCTTTTGTTGCAGCGAATAGAGTCGGTCAAGTCGTTGAGTCACAAAATCAAGCCTTGCTGGATCGTCATAAGTTTTATCTGCCAACGATTCACACTCGGCGGAGATATCCTTCAGTTCGACTTCGCATTGTTCGATTCTTACAGCTAGTTCTTCAGCTTCAGGCATCCACTTGGCAATTTTAATCAATTCGCCTTTCAGACTCTTCAGCATAGGAATAATTGCCGAATCAGAATCACTCATAACTGAAACATTTTCAGCCATCACCGACTTTATATCCGACGCATTGGACAATAATAACAACTCCTGATCAAGACTCTCTTGTTCTCCTTCGGTCAGATTTGCTTCAGCAAGTTGCGTGTACTGATAGGTCAGATAATCACTCTCGGCACTATCTTTAGCAGCATTATCTTTCAATTCTTGCAGTGTATGTTCCAACTGTCGGCACTCATTATAGCACACTGCGTAATCATCCCGCAACTTCTGATTATCGGCTACACAATCGAGCAAATCAATCTGAAATGAACGATCACCCAGCAACAGATTCTGATGTTGTGAGTGAATATCTAAGAATCTGGAAGTCAACAATTTTAGATCTTGCAGTGTAATAGGTTGATCATTCACATAGGCACGACTACGTCCTTCGGCCGAGACCGTTCTTCGAATTATTGCTATGTCATACCACTCGATATCGAGTGATTCGAACAACGGCTTAAACACCTCGGGCAATTCAAATGACATCTCGACCACACAATTACGAGCACCCACCTTAACTTGTCCAGATTCTGCTTTCCCGCCAAGAATCAACCCCATTGCCCCGAGGATTATTGACTTTCCGGCACCTGTCTCACCCGTGATCGTATTCAATCCCGATGCAAAACTCACATCAAGCGAATCAATCAGTGCAAAATTTTCTATGTGCAGATCTCTCAGCATATTACAAAACTAAACTTCAAACTCAGCAATCAATTCGTCGACAATATCACGAGCTACTTCTGTCTTTGACTTCAGCTCATACGCAGTTCTCATTCCGTTCGGACGCAATATCGTAATTTTATTGGTATTGACACCCAGCCCTGCACCCTGATCACGCAATGAATTCAAAACAATAAAATCAAGATTCTTACGAATCAACTTATCTTCAGCGTGTTCAAACTCGTTATCTGTTTCGAGTGCAAAACCAACAACCTTTCGTTCGCCTTTGCAAGCACCCAATTCTGCTGCAATATCGTGAGTCGGCAACAACTCGATGGACATCGAATCTGAAGATTTTTTTAGTTTATGTTCACTTTTGAATGCCGGTGTATAGTCAGCTACAGCTGCTGCCAGAATTGCAGCATCAACTCTGTCAAACTCGTCCATACAAACAACATACATTTGATCTGCCGATTCAACACGTCGCACCGTCACTCCCGGAATACCCTCCGGATTGACAGACATTCTGGCTGCGACAAAGATCACCTCTGCACCTCTTATCGCCAACTCGCGGGCAATCGAGCAAGCCATCTTGCCCGAAGAATCATTCGTAATAAATCTCACCGGATCAATACGTTCAATCGTACCGCCACCATTTACTAGAATTCGCTTACCTTCAAGTTCGGTTGTACGATTAATCATAAAATCCAAAACATCAACAATTTGTTCAGGTTCTGCCATTCGACCTTTGCCATCGAGTCCACTTGCGAGTTCACCACTATTAGGCTCGATCACGATATTACCAAACTCTCTGAGTGTCTGAAGATTACGCTGTGTAGTCGGATGATGCCACATATCGAGGTCCATCGCAGGAGCCAAAAACACAGGACACTTGGCAGATAAATATGTCGTAACCAACAGATTATCAGCCACACCGTTGGCCATTTTGCCAATAGTAGCAGCTGTTGCCGGAGCTATCACCATAGCATCAGCCCATAATCCCAACGAAACGTGACTGTTCCACTCTCCGTTTTCAGGATTAAAAAAGTCTACCAACACAGGGGATTTTGCCAGCGTAGCCAGTGTCAACGGGGTAATGAATTGTTTTGCTGTTGGGGTCATAACAACCTTAACTTCAGCACCTTGTTTTACTAACAATCGAATGATCATTGCCGACTTATACGCAGCAATACCTCCTGTTACTCCAACGACAATATGTTTATCTTTCAGCATATCTGAATTTCTTAACTTATGATACTACAAAATCCGGAAGCGACCCTTCGGTTTCTTCCGGATTTAAAAATTTCTTACCGCGAAGGGTTACAAATTCAATCTCGACAGACTATCAGTTTTCTTCGGTTTCGCGGAAGAAAAGCTCTCCTTCGAGGAACTCTTCTGTTGCAATCAGAACCGGTTTGGGCTGACGTTCATAATACTTTGAGATTTCAATTTGCTCACAATTTTCAAATGTCTCTTCGAGAGTATCATTACTTGTCGAGAACTCAGCGAGTTTTCGATTAAGTTCCTGTTTCATCTCTGTCGAAATCTGATTTGCACGCTTGGCGATCACCATAACAGATTCATAGATATTTCCCGTAGGGCTATCCACCTTAGACAAATTGCGAGTAATAGTGTTATTCGGAACGTTCTTCTTGATTTCCATCTTCTGACTCCTTATTATTATCTTTTTGTTTATTTACGTATTTCTGAACTGTTTTAAAAATTTTATCGACCTCTTTTCTATACTTAGTTTCAGGGTACTCCGAAATAAAGTCATAGTAGTTATCAATCGTATCAAGATAACGTGAATGTTGCAACTCTTCGACCGAATTCTCAGCCAGATTGAAACTTGACTTGACGATTAGGTACATTACCTCTTCACGGTGAGTTGTTTCAGGTTGATTTGCCAACAAGTTTTTAAGGGCATACACTGCCGACTTATGGTGACCAACATCATAGTAGACCTTAGCATTCAACAGCTCTTTATCATACAATTTTTGACGCAGTTCAGCTATATAACCATTAATCTCTTCACGACGCGATGTTTTTGGATATCGATCCAAATAGTCTGACAATGTTGAGATTGCCTGCAATGTTGTAGTCTGGTCGCGTTCTGTTTTTGGCGACATATAGTAGTATCCCTTTGCGTAGAGGAATTCGGCCTCTTCGATAAAATCGCTTTGCCCGAAACGTTTACGGAAACGGTCAAATTCGGCACAACTAACCTGGAAGTTTCCTCTGCGGAAGTGCGACAAGGCACGAAAATAAACCAGCGAATCAGCTTGAGGTTGATTCACAAAGAATGGATATGCGTCATCAAACAAACCGATAGCTCTTTCGAACCTTTTGTTTTCAAACATCAGCATTGCGAAACAGAATTTATCATAGGGGGTACCGATTCTGTAGACGCGACTATAAGACATCTGTTTGACAGACTTTCGCACACGTTCTTTTTTAACGGCACCACTTGCTATCGAATCGTTCTGCTCATTACCATTTACGACAGTTTCGACCTTATCATCTCCTCTCTCAGCACTCTTCAACACCGAGCAACTGCCTGCCATCAGACAGACTGCCAGTAACAATAAAGTCCTAATTTCAAGTCTGAAACTCTTGCTCATCATACAGACACTTTTACTAATTAACTCGCAAAGGTAAACATTTTTACAAACTTTTTCAAAAAACTTCACATTTTTTATTCTTTATACAAAAATTTATTAGAACATAACGACAATAAACAGAAGTCTCCAAATTAAATCCAAGTAATTAGTTACACTGAATTATAGTACATTAGTAGGATATAACGAATAAAAATTATAAAATTCATCAATCATTTTTACGAGGAAATAAATACATATCGTTTCTTCAAAAAACTGTTTAACTCCAAGACAAATGCAAATTCCACATTCCCCAAAAAAATATCTCACTCGGCAAATAGCCTCAAAATCGCGCCACAAGCACCTGCACCACACTTTTTCACAACACCACCACTTACAACACGCTGATTTTCAATAAAATAAATCAAAGCGTTGGTTATGAATTAATTGCAATAATGTTGATTATTTGTTGAGAAAATAGTCTAAAAAATTTTAGGTATGCAGATAGTTTTGCTGTACATTTGTAACGGCGGAGTATCACAAATATCCCGCCATCAAGTAGTAATGCGTTAATTCTCAAACTATATGACCAAAAACAACACCCAAAACAACGACGGATTGATTGAATATTCGTACAAAGATGCCGTATCAAAGGCGACAGACTACTTCGCGGGAGATGAACTAGCTGCCACCGTATGGGTAAGCAAATATGCACTCAAAGACTCATTTGGCAAAATCTATGAATCTTCTCCGGAACAGATGCACAACCGCATCGCTACAGAGATCGCCCGCATCGAAAACAACTACCCGAACCCGATGAGCCACGAGGAAATCTACGATTTATTGAAAGATTTCAAATATATAATTCCTCAAGGCGGTCCAATGACAGGTATCGGCAATAATCTGCAGATCGCATCATTGTCAAACTGTTTCGTAATCGGACACCAAAATCCGGCAGACTCATACGGAGGTATCATCCGTATTGATGAAGAACAGGTTCAATTAATGAAACGTCGTGGTGGCGTTGGTCACGATTTATCACACATTCGTCCAACCGGAAGTCCCGTGCTCAATAGTGCCCTGACCTCAACAGGGATTGTTCCGTTTATGGAAAGATATTCAAACTCGACTCGCGAGGTTGCTCAAGACGGACGACGTGGAGCCCTTATGCTTTCACTATCAATCAAACACCCTGATGCAGAAAACTTTATCAATGCGAAGGTTGACACCGGAAAAATTACCGGAGCAAACATCTCGGTCAAGATTGATGACGAGTTTATGAATGCTGTCAAAAATAAACAGAAATATACCCAGCAATTCCCGATCGATTCTAAAACTCCGACTCACCGTCAGGAAATTGATGCTACGACTCTGTGGAATAAGATTATTCACAATGCGTGGAAATCGGCAGAACCGGGAATCCTATTCTGGGACACCATCGCAAAAGAATCTGTACCCGATTGTTACGCAGACCTCGGTTTCAAGACAGTATCAACCAATCCGTGTGGAGAAATTCCACTTTGCCCGTACGACAGCTGCCGACTATTGGCAATGAACCTCTACAGCTACGTTGACGATCCGTTCACCAAAAATGCAACATTCAATTTCGAGAAGTTCAAAATGCACATCTCGAAAGCAATGCGTATGATGGACGACATCATCGACCTCGAACTTGAGAAAATTGACGCAATCATCAGCAAAATCACCAAAGACCCCGAAGATGAAGACATCCGTCGCGTAGAACACGATTTGTGGCTCAAAATTAAAAACAAAGCACTGCAAGGCCGCCGCACAGGTTTGGGAATTACGGCAGAAGGCGATATGCTTGCAGCTCTTGGTTTAAGATACGGAACCAACGAGGCTATCGAATTCTCAGTCAAGGTGCAACAAACTCTCGCAGTTGAAGCTTATAGAACATCTGCTATTATGGCAGGCGAACGTGGACCGTTCCTCATCTACGATGCAAAACGAGAAGAGAATAACCCGATGATTTCAAGAATTCGCCAAGCTGATCCCGAATTGTATGAAATGATGGTTAAGAATGGTCGTCGTAATATAGCAATGCTGACTATCGCACCGACCGGAACTACAAGTCTGATGTCTCAGACAACTTCAGGCATCGAACCTGTATTCCTGCCTGTCTATAAACGCCGTAGAAAAGTCAACCCGAACGACAAAGACGTGAAGGTTTCGTTCATAGATGAAGTGGGTGATTCTTGGGAAGAATACAACGTATACCACCACAAGTTCTTGACTTGGGCCGATATCAATGGTTACACAAAAGAGCAAATCAATGCAATGACTGATGACCAAGTAGATGAATTGGTTAAGAAGTCACCATACTACAAGGCAACATCTGCAGATATCGACTGGGTCAACAAGGTCAAAATGCAAGGTGCAATTCAAAAATGGGTCGACCACTCTATCTCTGTTACAGTAAACCTGCCTAGTGATGTCACTGAACAACTTGTCTCAGAGGTGTACATTACAGCGTGGGAATCAGGTTGCAAAGGCGTAACCGTATATCGCGACGGCTCACGCAACGGAGTACTCGTATCCAACAAGAAAAAAGAAAAACAGACTTCAGAAAGACCACTGCACCGTCCAAAAGAGCTTAATGCAGACATCGTACGTTTTAAGAACGGCGATGAAGATTGGATTGCATTTGTCGGAATGTCTAACGGTCAACCCTACGAAATCTTTACCGGTAAAATCGAAGAAGATGCGATGTTCATTCCTCGCAAAATCACTAAAGGCGTAATCCTTAAAGTACGCGAAGAGGACGGATCAAAACGTTACGACTTCCAGTACAAAGATAAATATGGCTATACCAATACCATCGGAGGAATCTCTCGTTTGTTCGATAGTGAATTCTGGAACTATGCAAAACTCATCTCTGGTGTGTTACGCAACGGAATGCCTATCGTAGACGTCGTTCACCTCGTCGAATCACTCCGCCTCGATAGCGAAACCATCAATACGTGGAAAAATGGTGTGGCTCGTGCATTACACAAATACATTCCCGACGGAACCAAACCCAAAGCACCTAAATGCCCCGAATGTGGACAAGATTCATTGGTTTATCAAGAGGGCTGTCTGGTTTGTACAACTTGTGGCCACTCAAAGTGTGGTTAATAAACTGTAATTCACAATAGTAGTTCAGCTCGTTTACATTTAACGAGCTGAACTTTTTTATTGCAAAGAAAAAATTAGTGCAAAAATTTTATTAAACAAAAAAAGTTTTTTACCTTTGTGGCCTGAATTTGTGGAAGGAATCTCTTATGAGGCTAAATGATTGCCCGTAATATTCCCCACGTTAAATAACGACTAAAAATGAACGAACTTATTAAAATTGCCCAAGACGCATTTTGGGAAAAGAAAGAGTTGCCTAACTTCAAAAGTGGCGACACTATCACAGTTACCTACAAAATCGTAGAAGGTAACAAAGAACGTTTGCAAAGTTTTCGCGGTATCGTTATCCAACGTAAAGGTGCTGGCATAACTCAAACATTCACTATTCGTAAGATTTCTGATGGTGTAGGCGTGGAACGTATCTTCCCTCTCTACTCACCGCACATCGAAAGCATCGAAGTAAACAAAGTCGGTGTTGTAAGACGTGCAAGAATCTACTACTTGCGTAACCTCACTGGTAAGAAAGCTAAAATTAAAGAAAAGAAGGTAGCTTCAAAAAAGGAGGCTTAATCTTCTTCTTTAACGGGAAGAAATAAAAAACTGCTCGACTCACATCGAGCAGTTTTTTATTTTTAGCACTTTTTTTATTGCAAATATTTTTTTTATTACTACCTTTGCAAACGAAAATGAGAAGTGTTATCAATATAATTCCTCAACAAAATTCACCGATTTTCATCGGTCACAACTTTTCACCCTTTTTTCTAAATCAACATTATGTTAATAAAACCGACACTCTAATGCAATTGAGTGTCCGATTCTTTACTTTCACAAAAAACAATTATAAAATATTTACAAATTTATGGTACTACAACTTTTTACGCTAATCGGAGCGTTAGGAATGTTCCTTTATGGAATGAACCTTATGAGTTCAGGACTTCAAAAAACAGCAGGTAACAGACTGCGAAAGTTCCTGGAAGCAATGACATCAAATCCCCTAAAAAGAGTCGCTACAGGACTCGGGATTACAGCCGTAATTCAATCCTCAAGTGCGACAACAGTTATGGTTGTCGGTTTTGTTAACGCAAGTCTGCTAACCCTGACTCAAGCCATAGGAGTCATTATGGGTGCCAACATTGGTACAACCATCACTGCGTGGTTGATTTCACTGCTCGGATTCAAAATGGACATCTCTGTTCTAGCAGTTCCCCTTATGGCATTGGGCTTTATTCTCAGCATCTCAAAGAAAGACAAATTTAAAAATATAAGTGAATTTATCATCGGGTTTGCACTGCTGTTCCTCGGTTTGTCATTGATGAAAAATTCGGTTCCTGATTTGCAACAAACACCAGAAGCCCTTTCATTCATCTCTAAATGGACAGGCTATGGATTTGGCTCAGTTATGATATTCCTGTTATTCGGTACCATTATGACACTTGTACTGCAATCATCAAGTGCGACTATGGCACTGACTCTTATTATGATGAGTCTCGGCTGGATACCATTCGATATGGCTGCTGCAATGGTACTCGGCGAAAATATCGGCACTACAATCACAGCAAATATTGCGGCCTCTGTCGGCTCAACAAATGCTAAACGTGCAGCCCTATCACACACCGTATTCAATGTATTCGGTGTAATTTGGGCTCTGATTCTATTCAAACCATTCTTAACAATGGTCGGAACAATCATCACCTGGTTAGGTTACCCGAATCCCACGGAAATTGTATACAATGCTACGATCGAAGCCAATTCCAATGAATCAACTGCTGCACTTTACGGAGTCTCAATGTTACACACATTGTTCAATACAATCAACACCATCGTGTTGATTGGCTTCACCCCTCTAATTGTCAAGATTGTAACGACCATCATAAAAGCGAAAAACGATACTAATGAAGATTCCTTCAATCTTAAGTTCATCAATGCCGGCCCTGTAGGCACTGCTGAACTTGCCGTAGGTCAGGCCCGCAACGAAATCGTTCATTTCGCAGAAATTACACGCAAGGGATTCAGTTACGTAAAGCGTGCAATCCACGCCACCGATGAAGATGAATTCGAAAAATATCGCAAAAAATTGGTAGAATACGAGGAGATGGCTGACCAGATTCAGTTTGAAATCGCCACGTTCCTTAATGCCCTGCCTCAAGATAGCATAAGCGAGGATACCAACTCTCAACTCCGAGCTATGTACAAAATCATTGGCGAACTCGAAAGTTTAGGTGATTCGGGAGAAGCAATCAGCCGAATAATCTCACGTCGAAATATTCACAATAAGAAATTCACAGACAAGCAGATTGAAAAAATCGACACTCTATATTCTGTCGTTGACAAGGCTTACTCCATTATGATTGAGAACCTGGCAAACAAAACACTAACTCACGCCGAACTGAGACGTGCCGTTGACTGCGAAATCGAGATCAACGATTTGAGAAACAATCTGCGTGAAGAGGAGATTCTAAAAATCGAAAAGAATGAAACAGATTACCAAAGTAGCACATACTACATCGACCTCATCTCAGAACTTGAACGTATGGGCGACTATATCATCAATGTTTCAGAAGCATTATAACAAATTCATAGTACCTTATAATATAATTAAAAATCCCGTTTCCATCGAGAAACGGGATTTTTCGTTATGCGTATATAATGCCAACCTATCGCTTCATCAGGAATGACAAATCGTCAGCAGCTGTATATTCACGAGTCTCCTCTCCATAGTGGAACACTCTCAACGGACGTTTACCAATCAAAGTAAGTTTTTCGTCCTCAACCAAGAACATACAACCTTCACGCAAACCTGCCACGTACATTTGACGGTTGGCAGCAATATATTCGATAATACGTTGTTCGCGAGTTTCACCAGCGTGACCATCAGGGTGTGCATCAAGATAGTGAGGGTTAATCTGGAATGGAATTAATCCCAATGTATTGAATGACTGCGGCTCAACAATCGGCATATCGTTAGTTGTACACAAAGTCGGACAAGACACATTTGAACCTGCACTCCAACCGATGTATGGAACTCCAGCCAACACACGTTGACGAATTGCATCCATCACACCTGTTTCTTGCATACATTTCACAAGGTGGAATGTATTACCACCGCCAACAACAATTGCCTTAGCATTACGAACTGCCTCTGCCGGATTTTCAAAATTGTGAACAGACTCGATCTTTGCACCAAATTCACTAAAACGATTCTGAACTTTTGTCAGATATTCATCATATGAAAACGAAACCGCAGCATAGGGAACAAAGATAATTCCATCTTTAATATCACCTAAAAATTCACGAATGTTTTCTTTCGGATATTCGAGATATGCCTCACCGGCATTTGTCGAATTGCTTATTAAAAGTAGTCTCATATATTATTTATTATTTAAAAGGTTATTCATTAGGATAGAAAATTCGGTTAATTTCGTTTTCGGCCACAATCGGGAAATATGCATACTCAAGAGTATGTATCTTCTGTGCCAAAGAATCGGGAGTTTCACCCAATTCGAGTCGTACAGTTGCCTGCAAAAGAATATCTCCGCTATCGTAACGTTCATTCACTAGATGCACCGTTATACCAGAGAACTTTTCGCCGGCAGCAACGACTGCCTTATGGACATTATCTCCATACATACCCTTGCCACCGTAGTTCGGCAACAATGCCGGATGCACATTAATCACCCGACCATCATACTCAGCAAGAATATCTGCAGGCATCAACCACAAAAAACCGGCTAAGATAATGTAATCAATCTCAGCACTCCGCAGAGTTTCAAGCACTTCGCCCGATCTAAATTGTTCTCGATTGAATGTCAGATGATTAATCCCATACTTACGAGCCCTCTCCAAAACATAAGCATCAGCCTTATTTGACAATATCAATTTAACTTTTGCCCTCGATGAATCGGAAAAGTGTCTGATTATATTCTCAGCATTGGTTCCGCTTCCAGATGCAAAAATAGCTATATTTCTCATAATCAACGTATTAACAAAAAAGATTTAAAAAATGTTGCTAAAAAGTTCTAATTCAATGCCAAAGTTATGGAAAAAAGTTATACTTTTGCAAAAGATTCGTTTCAAATATTTGATTTTTTACATTATTTGATTCAGAATAAAAAGAGATTATTGTTGAACTAAAAAAAGAAAAACATGTCACAAGAAGTAGCTTCTAAAGTCGTTGAAATTATCGTAGACAAACTTAGCGTTAACGCGGAAGAAGTTGTACCTGCAGCAAATTTCCAAAACGACCTTGGTGCAGATTCACTGGACACCGTAGAACTTATTATGGAATTTGAAAAAGCATTTGATATTTCAATTCCAGACGAAGATGCTGAAAAAATTGCAACTGTAGGAGATGCAATCACTTACATCGAGTCAAAAAAGCAGTAATTCGAATACCGTAAAATGCAATATCAGCTTGTTCTCAGCATAACCAAGTTGGGAACAGGCTTGCATTGCGTTCTGAGGTTTTGAACAACTGATTGCAAAGTACAAAAACTATACACTATAATATACATTATGAAACAGAGACGAGTAGTTGTCACTGGCATCGGTACACTGAACCCGCTAGGAAATTCCCCTGAAGAATATTTCGATAACCTCGAAAAAGGTGTTAGTGGCGTAGGCCCTATCACCCGTTTTGATGCATCAAAATTCAAAACACGTTTTGCTGCAGAAGTCAAGGGATACAATCCGCTGGATCATTTTGACAGAAAAGAGGTTAAAAAATATGACCTCTTCGCACAGTTTGCACTTGTAGCAGCAGATCAAGCCGTAAAAGATTCAGGTCTTGACCTTGAAAAAACCAATCTCGAAAACGTAGGCGTAATTTGGGCTTCGGGTATTGGAGGTCTTGGATCATTCTTTAACGAAGTTAGAGATTTTGTCGAAGGAGGTTATACTCCTCGAATGAGTCCGTTTTTCATTCCTCGTATGATCGCCGATATCGCAGCAGGTCATATCTCGATGAAGTACGGATTCAAAGGTCCGAACTATTGTACAGTATCGGCGTGTGCATCATCAAACCACGCAATCATTGATGCCCTGAATATTATCCGCAATGGTCAAGCAGACGTTATCCTGACCGGTGGTTCAGAAGCAGCAATCAACGAACCCGGTATCGGAGGTTTCAACGCAATGTCGGCTATCTCAACAAGAAATGACGACCCACAAGGAGCCTCTCGCCCATTCGACCGCGATCGTGACGGATTTGTTATGGGAGAAGGAGCTGGTGCATTGATGCTCGAAGAATACGAACACGCAAAAGCTCGTGGAGCTAAAATATATGCAGAATTGTGTGGCGGCGGTATGAGTGCTGACGCTTACCATATGACAGCTCCGGCATCAGACGGTAATGGTGCACGTCGCGCTATGCAGGCAGCACTGCTCGATGCAGGAATGAAACCAGAAGATATCGACTATATCAACACTCACGGAACATCAACTCCGGTTGGCGACGTAGCTGAAATCTTGGCACTGCAAGCGACATTCGGAGATGCTCTTTACAACATCAATATTGGATCGACCAAGTCTATGACAGGCCACTTGCTTGGTGCAACAGGTGCAATCGAAGCATTGGCAGGCATTATGGCAATCACAAGAGGCGTAGTTCCACCAACTATCAACCTCCAAAATCGCGATGAAAAAATCGATCCGAAACTCAACCTCACTGAAAACGTAGCCCAAAAACGCGACGTTCGTGCAGTAATGAGCAACACATTCGGATTCGGCGGTCACAACTCAACAGTTATCTTTCGCAAATTATAGTCCGATACTGAAAGATGAATTTTCTACTTCGTCCTTTTAAATTAAGGTTCGGAGCAAACAAAGAGTACTATCAGGCAATTAACAATGTCTTTGGAATTTGTCCTGATAACATTGAACTCTATAAATTGGCACTTATTCACCGTTCGGCCTCAATCACACTCGAAGATGGCCGAACGATGAATAATGAGCGGTTGGAATTCTTGGGTGATGCCGTTTTAGAATCAATTGTTTCAGACTATTTATTCATAGAATTCCCCGATAAAAGTGAGGGTTTTTTGACTAAACTGAGGTCAAAAATCGTCAGCAGAAGCACTCTGAACAATATCAGTACCGAGATTGGATTGAGCCGTTATGTCGTTCTGCAACATCACGCTGCCCACTCACAGAAACATCTCTATGGAGATGCCTTCGAAGCAATGATTGGTGCAATATATTTAGACAAAGGGTATAATTTCATAAACCGACTTGTCATCAATAAGATTCTGAAAGAACGTTTCAATATTGATGAACTGATTCAGACAGAGACTGATTTTAAAAGTCGAATCATCGAGTGGGCCCAGAAAAACCATAAACATATAAGATTCGATACCGAACCTGATGTTTCGTTTTCTGAAAATATGCCAGTCTTTAAGTCTACCATCGTTATCAGCAATAATGCTGAAAGTTGTGGTGGCGGTTCGTCAAAAAAAGAGGCAGAACAGGCTGCTGCAAAATTGTTGATGGAGAAAATTAATTCGGGATATGAAATCTAAACATAACACAACAAGGATCGGACAGATCGGAGAAGATTCCGCTGTCCGATTTTTGTATTCTCAAGGTTTTGAAATCTTAGAACGAAATTGGAGATCGGGACATCTCGAAATTGATATCATTGCAAAAAAAGAGAACACGCTGCACATCATTGAGGTAAAATGTCGCAAGCAGAATAGTTTGACTACCCCCTATGAGGCACTGACTCCAAATAAGTTCAGACTAATTCAAAAGGCAACCGAGCAATACATTTTACAGTCTGAAATCGACTGTGAAGTTCAGTTTGACCTGATTGCCGCAACCCACTCTTCTAATGAAGAGTGTCAGATTGACTACGTACCAGACATCAGACCTTTCTGAAAATCGGATCCTCGATTACTCGACTACATTCAGATTCGGAGTACGGAAAATCCGAAATTCCCCATTTTCATCATATATCAGCAGTGCGTTAATCTCAGGATGTTCGGCAAGAAATTTTTTGGAATTTTCGAGACCGATAATCATAAAAAATGTTCCCAGAGCATCTGCAGTTGCAGCATTTTGAGCTAAAACTGTCGCAGACAACAACGAACTCACTATGGGCAATCCTGTCTTGGGATTTATCGTATGAACAATCTTTCGACCAATCGAATCGGTATAGAATTTACGATAGTTGCCAGAAGTTGCCAATCCGTTATTATTCATCACTATCTTCTGAATCAAATCATTTCCTGGTAGATAGTTACCTTCACGCGGAGAATCAATTCCCACCACCCAAGGTTTATTTGCAAGTTTTTCTCCACGTGCAAAAATTTCACCTCCGATTTCAATCAGATAATTTTTAATTCCGCGTTGATCAAAAACCTCTGCTAACTTATCAACGGTATAGCCCT
The DNA here is from genome assembly GCA_904501625.1 of uncultured Rikenellaceae bacterium. Taxonomy (GTDB): domain Bacteria; phylum Bacteroidota; class Bacteroidia; order Bacteroidales; family Rikenellaceae; genus CAJGBR01. The sequence goes on from CAJGBR010000001.1 coordinate 65,123, forward strand.
GAGCAATAGCATTCAGGTCAATCTGGACTCGCCTGTCCGACCGATGAAGACGATTACCCTCTATTGCAATCTTGTCATAGCCAACAAATTGCAATAATGAATCGATATTGGGCGATTGAATTGCCTTCTCTCGACCAAAACCATAAGCCCTCACCAATGGCATTATCGTAACATCAAAGAATCCGTCACTCAGGCGACTCATCTCGAGAGAGTGATGCAGACAGATTTTCAGATGAGAATCCAATGAATCAGTTTCGCCACGATTTATTTTACTCAATAACGAATTGGGATTATAAATTGAAACTGAATTATCAATCTCTTCGAACAACGAATCTATAGCATTACGTAGTCCTATGGTCGTATCTTGTGCGATAACTATGTGATATGTAGACCCTTGTGCCATTCCATCAATAATTGTGATGTTTGACTTTTGTGCACAACCAACCATTATCAGTACCGAGAGCAATACAAGTGATATAGATTTCATCTCAATAAAATTAGTTTAAAAGTTAAAAATCAACAACAAAGATAGTGAATCTCCGAGAAATAATCGTTATCTTTGGCGTGGGTATAAAATTTTTTAAATAATGAAGAAATCGATACTTTTTATTCTGTCCGCCCTGCTGGTTGCGGGAGCGCACTTGGAAAGCCGTGCAGATGAAGGTATGTGGTTGCCGAGTACAATCAGCAAAACACGCATCAAACAAATGCAACAACGCGGTTTGAAACTCAAAGCTGAAGATTTGTACAACGAAAATGGAACCTCGCTTAAAGATGCGATTGTATTGTTCGGCACAGGTTGTACCGGGGAACTCATTTCAGGCGAAGGCTTATTATTGACCAACCATCACTGCGGTTACTCTGCTATCCAAAGTCATAGTACTGTAGAACACGACTACCTAACCAACGGTTTCTGGGCAATGAATCGCAGTGAAGAATTGCCAACAGGACTGACTGTATCTTTCCTTGTTAGAATGGAAGATGTAACCGAACAGGTTTTAGCTGGCGTTACAGACCAAATGTCCAAAGAAGAACGTTCAGAATTAATCAACAAAAATTCGGAAGCTGTTAAAGCAAAGGCTGCTGAGGGCAACTCTTACAAAATTGACATTAAACCACTGTTCTATGGCAATCAATACTTTATGTACGTATTTGAAGTTTTCGAAGATGTGCGTATGGTAGGAGCACCGCCATCATCAATCGGCAAATTCGGCGGTGATACAGACAACTGGGTATGGCCACGTCATACAGGCGACTTCTCATTGTTCCGCGTATATGCAGACAAGAACAATCGTCCTGCGAAATACTCTCCGGATAACGTACCTTATCGTCCGAAAAAATTCTTCACACTTGCAACTCAAGGTGCGCAAGAGGGCGATTTCACATTCGTATACGGATTCCCGGGTAGCACTCAGGAGTATCTGCTCTCTGATGGTATAGATTATATTGCCAATTACAGCGACCCTGCTAAGATTGCTCTGAGAACTATGCGTCTTGATGTGATGAACAAATATCAATCATCAGACCCAGCAATCAGAATCAAATATGCATCAAAAAATGCCAATGTCTCTAATGCGTGGAAAAAATGGCAAGGAGAAATGAAAGGCATCAAACGTCTGGGTACGGTTGACAAAAAACGCAAACTCGAAGAACAATATATGGCTTGGGCACAGGATAAGCCTGCTTATAAAGATATTATCCCGCAAATGAGAGATCTGTATGACCAGATGGATAAGTATGCACTGATGTTTGATTACTATAATGAAGCATTCCGTGCAATGGAATTTGTTGCATTCGCAGAACGTCTGAGCCGTCTTAAAACAAAAGATGAAAAGGTTTCTTCAGCAAAAGGCCACTTCAAGAACTATGTTGCTCAGATTGACAAAGAGATCTCACTGTTGATGTTTGCAAAATATATTGAAAATATGCCGATGGAATATAGAACTTGTGCAGATGAGAAATGTACCAAATGTGGAAATGTTCCGGTCGAAAAGGTTATCGAAAATATATTCGCAAATTCTGCACTCGTAGACCAGGCTAAATTTGAAACCCTGATGCAACAAGAAAATGCAGAGGAGGCTCTGAATAATGACATTGCTATGAAATTCTTCGTGAAATATCGCGATGCATTTGCTAAACACGTATTCCCAGAATATCGTCGTCTGTCAATTGAGATTACCGACAACTATCGCATCTATATGCGAGGTTTAATGGAATTCCAAACAGATCGTTCATTCTATCCTGATGCAAACCTTACACTGAGAATCGCATACGGTCGCGTAGAAGGTTACCAACCGTCTGACGGTATGACCTACAAAAGCCATACTACAATCGATGGAATTATGCAAAAGGATAATCCAGACATCTACGACTATGATATTCCGCAAAGACTCCGCGATGTATACGCAGCAAAAGATTATGGTCGTTGGGCTGTAAATGGCACAGTTCCCGTAGCATTTGTTGCATCTAACCACACAACAGGTGGCAACTCAGGCAGTCCGATTCTCAATGCACGTGGCGAACTGCTCGGTGCAAACTTTGACCGCACTTGGGAAGGTACTATGAGTGACTTGGAATACGACCCAGTAGTTTGTCGTAACATCTCGGTAGATATTCGTTACGTACTGTTTGTAATTGACAAAATAGGCGGAGCAAGTTATCTGTTCGACGAGATGCAATTCTCAAAGAGAAAAAGATAATTAATACTGACCTAAGAACAGAATTGTCATCTCAATTAGAGGTGGCAATTCTTTTTTGAATCTCGCCCCAACTATACTGAATATAAGACATAAAAAAGGCTGTCTCAAGAGGACAGCCTTCTAATCGTCATCAGAAATACGATTATTCCGGGTGAATTGCTTCCACTGGGCAAACGCCTGCACAAGTACCACATTCAGTACACATACTCGGATCGATTACTGAGAATCCATCACCTTCGCTGATAGCGCCCACCGGGCATTCTGGAATACAAGCACCACAAGCGATGCAAGTATCTTCTGAAATTTTGTAAGCCATAGTATTTAATTATTAAATGTAAATTTACGCTGCAAATGTAGCGAATAATTTTCAAATGCAACAATTTTTTGAAATTATTATCTAAAATCGTCGCAAATCACATTTATTGCCAAACAACACAACAATTTTGCCACTGTCGGCAAGTTCGAATCATCGGGATTGAAATTTGCACAATGGGCATCGTTACTACCGACACCTGCTCCGAATCTGTAAAACATCGATGGTGCGACACTGCCATAAAAGCCGAAATCTTCAGCTGTCATCTTTATGGGCTGTTCGATCACATTTTCCCGACCTACTACCTTCTGAGCAACTAAGACAGATGCCGCCGTAAGTTGCGAATCATTTATAACAGAAGGATAGCCCGGAGAGAATTGCACATCAATATTCGTACGACTTGAAACAGCAAGACCTGAGGCTATTTCACGTATTCTGTTTTTAATCTCTACACGCCATACCTCATCTATGGTTCTCATCGTTCCGCACATTGTCACTTCTGATGGTATCACATTCGTTGCTCCGAGAGCCTCTACACGTCCAATCGAAATAATCGTAGGAGTCATCGGATTGCAATTTCGTGCAGCAATCTGTTGCAGTGCCACAATCAACTGAGCCGACGTCAATACCGTATCCGAATATTTGTGCTGCATTGCAGCGTGTCCTCCCGAACCGCTTACCTTGATATGAATCTCATCAGCAGATGCCATACACTGTCCAGAACGGAATCCAAAAAGATTATTTGCCATTCCTGCTTCGATATGTTGTCCGATAACAGCTCGTGGCTTAATGCCATCAAATAGTCCTGATGCAATAATCTCAGAAGCTCCTCCTGGAGCGACCTCTTCTCCTGGTTGAAAAATTCCCCAAACCGTACCATCAAACTCCTCTGAGAGACTTTTCAGTCCAATCAATGCACCCATTAATGCAGCCGTATGCAGATCGTGTCCGCAAGCGTGCATTACGCCATCAGTATCCGCAGCAAATTCAAGTCCCGTTGACTCTTGTATCGGCAAAGCATCAATATCTGCCCGCAAAATAACGGGGTGCTGAGGATCGGGATTTTTACCATTGACCACTGCAAGGACTCCAGTTTTGACAATAGACTTACACTCGATTCCCTCTTTTTCGAGTTCAGATTTTATAAATTCAGCAGTTCGATACTCCTCAAAAGATAGTTCAGCCATTCGATGTAGAGTGCGTCTGAAGTTGACAATTCTTTCTCCCAGCAATTCAAACTGTCTGGAAATAGCATTTAATTCCATTCTAAAATATTCGATTTCAACATCAAAAGTAATGAAAATTATTAAAAGCAAGATTTTTTTCTGAAAAAAATCTTACTTTTGTAGATTACTTGGAATCAAAAGAAATAAATATATGGAATACGATTTTAAAAGGATTGAGAGCTATTGGCAAAGCTATTGGCAAGAACACCAAACATATCGAGTAACCGAAGATGCAACAAAACCCAAATTTTATGTATTGGATATGTTCCCCTATCCATCTGGAGCAGGGCTGCACGTAGGTCATCCTCTTGGATATATTGCATCAGACATATATAGTCGCTATAAGCGTCAACGCGGATTCAATGTTTTGCACCCAATGGGATACGACTCTTTCGGACTGCCCGCAGAACAATATGCAATCCAGACAGGTCAACACCCTGCAGTTACAACCGAAAAAAATGTTGCCCGTTATCGCGAACAACTTGACAAAATCGGATTCAGCTATGATTGGTCTCGTGAAGTTAGAACGTGTGAGCCAGGTTACTACAAGTGGACTCAGTGGGCATTCCTCAAGATGTTTGCACACTACTATGACAACAATACTTGCAAGGCAGAACCAATCTCTACGCTGATTGAAAAATTTGAAAAAAACGGCACTCAAGATGTTGCTGCTGCCTGCTCACGTAAGATGACATTCTCAGCTGAAGAGTGGAACTCTTGGAGTGAAGCTCGTAAAGAAGAAGTTTTGCATAATTACCGTCTGGCCTTCAGAGCAGATACACTTGTGAATTGGTGTCCTGCACTCGGTACTGTACTGGCTAACGATGAGGTTAAAGATGGTTTGTCGGTCAGAGGAGGTTTCCCTGTTGAACAGAAACAGATGAAACAATGGCAATTAAGAGTAACTGCTTATGCTGAACGTCTACTCAACGAATTGGATAACCTCGAGTGGAGTGACTCACTGAAGGATATTCAACGCAATTGGATTGGCCGCAGCGAGGGAGCCCAAATGTTCTTCCAAATTAAGAATAGTGATAAAAAATTAGAGATATTCACAACTCGTCCCGACACTGTTTTCGGAGTAACGTTTATGGTACTTGCACCTGAACATAAGTGGCTCTCGGAACTAACAACCAACGAGTATCGCGATCGAGTTGATGAATACGTAAACCAAACTAAAAAACGCTCTGAACGTGAACGTATGGCAGAGACCCGCCGTGTAAGCGGAGAATTCATCGGTGCATATGCGATTAATCCGTTCAATGGCGTTGAAATTCCGATTTATGTGAGTGACTATGTGTTGGCAGGCTACGGTACAGGTGCTATTATGGCTGTCCCAGCACACGACTCTCGCGATTGGGCATTTGCAAGACACTTCTCACTGCCGATTATTCCCGTGGTCGAAGGCGGCAACGTTGAAGAGGCTTCTTACGATGCAAAAGCAGGAAACCTTATCAACTCGGATTTCATCACTGGACTCGATGTCAAGGTTGCTATCAAGAAGATGTTTGAGGAGATTGAGGTAAGAGGAATCGGTGCTCGTCAGGTTAACTACCGCTTGCGAGATGCAATTTTCAGTCGTCAGAGATATTGGGGCGAACCATTTCCGATTTACTACAAAGATAATATCGCCTACCCCCTGAATGAGTCTGACTTGCCACTCTGCTTGCCAAATATCGAAGACTTCGGTCCAACTCAAGAGGGTGAACCCCCACTTGCACGTGCTAAGGATTGGCAGCATACCGTAGGTGAACCTTTCGAATTGAGCACTATGCCTGGATTTGCAGGATCATCAGCATACTACCTGAGATATATGGATCCACATAACGACAAAGGACTTGTGTCAAAAGAGGCAAACGAATATTGGAGAAATGTCGATCTTTATGTCGGAGGTATCGAACACGCTACGGGTCACCTGATATATTCACGTTTCTGGAATAAATTTTTGTTTGACTTAGGTTACGTTTGTGAATCTGAGCCATTCAAGAAGTTGGTAAATCAAGGAATGATTCAAGGTCGTTCGAACTTTGTATACAGAATCAAGGGGACTAATAAATTCGTTTCTTGTGGACTGAAAAATCAATATGACACTCAGGAAATTCACGTAGATGTCAATATTGTTCGCAATGATGTACTCGATATCGAGGCTTACCGAATGTGGAATCCCGAGGCCAAAGATGCGGAATTTATACTTGAAGATGGAAAATACATCTGCGGATGGACAATTGAAAAGATGTCAAAATCGATGTTCAACGTAGTAAATCCTGATAATATTGTCGAACAGTACGGAGCTGACACGTTGCGTATGTACGAAATGTTCCTTGGCCCACTCGAACAATCAAAACCGTGGGATACGAATGGTATTGACGGAGTACACAAATTCCTGCGTAGATTCTGGCGTCTGTTCTTCGACAAAGATGGAAACAAGATTTTCAACGAAGAAAAGGCTAATGAAAAGGAACTGAAATCGTTACATAAGACAATCAAAAAAGTTTCGGAAGATATCGAGAATTTCTCGTTCAACACAGCAGTATCTGCATTTATGATCTGTATGAATGAACTCTCGGATTTGAAATGTAACAAACGAGAAATTATCGAACCTCTGACAGCTTTGATTGCTCCGTTTGCACCTCATATGGCTGAAGAATTGTGGCACGTGCTGGGACACGAAACATCGGTTTGTGATGCAGAGTTCCCTTGTTTCGAAGAGAAATTCCTCGTCGAAAGTGCAATCGAATATCCTGTATCGTTCAACGGTAAAATGAGATTTAAAGTCACTCTGCCAGCGACACTTTCACCGAAAGAGATCGAACAAGCTGTACTCGAAAATCCGGCTTCAGAGAAATACACCGAAGGACGTAAACCGAAAAAGGTTATTGTAGTTCCGGGTAAAATTGTGAACATTGTAATCTAATTCGATTATGTACGAATATTTTGAAGGTGCAGTTGCAGAACTCACACCTACATATGCTGTCATCGATGCTGTAGGAGTTGGATATATGATTAACATCTCATTGCAGACATTTTCGGCCATCGGGAATGCATCTCGAACAAAACTTTTCACTCACTATATTGTGCGTGAAGATGCTCATATTTTGTATGGTTTTGCTACACGAGAAGAACGCGAATTGTTCCGTCTGCTGATTGGCGTATCTGGTGTCGGAGGGAATACTGCGAGAATGATACTCTCATCGTTCAAGGCTGACGAACTGAGCAATATCATCTACAACGAACAGGCTCAGATACTCAAAACCGTAAAGGGATTAGGCCTTAAGACTGCCCAGAAGATTATTGTTGAACTAAAGGATAAGGTGCAAGGCATAACCATCTCGACTGAAGCAAAAGAACAGGTAGCTACTGATAACGAAATTCTGTCTGAAGGAGTGTCTGCACTCACAATGTTGGGATTCACGCGAGCTGCATCAGAAAAGGTACTGCGACAGATATTCAAAGAGAACCCATCTATTAGTATTGAAGACGCCATTAGGGCTGCACTCAAAAGGCTATAAAAATTTGACGGAATCTGCCACGTGCATCATTAATCGGTCCGTCCATTCATATACCCGTCTGCAAAGACGGGTATTCTTTTGAACCATACAAAACAAAAAGAGCACTCAATTGAGTGCTCTTTGCGGTATGGACGAGACTCGAACTCGCGACCTCCTGCGTGACAGGCAGGCATTCTAACCAGCTGAACTACCACACCGTTTGTCTTTCAACGATGCAAAGATACGTCAGTTTTTTTTTATTCACCAAATTTTTTTAAAGAAAAAATAATATTTTTTTAAAATATTTTATCTACAAACTGAAAATGAGCAAGTTACAAATCAACGATTAAGATGATACGAACTTACTGCGACGGTTGCAATGCTGATTTTTACATTCGGAACACTCCTCAAAATTTCTTCGGCAAGAGATTTTATCGTAGTTCCAGTTGTCAGCACATCATCTACAAGCAGAATATGTTTATTCTCAAATTTGTGTCTATTGACAACTTTAAAAGTATTCGCCTTAAAATTTGACACACGTTGAACCTGTGACTTTCCGACCTGACTGACCGAATACTTCACACGCCTTACCGAGTTAAAATCAACATCGATGCCCGTCAGTTGTGAAATGCCACGACAAATTTCTTCTGTTTGATTATACTCTCGGCTCAGTCGGCGAAAGAAATGTATCGGAACAGGGACAAGAAAATCGACCTTCTGCCAACACTCAACATTTCGGATTGCCATTCCCAACATCTTGCCAAACTCATAGGCAATACGACGGTGACCATAATACTTCATCAAATGAATTGGTCTATGCCAACGACTATTCTGATTATAAAAGAATAGCGAACAACCCCGCACAATGGGAAATTGTTCGCTAAATTTTTTAGTTATCGGATTCTGTTCGTGCAACCAATATTCTGTCAAAGGCATATCCCATCGGCACTTCGTACAGAACACCGTCTCACGGGTTTCCAGCACACAACCACAAACTGGACATACCGGAGGATTGAATATACTGCCAAGTATTCTGGATATGTTTCTGACAAACAATCAATTACTATTTTTTGTCATTATCCTTTACTTCGATACAGAGTGTGGCGTGAGGAACTATTTTAAGGCGTTCCTTAGGAATTAATTTTCCGGTCTCACGACATATTCCGTATGTTTTGTTTTCGATTCGGATCAATGCAGCCTCGAGGTGTTGTATAAACTTTTGCTGACGCTGAGCCAATCTTCCTGACTCCTCTTTTGAGAGTGTTGCTGCCCCCTCTTCCAAAATCTTGAATGTTGGTGCAGTATCATCGGTTCCATTTCCACCGGTCTGCATAATCGTACTTCTGAGCAGGTCGTAATCTTTTCTTGCTTTTTCTAGTTTTGCAAGAATAATTTCCTTAAATTCAGATAGTTCCTCATCAGAATATCTTGTTTTTTCGACTTCCGCCATAGCTTTCAGAATTTTAGTTTGTTATGAATTTTGTGACAAAACTATGATTATTTACTTTTTGTAACCAAAATATTTATCTGAATCTCATCGATTTCAATTTCGGTAGCACCATTCAACTCGCTAACAAGCGTGATATTATTAGCAAGCGTCTGCTGTGCAATATATGTGCCATAATCTGCAATTGACCCCTCGAGAATTTCGTGTCGTTGAATTTCGACATTAATTTTATCGGTAACCTCAAATCCTGAATCTTTACGAATATTTTGGATTCGGTTAACCAATTCGCGGGCAACACCCTCGCGTTTGAGATCTTCGGTAATAGTAATATCGAGTGCAACGGTGAGTTTTCCTTCACTTGCCACGAGCCAACCCGGAATATCTTCTGTCTGAATTTCAAAATCTTCGAGTGTAGCCTCAACCAACACTCCGTCAATTTCAGCACTCCATTTTTCAGAACGTTCGAGTTGAGCAATATCGCTTTGTGAGAATCCTGCAACAAGAGCCGAAATCTGTTTCATCTGCTTACCATAGCGAGGTCCGAGTGTTTTAAAATTCGGTTTGATTCGCTTAGTCATAATGCCCGTAGTATCCTCAATATATTCGATATCCTTGACGTTTACTTCGTTCATTACAAGCATTTTAATTGCTTCGATATTATCTTTTGTAGAGGCATCAAGCAATGGAATCATCATACGTCTGAGCGGTTGACGCACCTTGATATTTACTTTTCTGCGGAGTGCAAGAACCATTGATGACATTTTCTGAGCAATCTCCATCTTTTCCTCCAAAGACTTATCGATTACAGACTCGTTGCATTTGGGGTAAGCAGCCAGGTGTACCGAACCCTCATTGTGTTTGTTACTGATGTAATTCAGGTCACAGAACACACGTTCTGAGATAAACGGTGCAAACGGAGCTGATAACTTAGCCACTGTTTCCAGACACGTATACAGAGTTTGGTATGCAGCCAATTTATCTTGAGTCATTCCGCCACCCCAGAAACGCTTACGATTAAGACGGACATACCAATTCGAGAGATTTTCGCACACAAAATCTTGAATCATACGTGCCGCCGGGGTTGGATCATAATCATCAATTCTATCAGTTACGTTCTTAACAAGGGTATTGAGCAACGAAATAATCCAACGGTCAATTTCAGGACGTTCTGCCAAAGCAACCTCCTCTTCCTGTCCTGTGAATCCATCAACATTTGCGTATAGTGCAAAGAATCCGTACGTATTGTAGAGTGTTCCGAAGAATTTACGACGCACTTCGTCAACACCCTCTATATCGAATTTCAAGTTATCCCACGGCTGAGAATTTGAAATCATATACCATCTTACGGCATCTGCTCCATATTTTTCGATCGCAGCAAATGGTTCGACTGCATTTCCGAGTCGTTTACTCATCTTGTTACCATTCTTATCGAGCACCAAACCGTTTGAGATAATATTCTTGAATGCCACCGAATCGAACAACATCGTAGCGATTGCGTGCAGTGTGAAGAACCAACCACGAGTCTGGTCAACACCTTCCGCTATATAGTCGGCCGGGAATACCTGAGCAAATTGTTCGTCTGTGATTTCAAACGGATAGTGTACTTGTGCATAAGGCATTGCTCCCGAATCAAACCAAACATCAATCAAATCCGGTTCACGATGCATAGCCTCGCCATTAGATGACACCAATACAATATTGTCGACATATGGACGGTGCAAATCAATACGGTCGTAGTTTTCTTTCGAGTAATCTCCCGGAACAAAATCTTTATATGGATTTTCGTTCATCACACCCGCCTTGATTGCGAGTTCGATTTCATTTTTAAGTTCTTCGACAGAACCGATGCACTTCATCTCCGAGTGGTCTGCCGTAGCCCAAATCGGCAGCGGAGTTCCCCAATATCTCGATCTTGACAAGTTCCAATCCACTAGATTTTCGAGCCACTTTCCGAAACGGCCTGAACCTGTAGACTCAGGTTTCCAATTAATCGTATTATTAAGTTCGATCAATCTTTCACGCAAGGCTGTTGTTCGAATAAACCACGAATCAAGCGGATAGTACAACACTGGTTTATCTGTTCGCCAGCAGTGTGGATAATTGTGCGTATGCTTTTCAATTCTGAATGCCTTACCTTCAGCCTTCAGGTTTACGCAAATTTCCACATCCAAAGTATCGTCTTTATCTGTCAGTCGGTCATCAAATGCATTCTTAACAAACTTACCTGCAAATTTTCCATACTCATCGACTTTGACATTGCCAGCAACAAACTCCGGATCGAGATCTTCAATCAAGAAGAACTTACCGGCACGGTCAACCATCGGACAACGTTTACCCATACGGTCGAGCATAATCAATGAACCGATGCCAGCCTGTTTTGCTACGCGGTCGTCATCTGCACCAAATGTCGGAGCAATATGAACAATACCCGTACCATCTTCAGTCGATACATAATCTCCCGGAATTACACGGAATGCATCGCCATCAGGTTTCACCCACGGAATCAACTGTTCATAACATACGCCTGCCAACTCCGAACCCTGATATTCGCCACTGACTCTGAACGGAATCATCTTGGCGTCACCCTTATACTCTTCAAACGGAACATTTTCCATTTTCTTATTGAAGTAGTTAAGGTACAAGTCTTTAGCCGCAATTACTGCAATTGGTTGATGAGTATATGGGTTAAATGTTTCGATTCTCACGTATGTGATTGAAGGTCCTACTGCCAATGCCACGTTCGAGGGCAGTGTCCACGGTGTTGTTGTCCAGGCCATAATATACAGGTCTGTATCTATTCCTTCAAAGAATCTCTCAGACTGAGCATTACGAACCACCTTAAACTGAGCTGTACAAGTTGTATCTTTTACATCTCGATAACAACCCGGTTGGTTCAATTCGTGACTACTGAGTCCGGTACCGGCTGCTGGAGAATAGGGTTGAATTGTATAACCTTTATACAGCAATCCCTTATCATACAATCTCTTGAGCAGATACCACAATGTTTCGATATATTTATTGTCATATGTGATGTATGGGTTATCCATATTCACCCAATATCCCATTTTACGAGTCAACTGTTCCCACTCTGAGGTATATTTCATCACCTCTTGACGACAAGCCTTATTATACTCTTCGATAGTGATTTTCGTACCGATATCTTTCTTTGTGATACCGAGCATCTTTTCCACACCGAGCTCTACGGGCAACCCGTGAGTATCCCACCCTGCCTTACGGTGAACAAGATAACCCTGTTGGGTTTTATAGCGACAGATGATATCTTTAATCGTACGAGCCATCACGTGGTGGATACCCGGAGTTCCGTTTGCTGAAGGTGGTCCTTCATAGAAAACGAATGTCGGGTGGCCTTCACGAGTAGAGGTACTCTTGTGGAATGTATCTTGCGAATCCCATTGTTCGAGAACATCATTTGCGATTTTCGACAAATCGAGTCCCTTATATTCTGCAAATTTTTTCTTATTCATATATTTCGATTTGAAAATCAACTACATTTATTGAGAAATGCAAATATAGTCATTTTTTTAATTATTACATCACTGACAACAACACAATTTCTCACAATCTCTCTCTTTTATTATTCTCATAAAACCTGAACGTCAACATTTCTTGATAATTTCATTGCATTCTTTTAACTCCTTATTTTAAAATTTCGTCTAAATGAATGACAGTTATCAAATTGCATATCACCGCATTAATATTAATTATTTCTGTATTATCAAAGTCTATTTAGATTATTTTTTGTACTGATTTGATACAACAATCAATCTTTTAGCAATTTATTTTTCACCAATAATTCACACTGATTATGAAGGGTTCATTGCATATTTTCGTATATTTGTCAAATCTATGAAGGATTTATCATTTCACATAACAGACATATTTATGAATTCGGTCAAGGCCGGAGCTACTCAAATTGAAGTCAGAATATCAGAACAAGACATCGGCATTGAGTTTTCCATCTCCGACAACGGATGCGGTATGTCAAAAGCACAAGTTGCAGAAATTATGGCAGTGACTCTATCCGATGGTATAGTCAAAGGAATCGGACTCCCGCTGCTCAAGAGGAGTGTAACAGAATGCAATGGGAATTTAACAATTGACTCTTCTGTTGGTCAAGGCACGACTATTTCAGCACTCTTTCGCCACACTTCGAATCGGAGTGAATGGTTCAACGATTTATCGACAACATTAATGCAGATTATATCGGGGAATCCTGATATTGAGGTCACACTGCGACTCGTTGGCATAGACTCGGAATTATGCATCTCAACCAGCGAGTTCAAGAGTGCTGCAGATGGCATTCCAATATCACAGCCCCACGTTGCAAAACTAATCAAAGAGGTCTTAGACCAACAGATTAATAAAATTTTCGCACATTAAAATTTCAGATAAAAATCTCTGGTCAAACTCTTATACTGTTCAGTATAGTCATTAGAGGTTAAATCCCTTATAATCAATCTATCAACAACAGGCTGCGAACAAATATATTTTCTAAATTCGACCATAATTCTTATCGGGTTGCGATCTTCTCTATCAAGCACATCTGTAACCCTATGTGCCCACAATCCCACTTGTTGCGATTCTCTCAGCAGTTCAGTTTTTAAGTCCGCTGGAAGAATCAATGCAAAACGGCCAATATCAGAAAGTAATCGTGCAGCGTGTTCCAGCAGTTCGGCGTGAGAAAGCGAATCTGTGTGGCGAGCTGCAGATTTTGACGAATCTGAATTCTTCAACGAATTTACAAAATATGGAGGATTACTGATAATCAAATCATAAGATTGCTCAGATTCAAACTCTTGCAATTTAACAAGGTGGGCTGTCAATCGCTGACTCCAGCAGGAATTTTCAAAGTTGGCTCGACTCTGATTATAGGCATTCTGATCCGAATCAATCGCATCAATTCGAGCCTCTGGCCACCTCTGTGCAACCATCAGTGCAATGAGTCCTGTCCCGCATCCAATATCCAATACCCGCTGCGGAGCATCAGCCTGAGCCCAGGCTCCGATTAACACCCCGTCAGTACCGACCTTCATTGCCGCACGATCTTGATAGACAATAAATTGTTTAAATTCAAACCAATTGTTACTCATACTTTTACTGTTTGAGGAAACCATCGATTCCTGCTCCAAACAGAGCAAAATCATACTTAACCGGATCGTTGGCATCAAACTCTCTCAATCGGTTTGTAACCTCTTCAACTGCTCGCCAATCATTCTGTTTTCTGGTAAGCAATCCCAACGCCCTGCTCATATTACCACTATGCAAATCTAAAGGCAGATACAATGCAGATGAAGGTATATTCCAAATTCCAAAATCTACACCGCGGTCATCTCTGCGAACCATCCACCGAATATACATATTCAAACGCTTGCAGGTTGCACCTTTGTCTATTGACGAGAGGTGTCGTGACAATCGGTCAGGGTGTTCAACAGAAAAGAATATCTTACGAAAATTCGACAAAGCAATACGAATATCTTTATGAGTATTATATTCGTTTTCAAATATTTGACCAATACCGCCATACTCAACGTACACGTTACGAAGCAATCTGACAAACCAAATAAAATCCAAATCGTTAAATGTTCGATGCACAAATCCAGACAAACGAGCCAAATCTGACTCGCTATGATTTACTACAAAATCATATGGAGAATCGTCCATCAGTTCTGCCATACGCCGTCCATTTCTGACTATAATTTTACGATTTCCCCAAGCAATTGTTGCTGCGAGAAAACCTGCAATTTCTCGATCATTTCTCTCTGTGTAGCGGTGTGGTATAGATATCGGATCGTCACAAATAAACTCTTCACAATCGTATTTATCATATAATGAATCTAGAAGATTTTTTATTCTCGTCAAATCTGTCATAAAATTACGTTTTTAATGCGATAAAAGTAATATTTTTTTTGAATAAGAACTATCTTTGTCGCATAAAAAAGATCGGTTTTATGGCAAAAAGTTTTGGAAGTGATAATCATTCGGGGATACACCCACGCATATTAAAAGCCCTCGCAGAGGCCAATAGCGGACATTCGGCTGCTTATGGCGATGATCCTTACACTGCCCGTTTCGAACAAATGATAAAACATCTGTTCGGCAACAAGGCAAAAGGATTCCTTGTGATGAATGGCACAGGTGCAAACATATTGAGTCTTAAAGCATTAGCAGCACCATACAACTCCATAATCTGCCCTACTACAGCACATATCAATGTTGATGAATGTGCTGCTCCGGAGAGCAATATCGGTTGCAAGTTAGTTACCATAGTTACTCCCGACGGCAAACTCACTCCCGAGTTGGTAAAACCTTATCTGTATGGTTTCGGATTCCAACATCACGCACAACCCAAAGTTATCTCAATTTCAGAATCAACCGAACTCGGCACCCTCTACACCATTAATGAGGTGAAGGCTTTGGCCGAGCTTGCCCATAGTTATGGAATGTTGTTGCATATGGACGGAGCACGTTTCGCAAATGCTGTCGCAGCATTGGGTTGCACTCCTGCCGAACTAACTACCGAAGCAGGTGTCGATGTACTATCATTCGGAGGCACGAAAAATGGACTAATGCTGGCCGATGCCGTGGTATTTATGAATGAGCAACTTGCACCAAATTTTATGTACCAACGTAAAAATGCAATGCAGTTGGCTTCAAAAATGAGATTCCTTGCAGCTCAATTTACCGAATATCTCACTGATAATCTTTGGATTGAATTGGCAGAAAACTCAAATCGTATGGCACGTCTGCTAGCATCAAAAATCGCAGCAATCCCCAATATCGAAATGACCCAAAGTGTCGAATCAAATGCAGTGTTTGCAATACTGCCTGAGGACAAACTCAAAAAGTTGCACGAACAGTACACCTTCTACGACTGGGACGAAGCCCGTTGCGAAGCCCGCTGGATGTGTTCTTGGGACACAAATGAACAAGACGTCGAAGAATTCTGCTGCGGACTGAACAGAATAATGTCCGAATAAAAATTTGTAAAAAATTTACAACTTTTTGTTTTTTTTCAGAAAAACAATTATATTTGTTCTGGACAAATGTAGATGGAGGTGGAGAAAGTCTCCTGATAATCAAGATGTTAAACTGAGATGCATTTGCATTCCAGTGTTTTGGTGTCTGATTATTGCTCTGCGTTTAGCCCTTTTACGACGACAATAAAAATAAAAAATAAAAAAAATACACTATGGAACTAAAAAAATCACCTAAAGTAGACTTGGAAAAGGATAAGTCAATATATTTCCAAGTTGGTTTGGCTGCTACATTGTTGGCTTTCTGTGGAATATTTTGGGTTAGTGTTTCTTCGAAAGAGGCTCCTCAAATGGTTCAAGAAGAACAAGTTGTCGAAGCTACTGAAATCGTTGAAATCATCAAACCTGAAGAAGTTCGCGAAAAGAAAGATATGCCAAAACAAACAGTTAAGGTTATGTCTGATATCTTGAAAATCGTTGAAGACGATGCAAAGATCGTGAACGAACTTGACTTCTTTGCTGAACCAGACGAAAATATGGTCGTTCAACCTATTGACTACGGTGGTAGTGCTGAAGGTGTATTGGCTGACGAAGATGTTCCATTCCAAAGTGTTGAACAAATGCCTAAGTTCAAAGGTGGAGACTTCGGCACTTATTCAAAATACATTCAAAGTAAAATCGTGTATCCTGCAATGGCAGCTGAAGCTGGTATCACAGGTAGGGTTTTATTCTCGTTGGTTGTTGAGAAAGATGGTTCTGTTACAATCGAAGAGGTTCTCCAGAGTCCTGATAAATTATTGACAGAAGCAGCTGAAAATGCTATCAAAAAAGCTCCTAAATTTGAACCAGGAAAGCAACGTGGTGTGCCTGTTCGCGTAGCATTCACATTGCCTGTTGTATTCAAATTGTAATATAATTTGATAATAAATAAGAAGAGGGTGTCTAATGGACACCCTCTTTTGTCTAATATCTCTATCAAAATTCAACTGATGTGAACAAATATTTCAATATTCGGTTTTATCTTTCTTAGCACACCATTTATCAAAAGGTTGCTGCTGAGATTCACACTCCAACTTGAACCCTGGCACAGATCGATCTTCCGGAGCAAGAACTATCTGATCGTAAATCAGCGAATCGTCAAATCCAACGTCAGCAGCCTCTTTCCTTGTCGCAGCATAATAAACACACCTGATTCCAGACCAATATATAGCTCCAAGACACATCGGACAAGGCTCGCACGAGGCGTAAATTTCACAACCTTCAAGTGAAAAAGTATTCAACTTGGCACAAGCCTCTCGAATTGCAGCCACTTCGGCGTGAGCCGTAGGATCATTATCTAAAGTAACACTATTAGCCCGAGCCGCAATCACGGTTCCATCTTTCACAACAACAGCTCCGAACGGTCCCCCACCACGATCAACACTATCTTTAGCCAATTCGATGGCCATCTCCATAAAACGCTTTTCCATCACTTCTTAACTTTATTAATCTCACGAGTAGACAACAATCCACACGCAGCCGAAATATCTTCACCCCTTGATGCTCTAATCGTCGTAATCAACCCCTCCTTCTCGAGCAAACTCTTAAACCTTTCGATGGCAATTTCAGACGACCCTTTAAATGGTGCATCCGGAATAGAATGGAATCGAATCAGATTCATTCTACAGAAAATACCTCTCAATAATTTCGCTATCTGACGTGCGTGACGCGGTGTGTCATTCACTCCTGCCAACATAACATATTCGAAACTTACTCGACGCTGATGTGTCCAATCGTAATGGTGCAACAAGTCTACCACATCTTCAATCGAGTTTTTATTCTGAGCGGGCATCAACTCACGACGTTCTTCGGGAAAGGGATTATGCAAACTTACTGCGAGGTGAACCGTCGTCTCATCAAGGAAACGTTTCAATCCGGCAACTACACCCACCGTAGAGAGGGTAATGCGTGTCGGACTCCAACCGACTCCCCACGACGAGGTCATCACTCGCAGGCTCCGCAGAACTTCGTCTACGTTATCCAGTGGTTCCCCCATTCCCATATAGACTATATTTGTCAATTTGCTGCTCTCATCTATATTGCGAATCTGGTTCAGAATCTCACCAGAGGTCAGGTGATGTTGAAATCCCTGACGCCCCGTCATACACATTCGGCAACCCATCTTGCACCCAGACTGCGATGACACACACAATGTTGCTCTCTCTCTATCAGGAATATACGCAGACTCTATAAACTGACCTTCGAGTGTCGGAAAGAGATATTTTTTTGTTCCATCCGACGACTCTTGTACTCCACAATATGGCAAATCGCCAACCACAAAATGCTCACTCAACACCTCTCTCGATTTCAACGACAGGTTGGTCATCTCGTCAATAGACTTGCACCTTTTTTTGTACAACCAATCGGCAATTTGAGTGGCAGCAAATCGAGGAAGACCAAATTCTTCAGTTATCTTTTTTAAATCGGTTATATCTAAACCGAATAACCACCTTTTATCTGACATTATTTCAATAAATTTCATCTGCACAAATATACGAATTTTCATAATAAACAAACATCTTTTACTCTATCAATCCCAATAAAGAGACAATCTACTATTGGTCTCCCTCCCCCGTTTTATGTGCAACCAAAAGTTTCTTACTACGTTATAACCTAAATTAACTCTTTGATGTCAGCTAAATTCGGCTCAAGATATTAAGGGTCCCAATATCACAAGATTACAAAAAATATGATTCTATAATTCAGATTAGTTGTTGAAAATTAAAATCTCAAAATAAATGTTTATCTTTGCGATTATGGAAACATCAACTAATATTGACAACAAATCCAAATTTCAGGACGATGCTCTTGCTTCAATGCACACAGCCGAGCATATTCTGACTGGAACAATCGTGAAAATGTTTGGCACTAAACGTGCTTTTACGACTCATATCGAACGTAAAAAATCTAAAATAGATATTCATTTCGATCGAAACTTGACAGCCGAAGAGATTGCTGAAGTGGAGAAACAAGTTAACGATGTGATTGCATCAAATGCCCCGGTGACTGCAGAGAATCTCCCAAAAGAAGAGGCAATGAAATCATTCGATCTGGGACGAATTCCAGATCCTGAAACTAAGTTCGTGCGAATTGTCTCAGTAGGTGATTACGATGCTTGTCCCTGCATTGGCACACACGTCGAAAACACCTCTGCAATTCCTCCGATAAAAATTATCTCTACAGACAATAACGACGGAGTGTTGAGAATCCGTTTCAAGTTCGCAAAATAAAGTGAAATTCCTGAACCATACAATTGCTATAATTGCCGTTATTTTACTGACAGGCTGCTCGCTGACGCGGTATGTCCCTGAAGGTGAACGTCTACTAACAAAAAACACAGTAAAAATTCACAGACAAAAAGGAATCTCGGGCAAGACTTACGAGGCTCAGGAAATATCGAAATATATCATTCAACGACCAAATAAAAGATTGCTGAACTATCAGTTCTATCTCAGGATATACAATCTGCAAGACACAACCAAACATTCGTGGTGGAGTCGAATGATGAGAAAAATTGGCCAAAAACCCGTGGTCTTCGACTCTATAAAAATGGTCAATTCGACAAAAGAAATCAACCGCTATCTCAACAATTGCGGATTCCTCGAGAACAAGGTCTTGGCATCAACCTCTACGAACAAACGTAAGGTCAAAGTCAAATACGAAATCTTTGAAGGACAGCCCTGGAAATTGGGTAAACTTGGTTACATCTTTGGTGACAAATCACTAAGTTCCATCATTTTGGCCGATTCGTCAAACACGCTGTTACATACAGGTGAGCTGTTCGATATTGCGACCCTTGATGCTGAACGCAAACGCATTACCGAGTTGTTACAGAACAAAGGATACTACAATTTTACGATTAACAACATATCCTATATCGCCGATTCACTCAGTTTAGACCATACGGTTAATATTCAGACAATTATCCGCCAAAATCAGATTGGATACGACAATAACGGATTCCCTATCCGAGAGACAAACCGTATATATCATATTAGAAATATCTGGGTAAATATGGATTTTGATCCGACAACTGCGATGACGGATTTGGATTACTCCGACAAATTGGATACCATAGATTTCAAAGGAATTAAGTTCCTGACAAGAAACGGATTCAACGTGCGGCCCGAAGTCTTTATGAATGCTATAAACATCTACCCAGGAGAGATTTATGATGCTAGAGCAGTCAAGACTGCATATGACAATCTGATGCAACTCAATTACTTCAAGACCGCTGTCTTCTCATTCACTGAGGTCTCAGACTCAACCAACCACGGACGCGGCATTGTCGATTTTAAGATTAATTGCACTCCGCGACTGAAACAGGGATATAAATTCGAAGTCGAAGGTACGACAAGTTCCGACTACTATGGCTTGCTATTTACAGTGGGATACACCAATCGAAACTTGATGAAGGGTATCGAGACATTAGATCTCAATCTAACTGGCGGTTATGAGATTATGAAGACTTCGGGACGTCAGAATTCATATGAATTCGGCATATCGTCAATGCTTACATTCCCACAGTTGTATCTACCATTCAATAGCGAAAAATTAAAAAAACTCTCGTCTCCGAAGAGTAAAATTGCCCTGTCTGCAAATATTCAGGAGCGCCCTTATTACCAACGCTTGCTAGCGGGAGTAGCTATGGGTTACAGTTGGAACTACGGTAAATATTGGTCGGTATCTGTTAACCCGGTTGACATTAACCTGATTAAACTATACTCGATAAATCCTGATTTCTTTAATTCTTTGCTCAACCCCTATCTGAAACGCAGTTACGAATCACAACTCATCGCAGGACTATCGGCCTCGTTATTATTCAACAATTCAAAACGTGGAATACTCAGAGATAACACTACACTCAGATTAAATCTCGAAACTTCGGGAAATTTACTCAATGCAATATCCAATTTTGTACTCACGAAACGAGGAACCGAAGATGACTCTTACTATAAATTCTTGGGCGTGAGATATGCTCAATATATCAGAGGCGAAGCTAATTTTAGCTACAAGATTCCTCTTGGCATAAAGACTGCAGTGGTATACCGTCTTTATGGAGGATTGGGAGTCGCCTATGGCAATTCGCTATCAGTTCCCTTTGAAAGAATGTTCTACTGCGGTGGTAGCAATTCGATGAGAGGTTGGCAGGCACGTACACTCGGTCCAGGGAATTCAACTATCATAAAACCTGAGTACCCCCAACAACTTGGGAATGTCAAGTTAGAAACAAATATCGAACTACGATTCCCTGTGGTCAACATCTTCCACGGAGCTCTATTCTTTGACTTGGGTAATGTATGGTTGACAGGTAAAGGTGTTACACCCGAGGCCGAATTCAAATGGAATAAGTTTCATCGACAACTCGGATTCAATACGGGTATCGGGACTCGACCCGATTTCGGATTCTTCTTGTTAAGGTTAGATTGGGGGATTAAACTTTTCGATCCAAATCAACCCAAAGATCAACGTTGGATTGATTCATTCAACTTAAATAACACCACACTCAGTTTCGCAGTAGGATATCCATTCTAAAATTTAATAAATAAAAAAGAGTCTTTTTTAAGACTCTTTTTTTATCTCAATTAAAATATCAATCTAACATTCAATTGGCTCGGTACATTTCTCGGAATCACTGAGCAAATCGTTGTAAAATCTCACCCTCGTAGCCTCAATATATGGACCAACCCATAATGCTGCTATACCTAAGGTGACCAATACCAACAGTCCCCAACCTATAAAGCTTAAATACAACTTAAATAATCTCATTCGGTTACCTTTCATCAACTGTTCACTCAAATATAGAGCTTCATGCATATATACTCCTTTGTCCTTCATTATATAAACGACAAAAGCATAATCCAAACACTTTATTACCCCAGGCACTATCAACAACAATCCATACAAAAATACTTTAGATCCGCTTAATATCATTGTCTTAAATACAGGAGTATACTTCTTAAAACCCGAAAATAACGTATCAAATGAAAACTCTTTCCCTCTCATATTTTCGAGAAATAGAACTTGATAACCATAAATCAACGGGATTGTAATAAACGGGACTAAAAACATTAAATACTTACTTAGATATATTGGCCCCTTATGGTTCATCATTTCAATGTAATACCAAATTGACAACGCATTTGTAACAACAAATTCAATTGCCATATATATCAAAGCAACCACGACGACCGAAGACCATTGCCCCTTTAAATCATTGCGAGCTTCTGCTTTGATTTGTGAAATAAGTTTCATAATTCCTCTTTTTTTACAAATATAGTTTTTTTTTGAGATTAATCAAAATTAAATGAAAAAAAATATTACATTTGCACTACTAATCATAATAACCTAAAATAATATGAAAAAAATCATCTCACTGTTGTTTTTCACTTTGCTCTTCACCGGTGTAAAGGCACAAGGATACGAGTGGGGAGTTG
>CAJGBR010000002.1 GCA_904501625.1 uncultured Rikenellaceae bacterium
GAAAACTTTTTACATCTTAGTGGCAAGTGCACTTTTTGTGCTTATTGATATTAGTTATGTATCTGCTCAAACATACGGACGTGGAATAGGATTTACCAGCGCGCCACAAACTACGGAAATACTAAGACGAGAAACCCTAAATTTTGAACATTTAGTCCTGAACGATAGTGCATCTCTTAAAATTAAGACATCTTTTTTGAGAGGAGCAACCGAGCACGAAGTAATAATGAAAGGTGAATCTACTCGTGTTAAATTCGTATTCGATAACCGCAAAGTTTTACACATCGAAATTGAGGGTGTTGGAGAGGCATCTCCTGAGGATATCAAAAATGGAGAATATATCGCCACACTTAAACCAGAGAAAAACACTTTGTACAAGATTAATATCCACACTAAAAGGGTCGACGGAACTACAAAAGTCAATTACGGACTTGGTAATAGACGTGTAATTGTTGTAGAACCTCAGAAATATGTCGAAGTTATGCAGGATATATGGTGGCTAAAAAATAGCAAATCTGCAAAGGCATCTGAAAAATTGGGGAAATATATGGACAAACTTGCCGACGGAGTACCTGCAAGGTAATCAACGCATATCAAAACGAGAACGGGCGCGAAGATGATTCGCGCCCGTTTTTATGTTTATATCTTAAATGAGTTGATTATTTCATTTTGATATAAGTATAGTGGCTGCCATATCTTTCGTAAGCAGCTTTTTCGAGACTTTCTCTATGGTCAGGGTGTGCAATTGAGATGATAGCTTTAGCACGTTCTTGGAGAGATTTACCATACAAATCAACTGCACCATATTCAGTTACGAAGTAATGCATATGAGATCTTGTAGTCACAACACCGGCACCTTCAGTCAAACAATCAGCGATTTTGCTCACGCCTTTGTTTGTAACAGACGGCATAGCGATGATAGCCTTACCGCCTTCAGATCTTGAAGCTCCATATATAAAGTCGATCTGACCACCTACACCTGAGTAGAACTTACGACCCAATGAGTCTGCACACACTTGACCTGTGAGGTCTACTTGCAATGCAGAGTTGATTGCTGTCACTTTCGGGTTTTGAGCAATGATGAATGGATCATTAGTATAACCTACGTCCATCATAAGCACACCTGGGTTATCATTGATAAAGTCGTAAACACGTTGAGAACCCATCAAGAATGTAGAAACGATTTTACCTCTGTCGATACGTTTGTTTTTACCGTTTACTACGCCGCTTTCCACGAGTGGCAATACGCCGTCAGCGAACATTTCAGTGTGGATACCGAGGTTTTTGTGGTTACCGAGCTGAGCCAGAACTGCGTTTGGAATAGCACCGATACCCATTTGTAAACACGCACCGTCTTCAATCAATTCAGCACAATATTTACCGATAGCTTGTTCGATTTCGTTAGGTGTAGTGAAGTGAGCTTCTTCCAGTGGGGTATCATCTTCGCAAAAGAGGTCGATATCTTCGATTTTGATCATCGCATCACCGAAAGATCTCGGCACGTTCGGATTAACCACAGCGATAACAGTGCGAGCACATTCTACTGCAGCCAACGTAGCATCAACAGATGTACCGAGTGATACATAACCGTGTTGGTCTGGTTTTGAAACCTGAATCATAGCTACATCACAAGGCAACACTCCTGAACGATACAATTTCTGAGTCTCACTAAGGAAGATTGGAATATAGTCAGCTGCACCTGCTTGAGTTACTTTTCTTACATTGCCACCCACAAAGAACGAATCGAGTTGGAAAATTCCTTCGAGTTCTGGATCTGCATACGGAGCTGGACCTTCTGTGTGGAGGTGGTGAATATGAACATCTTTCAGTTCTCCATTACGGCCACGTTCAACCATTGCCTTGATCAGAGTTTGCGGAGCACTTGCCACGCTGCTCAAGTGAACGTGATCACCAGATTTAATTGCTTTAACAGCCTCTTCGGGCGAGATGTATGTTATAGTTTTCATTTATTTTAGAGTTATTCAATTTCCCAAGTATCACCGCTATTGAGCAGGTCGTCCATATTTCTGATGTTAGTTTTAGCCTGAACGCTCAACACCTGATCTCTGACTTCGTCATCATAAGTATGATCTTCGACATCACGGATAACACCAAGAGCCACAGGATAATCCGGATACTTCATATTCACGAGCATCATATGTATACCTGGATTTGGTTCGTGTGCATCGTGAACGAGGATATCCTTCATTGTAACACCACCAACACCGATTTCGCCCACAACGAGTTTCAGACCACTTAAGATAAGACCTTTGGTTTTATTTTTGCCGAACAACATAGGTTTGCCGTGTTCGAGGACGATAGTTCTGTCTTCGCGAACCTCTTTATCAGTAAATTCAGCGTGAGTTTTATCGTTCCAGATAACACAGTTTTGCATCACTTCGACAACAGAGGTACCGTCGTGTTTAGCAGCAGCTACCAGACAATTCTTTGTCAATTCAATCTCCATATCAAGAGATCTTGCGAAGAATGTACCTCTCGCACCAAGCACCAATTCACCCGGAGTAAACGGATGTTCGATAGTACCATAGGGAGATGTTTTGGTAACTTTACCGAGTTTTGAAGTTGGCGAGTATTGACCTTTTGTTAAACCGTAAATCTCGTTATTGAACAAAATCACATTGATATCAATATTACGGCGAACTGCATGGATAAAGTGATTTCCACCGATAGCCAATGAGTCTCCGTCACCAGAAGTTTCCCATACGGTCAAGTTCGGGTTTGCGACCTTCACACCTGTAGCGATAGCAGCAGCACGACCGTGAATACCGTGGAAACCGAAAGTTTGCATATAGTACGGGAATCTTGACGAGCAACCGATACCAGATATAATGGTAAAACGTTCATGCTTGTAACCAAGTTCCTTAGCAACTTCAGGCATAGCACGTTGAACCGAGTTCAAGATAGCGTGGTCACCACAACCAGGACACCATTTAACTTCCTGATCGCTTTTAAAATCTTGAGGAGTATATATACACTGTTCGCTCATAACATTATTCGCTTAGGATATTTAACATTTTTTCTTTCAGTTCGACTACTGTGAAAGGAAGACCTTCAGTCTTGTTAATTTGATGATAGTGGAACTGTTGGAAGTTTTGTTTAAGGTAATTAGCAAATTGTCCCATATTCAATTCACAAACTACAATCTTTTTGTAGTTTGCCAATATTTGTCCAATATTTTTAGGCAGCGGATTGATATAATTTACGTGACAAAGGCTGACACTCTTACCTTCAGCTCTGAGTTCTTCAACAGCAGAGAGCAAGTGACCGAATGTACCACCCCAACCTACTACGAGCAAATCACCTGATTGATCACCGATAACTTCTTGTTCTGGAATAAAATCAGCAACTCGAGCAACTTTCTCAGCACGAATATTAACCATAACTTGGTGGTTAGCCGGATCATGAGAAACATTTCCTTTTACTGCATCTTTTTCAAGACCTCCGACTCTGTGTTCGAGACCTTTGGTTCCTGGCAGAGCCCAATATCTATTCAGACGTTTTTCATCGCGTCGATACGGATAGAATACTGGGTCTGAAGTTTCAGTAATAATTGGAGGAACGATTTCTGGGTAATCCTTCATTGCAGGAATTTTCCATGGTTCAGAACCGTTTGCGATAAATCCATCACTGAGCAAAATAACTGGAGTCATATGTTCCATTGCGATTTTACCAGCCATAAATGCGTAATCAAAACAGTTCGAAGGTGTACTTGCAGCCATTACTACCAATGGACATTCACCATTTCTACCATACAATGCTTGATTCAAGTCGCTCTGTTCTGTTTTAGTAGGCAGACCTGTTGAAGGACCACCACGTTGAACATCAACCAGAACCAATGGCAATTCAGCCATAACAGCCAAGCCAAGAGCTTCACTCTTAAGCGACAAACCTGGGCCTGAAGTTGTAGTTACAGCGAAGTTACCAGCATAAGCAGCACCTATTGATGTACAGATACCGGCGATTTCGTCCTCAGCCTGAAGAGTCTTCACGCCGAGATCTTTACGCTTAGCGAGTTCTTCGAGAATTGCAGTAGCCGGAGTGATAGGATACGAACCACAGAAAAGAGGTCTACCTGATTTTTCACTTGCAGCAATGAAACCCCACGCAGCAGCTTGGTTACCGTTAATACTTCTGTATTTACCTTTTGCCAGCGGAGCTGCTTTGATTTTGTATCTATTAGCGAATTGGTGAGTATTTGCAGCATAATTATAACCAGCTTTTACCACGAGGATATTAGCCTCTGCAATTTCCGGTTTTTTCTTGAATTTGTTATTCAAGAATTTAAAGGTATGTTCCATTGACATATCGTATATGTAATAGCATATACCCAATGCGAACATATTCTTACACTTGACAACACTCTTAACATCCATATTTTTGTCCTTCAATGCCTCTTTGGTCATTGTTGTGATCGGAGCAAATACGATGTTATAGTCAACCAAATTCAACTCACTTACAGGATCATCTGTCTTGAAACCTGCTTTTTGAATGCCCTTTTCGTTGAAGGTATCTGCATCGCAAATAATTGTAGCACCTTTTTTCAGCCAACGTGCATTAGCCTTGAGTGCTGCGGGATTCATCACGATGAGTACATCACAATAGTCACCAGGGGTGTAGATTTTTTTGCTTCCAAAGTGCACTTGAAATCCTGACACTCCAGATACAGTACCCTGAGGGGCACGAATTTCTGCCGGGTAATCCGGGAAAGTTGAGATACCGTTACCGAACAGAGCTGATGTATCGGTAAATAACGTACCTGTCATCTGCATACCGTCACCCGAGTCTCCTGAGAATCGGATAACAACTTCATCGGTTTCAGTTACAATTTTATTCTGTTCCATTCCGTAAAATGTTTATTTATTTTCAGTATAGAAATCGGTCGCAAGTTACTTTGTTTTTTCCGATTAAAAAAGTTTTTTCTAAAATTTCGACACACAAAACATCAAATAACTTTTTTAAATGGTATCATTGGGTTTAATTTGTATTAAAAATGATAAAAAATATGCTTGTGTAGTATAAGAAAATGAATAAAAATGTATCTTTGCTGACTGAAAGTGTACGCAAAGTTTAACCAAAAATACATAAATTATGTACGGAAAAATGCAACAATATCTCCAAAACGAACTTGCAGCAATCAAAGAAGCAGGTTTGTACAAAAATGAGAGAATTATCACATCTGCACAACAGGCAAAAATCCAAGTTAAAGATAACGGCGACGTTATCAACTTTTGTGCAAATAACTACCTTGGTTTGTCTAACCATCCTCGTTTGATCGAAGCAGCTAAACGTGCGATGGACGAACGCGGTTTCGGTATGTCATCAGTACGTTTCATCTGCGGTTGTCAAGACATTCACAAAGAACTCGAAGCTGCGATTTCTGAATATTTCGGTACAGAAGATACTATTCTGTATGCAGCTTGTTTCGATGCAAACGGTGGTGTATTCGAACCATTGTTCACAGAAGAAGATGCTATCATCTCTGACGCATTGAACCACGCATCAATCATTGACGGTGTACGCCTCTGCAAAGCAAAACGTTATCGTTATGCATCAGCAGATATGGCTGACCTCGAAGAACAACTGAAACTTGCTCAAGCTCAAAGATTCAGAATCATCGTTACAGATGGTGTATTCTCAATGGACGGTCACGTTGCTCCGCTTGACAAGATTTTGGCTTTGGCAGAAAAATATGATGCATTGGTAATGGTTGACGAATGTCACTCAGGTGGTGTTGTAGGTGCAACAGGTCGTGGTATTACAGAATTGTTCAACTGTCGCGGTCAGGTTGATATCTTGACAGGTACACTCGGTAAAGCATATGGTGGTGGCGTTGGTGGTTTCACAACAGGTCGCAAGGAAATTATCGATATGTTGCGTCAACGTTCACGTCCATATTTGTTCTCAAACTCAATTCCTCCGGCAGTAGTTGGTGCTGAAATCGAAGCATTCAAAATGTTCAAGGAATCAAACGAGTTGCACGACAGATTAGTTGAAAACATCGAATAC
Organism: uncultured Rikenellaceae bacterium; assembly: GCA_904501625.1. Taxonomy (GTDB): domain Bacteria; phylum Bacteroidota; class Bacteroidia; order Bacteroidales; family Rikenellaceae; genus CAJGBR01. The sequence goes on from CAJGBR010000002.1 coordinate 6,028, forward strand.
TTCCGCACTAAGATGGTTGAAGCAGGTTTCGATATCAAACCTACACAATCAGCAATATGTGCTGTAATGCTTTACGATGCTAAATTGTCACAAGACTTCGCAGCACGTTTGGCTGAAGAAGGAATCTACGTAACAGGTTTCTACTATCCGGTAGTTCCGAAAGGACAAGCTCGTATCCGCGTACAAGTATCAGCAGGACACTCTCGTGAAGACCTCGATAAGTGTATTGCAGCCTTCACAAAAGTTGGCAAAGAGATGAACGTTTTGAAATAATCGATTCATACAATAACAAAACAGACTGCTCCAAAGGGCAGTCTGTTTTATTTAATAATATTTATAAATCGACGTTTGCTATAAGTACTTGGGCAGACATCTTTGTACAAGCGTGTGAACTTGTCCGATTTCCATATATGATGCACCTCTTGCAGCACCGAAACTTCCTCCAACAACTACGATCAAATCTTCTCGCGTCATTTTGCCATTCTGTACGAGTTCATCTAATATACTCAATAGGAATCTGTCGTGTGAGAGTTCAGGTTCACGGTACTCGGCATATATACCGTATGAAAGAGCCAACTCTCTCATTACGTGTTTTCTGTAGCAGATTGCATAGACCGTTTTGCTACCTCTGAATGCAGCCAGATAACGTCCCGTACGTCCCGATAGCGAATCAATCACAATAGCTTTAATTGGCAGATTAACCGAAGCTCTCACAGCTGATCTTGCAAGTTGAGCTGTTATTTCGTTATTGATTCGGACCATATTTATATCAATAATCGGAGATGTATGCTGTTCGATTTCTCTGGCAATTTTGGCCATAGTTCTGACCGCCTCGACAGGATATTGTCCCGTAGCAGTTTCACCGCTAAGCATAATTGCGTCTACCCTCTGATATATTGCATTTGCCACATCACTCACCTCTGCCCTCGTAGGTCTTGGCGAAGATATCATAGAGTGTAACATCTGTGTAGCAATAATCACAGGTTTTTTACTTTCGATACATTTTCTCACGAGTTCACGTTGAGCTTCGGGGATTTGTTCAGCAGGTATCTCTACGCCCAAATCTCCGCGAGCCACCATAATTCCGTATGTAACGTCAAGAATTTCATCTATGTTATCTATTCCTTCACGATTCTCGATTTTCGATACGATCTTGATATTGCTACCTCTCGAATCGAGAATTTTCTGCACCTCGAGTACATCACCCGCATTACGCACAAACGAATGAGCAATAAAATCTACATCATTGTCAATAGCCCAATTTATGAACATCACATCTCGCTGGGTAAGTGAAGGCATATTGATTCTCACATTCGGCACATTCACACTCTTTCGACCTCGAATGATTCCATCATTTGCCACTCTGCAAACCAAACAACCAGACTCCTTACCCTCAACAACAAGTTCAATTTCGCCATCATCAATCAGGATTGAAGCACCAACAGGTACCTCATCGCCAAAACTTTTCTCATTAACAAAAATACACTCTCTGGTCGAGCATTCGTCATCTGCACACCCCTTAAACTTTATTGTTTGACCTGCAACAATATGCACTCCTTCATCATATTCCGGGGCCATTCCTGTAATTCGGATTTCGGGTCCTTTGGTGTCAATCAAAACTGCAATTCGTTCGCTGACCGCCCTCACATTCTTCACGATTGTTGAAGCTCCTTCGGGAGTGAGGTGTGCGGTATTGATTCTGACCACGTCCATACCCTCAGCAAAAAGTTTTTCGAGAAACTCCACCGAACAATTTCTGTCAGATATCGTAGCTACGATTTTGGTTTTCTTATCCATAATTTTCATTTAAACAAGCATAAACGGCAAGTGTATACGATTCCAATCCAAAGCCCATAATTGATCCTTTCACGTGAGGAGCAATAAATGACAGGTGTCTGAAATCTTCACGAGCCAAAATTGAAGATATATGTACCTCGATCATATACAATCCTCGTGCCGCAGCATCAGCCACAGCATCACCAAGAGCAACCGAAGTGTGAGTATACCCTCCTGCATTAATGATTACAGCATCGTATGATTGCGGAGCCACCTGAATTACATTTATGAGTTCCCCTTCGACGTTTGACTGGAATAATTCGATTTCGACTTGTGGGAATTTTTGTTTTAATTTCGGTAAAAATTCATCAAATGTGGTAGTTCCATAGATATTGCCTGCCCGATGTCCTACCATATTCAGATTAGGTCCGTTAACGATCAACAATTTCATAGTGCTAATTTTTGACAAATGTACATTGTTTTTCGCAAATTTTAGAGTAATTTTGTGAAGATTAATTTAAAAATTTCGTATGGGTGAATTTGAGTCAATCCGCAATATCAGAGCACAATTCGCATCATTAGTCGATCAGAATATGGAGGGCATTGGTGATGATTGTGCCACGATTATGGGTTCAGATTTGAGTCAGTTATTCACTACGGACATATTGGTTGAGGGAATTCATTTTCTTCGAGACAAAATTTCGCCATACGATTTAGGTCGAAAATCTTTGAGTGTCAGTCTGAGTGATATCGCAGCAATGGGTGGGACTGCACAATCCTCCTTTTTATCAGTAGCCCTTCCTCCCACAATAAGCAGCGATTGGTATGATTCATTCATTGAAGGTTATCGTTCGGTCTCAGTAGAGTATTCTGTACCGCTGCTTGGAGGAGATACCAGTCGATCGTTGCGTGACATTGTGATAAACGTATTGGTTACGGGAACCGTTTCCGAATCGTGTCGCAAATGTCGCAAATCCGGCATAGCCGGAGATCTGATTTTCGTAGGTTCGACATTGGGCAATGCAGCCTGCGGACTGAAGTTGCGACTCACATCTGATGCAATATACGATCACGAGCAGAGCAAATTTCTATTACAAGCACAAGACAATCCTCGTCCACAGATGGCTCTGGGCAAATATCTTAGCCAACGTTCTGAGGTTCACGCAATGATGGATGTCTCTGACGGAATTGCGTCAGACCTACTTCACATACTCGAGGAATCGAATGTTGGAGCCGAAATACAATTAGAAAAAGTGCCTCTCTCTTCCGAGATGGTTGCTGTGTGTCAAGCAAATGGTTGGTCACCTCAAGCTTTAGCACTCGAAGGAGGTGAGGATTATTGTCTGCTGTTCACCGCTAAGACAGATATCAGTGATGACATTTTTGTCCACACAGGAGAGAAAGTCTACTGTATTGGTCGACTGACCGATCGAATCGGACAGATCGAATGGTTACTCAACAATGTGCCGCAACAAAATGAATTTAAAGGGTTTACTCATTTCTAATATATGAATAGTTATAAAAAAGCAATGACTATAGCCGGATCCGATCCCTCAGGCGGAGCAGGAATCCAGGCCGATATAAAAGCAATTTCAGCGTGCGGAGTCTATGCCGAAGCCGTTATAACATCACTGACCTCACAGAACACACTCGGAGTACAAGGTGTTCTCAACACTCCGGCAGATGTAGTTCGCACACAAGCCGAATCGGTACTCAACGACTTAGGTTGCGACTCGATGAAGACAGGGATGTTGCCCACCTCGGATATTATTGAAACCGTAGCCGACCTGATTCGTCGCTATACAATCCCACACGTCGTAGTTGACCCGGTAGCTATTTCTACCTCTGGAGCAAAACTCATTTCCGACGAAGCTATCGTTTCATTACGCACAAAACTGATTCCTTTGTCAGAGATAGTTACACCGAATCTGCACGAAGCCGAGATTCTCAGTGGAGTAAAAATCAAGACACATTCTGACTACCGACAAGCAGCCGACAAAATTCTTGCCCTCGGAGCCAATTCGGTCTTGATTAAGGGGGGACATCTCGAAGATGAATTGCTGATAGACACGTTGTATTGTAAAGACGGTCGCGTGTTCGACTATAAGAATATGCGAATCAACACGCCAAATACGCACGGGACAGGTTGCACATTATCAGCCTCGATTTCAGCATTTTTGGCACGAGGTTTTGAATTGCCCGAAGCCGTAGGCCTCGCCATTGAGTACCTCCACAATGCAATCAAGTGCGGAGCAGACAATGTTTGTGGCAAAGGACACGGTCCTGTACACCATTTCTGGAATGTTTGGAAATAACTCACAATCGCTAAATAAATGGCAAACAAGAGATTATATTTAATTACAATAGTCGTATTTTTGATAATGGTTTGTCTGGTAGACAAGAACAATTTGGTTGAGCAATTCCGACTGAGCAATGAAATTCGAGAACTTAAACACCAACGCAACTACTATATTGAACAAATTAAACGAGATAGTATCGAGATTGAATCACTGAAAAACGATACCTGTATCGAAAAAGTTGCTCGCGAACGATACTTGATGAAGCGTTCAAATGAGACAATTTTCATCATAAACGAGAAATAAATCAAAAATTTTATTTTGTAATCGAAAATTTCTTTCTACCTTTGTGGCGTAAAAATTGACCCATGGTGTAATGGTAACACTACAGATTCTGGTTCTGTCTTTCTGGGTTCGAGTCCTAGTGGGTCAACAGGTTAGCCGAGCAGTTCGCTCGGCTTTTTTTGTATATATAGTGCAAAAATAAAGGCCTACCCCCTCGGGATAGGCCTTTTGATTCAGTCTATATCTCTTATTTTGTGCGGAACATCAAGTCAACGATGTCAGTTTTCTTAGAGAACATAACCTTAGCATATTTTTGAATATCTTTCGGAGTGATCTTATTCAAGATTTCGTCGAAATTCTTAGGATCTGTGTCATCAACACCTGTCTGAACATAACCAATCAAAGCAGAACGAACATAGTTGTTAGATTTCACGCCTTGTTCACGATTCTTGATCAAGTTCTTAACGATATTGTCAACTTCGTCTTGAGTAACACCATTAGCCTTAATTTCTTCGATTTCTTTGTAAATCAAAGATTTCAAGTGTTCAGCTTTATCCGGGTCGCATTCGAACTGCATAGCCATAGTAGCCTTTTGAACAGGGATTCTTGTGAATCCGGCACGAACAGATACTCCGTAAGTACCACCCTCTTTCTCACGAATGTTAGTAGTGTATCTCAAATCGAGGATACCGCGAAGGATCGTATTCTTCAGGATATTTGCAGCTTCAGCCTTCATTTGGCGGTGGTAAGCAACGCTGATAACAGCCTTCGGAGTTTCGAATTTGATATCAATATCGCGAGCTGTAGTACCCTTAGCAGGTCTTACTTTATTATCAACCCAAGATTCTTTGCGGTCAACGTTAGGCAGAGAACCGATATATTTTTCGATCAATGGCTTAGCTTCGTCAGCTTCGATATCACCAACTAGGAAGAAGTCGAAACTTGCAGCATCTTTGAAACGGTCACGATAGATAAATTCAACATCTTCGATAGTGATTTCGCGGAACATATCCGGAGTAGCAATGATTGTACGCGGGTGATAGTTTGTTGAAATCAAAGAAGCCGAGTCAGAGATAATCTTGTTAGGAGTACCTTCAGTTGTAGCGAGTTGAACTGCTGAACGATCCATAATAATCTTGAGTTGTTCAGCATCGAAACGAGGTTTAACGAACTGCAGATAAACGAGTTTCAACATTGTTTCGAAGTCAGCCTTGTTTGAAGCACCAGAGATGCTTTCACTATAGCTAGATACGTTTACACCAACACCAACACGTTTACCAGCCAAAGCTTTTTTCAGTGCGATAGCGTCGAAGTCACCCAAACCGAATGCCGGCATAACTTGGTGAGCAATACCTGCCACGAAGAGTTTATCTACGCCGTAAACTGAGGTACCACCATAGCTCGAAGAACCGAGAGTGATGTTATCTTTAGTAAAGTCTGCTTTAGCATAATAAACATTTGTACCGTTTTCGAGAGTCCATTTTTCAGCATTGAGCAATGGGAGTTTTTCAACTTTAACAATCTTTGAACCTTTGAGTTCATCTTCTGAAAGCAATTCTTGACCTGTAGTTTCGTCTTTGTACTTAGCCAAATCAGATTTTTCAACACGGTCCATCACAGCCAACAACTCTTCTTTAGTCGGGTGTGTTACACCTTCAGACGGACCTTGAACGATCAAAACCATATTTTCTTTAGTGAAAATAGTTTTTGCCAATTCGTTAACGTCGTTGATAGTAATGTTTTCGATCAAAGATTTAGCAAGCGGAGTATAATATTCGATGCTCATTGAAACTCCGTCTTCCATAAATATGTCTTTGATTTCGTTTACGTAAGAACGGTTTGTGATCTTATCTTTTTGTTTGTAGTTGTTTTCGAGAGATGAAAGCATATTCTTTTTCAGACGGTCGAGTTCTGATTGGTTGAAACCGAAACGTTTAGCACGTTCAACTTCTTGATAAACGCTTTCAAATGCAGCAACACCACAATTTGGTTGATTGATAGCTTGAACAACGAAGCAATCGTAACCACGAACCAATCCTTGTTTACCAGCACCACCTCTCAACAAATTCTTATCACCTTTTTGTACCTTTTCGCTGATACGAGCACCGAGCATTGAGTTGTACATTGATTCGATGAAACTCATTCTCATTGAAGCAACATCTTTATTGTTTACTTCGCGTTCAATAGAATACAAAGTAACAGATGAGCCTGTCAATTCTTTGTCAGTTGCACAAACGAAACCGATATCTTTACGAGCAGGGATTTCAAAGAAAGGACGAGCCTTCGGATTTTCTACAGCTGGGATGTCAGAGAAGATTTTCTGAATTTTAGCTTCGATTTCGTCAACGTTGATATCACCGACAACAACGATAGCTTGCAAGTCAGTGCGGTACCAATCGTGGTAGAAGTCACGCAAAGTTTGGTATTTGAAGTTTTGTATAACGTCGAGTTTACCAATTACGTCACGGTTAGCACGGATAGAACCTTCGAAGAGAACTTGCCATACTTGATTTCTAACGCGAGAGCTTGCAGAGTTACGAGTACGCCATTCTTCGCTGATAACGCCACGTTCTGAGTCGATTTCAGCCTCTTCAAGCAACAGGTAGTGAGACCAATCTTTCAATACCATCAAACAAGTATCGATCAGAGCAGGATCTTTATCTACTGGAATATCACTTAAATTGTAAACTGTTTCATCTTGAGCTGTGTAAGCATTGATGTTACGACCAAATTCAACGCCGTGTCTTTCGAGAGTTTTGATGATACCTTTGCCAGGGAAGTTTTTGGTTCCGTTGAAACACATATGTTCCAGGAAGTGAGCCAAACCATCTTGGTCATCGTTTTCAAGCAAAGCACCTACGTTCTGCATAATGTAGAACTCAGCACGTTGTTTTGGTTCTTGGTTGTGACGGATGTAATAAGACATACCGTTTTTCAACTTACCCATACGGATTGCAGGGTCCATCTGAAGTTTCTCAGACAGATTAACCTGAGCTGACAAACTGAGCGCCAAACTCATAACAAGAGTCAACACTCCAAAGAATTTAATTTTCATACAATTGTATACATTTAGTTAAACTTTTTTTCATTCGCAATTTAGCGGCGCAAGTTACTAATTTTTTTGTTTATAACGTTGATTTTTACAATTTTTTTAAACAATAACGCTATTAGCACACATTTATTTTATTGATTAGCAATATTTTTAAATTTATCATTTAAAATTCACAATAAAAAGCATTACCTTTACAATTCAAAAACAAATTTTAAATGCTTTCTGAATATATTCTCGATAAACTTTCGGCATACTATAAAGTTTCCGAATTCCCGACCTTGCATTCAATGATTGAGGACTGGAGCCATAAGCGACCTCTTCTCGGACTAAGAATCCTTGATTCAACGCCTGTGTTCAGAAACACGTTGCTCAAGTATTCGGCATTGCTCGCAGGTGGTGCTAAACTTGATATTGGCATTTCAGACGATATTTCGAGAGATGATTCTGTGGTTGATTTTCTGCAGAGTCAGGGTATCCGCATTGTTACGCCACAAGAGGCCAACGAAACATACGACATTGTTATGGACTGTGGAGCCATATTTTCATCTACTGTATCTCGATACGGCTACGTCGAGTTAACCCGCAGCGGAGTTCCGAAATACGAACAACTCGGTGTTAAAGTTTTTGCTGCCGACAGCGGTGTAATTAAACGCATCGAGACCATACTTGGTACAGGAGAGGGATATTTTCGAGCAATGGCCGAATTGGGCTACACCGACTGGCGTGGAGCCAGACTGACCATTTTCGGCAGTGGCAAGGTGGGCAGCGGCATAATCCTGCAAGCTCATCACCTGGGAGCAAATATTACCGTCGTAACAGATCCACCGACACTCTGTCAAAACTACCGAAAAATGTGCAACCACGTCGTAGATTATCGTGATACTGAAGCTGTTATAGAGGCTCTTTCAAAATCTAACGCAGTAGTTACGGCTACGGGTTTGAGTTCTGTGATCGAACGATATGTCAATGCTGATTTCTTTTCGGACAAAAATATTCTACTGGCCAATATGGGAGTCGAAGACGAATATGGCGAAAGCATTTCGTCCGATATGATTCTGAATCATAAGTCGGCCCTAAATTTTATGCTCGAAGAGCCGACACATCTGAAATACATTGATGCAACGATGTCGCTGCATAATCTCGGAGCCCTTTGGCTTTTTGAACATTCTGATTGTTCGGGCGTCATACTACCACCCTCGGATATGGAGCAACAGTTGCTGGATATTACCCGCGAGTTTGGTGAAATTGGAGATGATTTAAAAGAAATTTTGGATAACAATATTTGAATCCCGACGTAAAATATGTAATTTTGCGACTATGGAAACTTACCACGTACCAGTGTTATTAACTGAAAGTTGCGATCTTATGGGGATTGCAGATGGCGGCGTGTATGTCGATCTGACTTTCGGAGGCGGAGGCCATACTCGTGAAATTCTTCGCAGAATGGGACCAAAATCCCATCTATTTTCGTTTGATCGTGATTCAGATACAACAGCTAATCTGCCAGATGATTCACGTTTTACTTTCATTCAGAACAATTTCAGGTTTATGCGTGGGTGTCTTCGTTCGGAAGGTGCCGAGCAGGTAGATGCCATTCTGGCTGACTTGGGAGTATCGTCACACCACTTCGACGAGGCTGAACGTGGATTTTCATACAGATTTGATGCACCGTTGGATATGCGAATGAACCAACATTCAAAATTCTCGGCCAAAGAGTTACTGAACGAGTATCCTCAAGAACTCATCGAAAAAATCTTACGCCAATACGGAGAACTGAGAGAGTCCGGACGAATAGCCAAAGCAATTATCAAATATCGCGAGACATCACCTTTGGCAACAATAAATGACTTACTCTCAATTCTTGAACCTTGCATCTCCAGAGGCACTGATCGCAATAAGTTTTTGGCACAGGTATTTCAAGCAATCCGCATAGAGGTCAATAGCGAACTTGATGCTCTGAAGATGATGCTTGAGCAGTCGAGTCGCGTATTGCGTCCCGGAGGTCGTCTGGTAATCATTACGTACCATTCACTTGAAGATCGTCTCGTGAAGAATTTTATGCGGAATGGTAACTTTGACGGCATTCCTCAGAAAGATTTCTTCGGACGAGTAGAGACTCCATTTGAAGTTTATAATAACAAGCCAATTGTTCCGAATGCCGAGGAGATGGAACGCAACAGCAGATCACGCAGTGCCAAATTACGTTGTGCCATTAAACTATAATACGTATGAGCAGTCATCACGAAGATATAGAATTTGAAGTTGTCAGACACGACAACGAACCGACTCACACAGAGAATTCAGAGTTTCACTCAGTAAAAAAAACTGAAATCAAAAACCTTGTTCGAAAGTCTGACACACCAAAATCATCTATTATTAATAGCACTACGACAGAACCGAATTCCACCGAAGGGGAACGAAAAAAGAGCATCTCGCTACTGAAGATTTTCTTAGGAGACTATATGGATAATGACAAATTCAAATCGATGATGCCCTATGTTATATTTGTGACAATACTTGCCATTCTGTACATCTACAACGGTTTTGCACATAATGCCAAGCATCGCCAAAAAGCCCAACTCACAGAACAGATTAAAGAATTACGTTCCAAATCGATGGCATTCAATGCTCTTAAGATGCAGGCGATCCAACGCAGTTCGATACTGAACAAATGCGATGAATTCGGACTTGAACTGGAAGAGTCTGTAACCCCACCTAAGATTGTTGAAAAATGACAATAAATAAGACAAATAAAAAATCGCCCAAAGAGAAGTATATTTCAGATATGGCCTTAACCTTCAGGATATTTCTTGTATTTAGCGGCTTAATTGTTTGGAATATATTTGCTATTCAATTCGGACCAGATGCAGAGAAGCTCCGATCTGATGCCGATTCATTGGTATACAAACGCGTGACCATCAAGGCTCACCGCGGCAACATATTCGCACGCGATGGACGAGTACTTGCCACGTCGGTTCCGATGTATGAATTCCGTATGGACTTTGGTTCAGATGCACTTGTAGACTCACTATTCTATAATCCTCGTACAAAAAAGAATTACGTTAAAGATTTGGCAGACAGTCTGTCATCAATGTTTGGAGATGCAAGTTCTGCGACCTACGAGAACCGAATATCCAAATACCTCAACGACAAGAACCATTCGAACCGATATGTAAAAATTCTTCCGCGACGTGTAAACTACACCGAAATGCAGCGACTGAAAAAGTTTCCCATCTGGAAGAATGGTCAGCGAAAGACAGGTCTTATCATAGTGCCTTCAACCAAGCGAATTTTACCTCACGGCTCGATGGCCTCAAGAACAATCGGTAATGTTAACAAAGATGGTAAAGGCAGTGGTCTTGAAATATCATTCAATGAAGAATTGTCGGGCAAGGACGGCAGTAGTATAATGCGTAAGGTATCGGGCTCATTCAGAGTACCCGAACCTGATGAATCAAACTCCGAGCCTGTTGACGGACAAGATATTGTCACAACGTTAGACATTGATGTTCAAGACGTAGCCGATGCGAGTCTTCGTCGTCAGATATTGGAACAGGAAGCTGAATGGGGTACTGCAATCCTAATGGAGGTTGAAACAGGCGAGATTCGTGCAATGGCCAACATTACCCGCAGAGGAGACAAACTAGTCGAAGACTACAACCACGCACTCGGACAGTTGGGTGAACCCGGTTCTACGATGAAACTTGCTTCACTGATTGTCCTTCTTGAAGATGCCGGAATGTCTCTGAGTGATACCATTGACACAGGTTCGGGTTCAGAACGAGTCAATGGTTATATCGAGACCGACACCCGTCGCGGAGGTTACGGACTGCAGAGCCTTAAGGGTGTATTCGAACACTCATCGAACATTGGTTTTGCAAAGGCCGTTACCGAACACTATAACTCAAACCCTCAGCGATTTGTTGACCAGCTCCGCAAATTGGGTCTAGACAAGGATTTGGAGTTCCAGATAAGCGGTGCTGCCCGTACGAAACTCTATGGACCTGACAGCAAATTGTGGAGCAAAATATCTTTCAATAAGTTGTCGTATGGTTATTTTATCTACATCACCCCGTTACACGTACTGACCTTCTATAATGCAGTTGCCAATAAAGGCAAGATGGTTGCCCCGATGATTGTCAGCGAATTACGCAGTTATGGCAATACAATTAAAACCTTTAAGCCAAGAACAATTGTCGAAAAAATCTGTTCGGATAAGACCCTAGCCGATATTCACACGTGTCTTAAGGGCGTAGTCACTGATGGCACAGGTGCATTGTTGCAGAACGATTATTACGAGATTGCGTGTAAAACAGGTACTGCTCAGGTTTATAATCCGGAAACCAAATCATACAAGAATCCACGTGATGGCAGTTGTCGATATCTTGCAACAATGGTCGGATATTTTCCAGCTGACAATCCCAAATACACTTGTATAGTTTCAATACAGACACTACATCGTCCGGGTTCGACTAAGCGTTTTTATGGAGGTTCACTTGCAGGTCCTGTATTCAGAGATATTGCCAACCGCATCGTAAGTAAAGATTATATGTGGCAAAAGGAACTCTCTGATGCAGATAGTGCTGCAACAGACAGACCTAAGATTAAATCTGGCAATGCCACAATCAAGGAAATTCGCCGCATAGCTAAATCAGAACGACTCAACATTGATAAGATAGAGGGTAAAAATGGCGACTATAATAGATTCTCGTGGCGTGGAGATACATTGGTTACAGAATCAATAAAGATTGATTCTAGCCGAATGCCCAATGTCAATGGAATGGGACTGAGAGATGCCGTAAAACTTCTAGAAGGAATGGGAATGAAGGTGCGTCATACGGGACGTGGTACTGTGGTAAATCAGAGTCCTGCAGCTGGCAGCATTGTCCGTTCGGGCAACAATGTCACTCTGACATTGGCCATTAAGTAACATATTGCCAAATCTGATAAATGATATAAAGTCAGAGGTGAAGATGTTGGTTCAGAACGAAAATTCAAATGTTTAGAGGATATTGGCAATGAAAAAAGAGATAGGCAAATAATTTGCTTATCCCTTTTTATTTTGAGCCTCCTTTAACCTCTTTTTACACATCTGAATATTACAGATATAATAACGATATTTACTATTCTTATTCCTCTGTCAAAGTATAATACCATTTTGTATAAACAATGGTCAAAATGTGCTATTTAATATCAAAAAAAACGTGGCAAAACCTGTAAAAAGTTTTGCCACCTACGAATTCAATCAATTGATATCCAACTAATTATACTTTAGTATTCATCTTCGTTAAAGAAGAAATCGTCCTTACTTGGGTAGTCCGGCCAGATGTCTTCTATACTTTCATATACGTCACCTTCATCTTCAATTTCCTGAAGATTTTCAATCACCTCAAGCGGTGCACCCGAACGGTATGCATAATCTATCAGTTCATCCTTTGTTGCGGGCCAAGGAGCATCTTCCAATTTAGAAGCTAATTCAAGTGTCCAATACATAATCTATTACTTCAATTTATTAAACTTGATGGATCAAATTTCCTACTTCAGGTTGCGAATATAGTAAAAATTTCCAAACAAACTACGGAATCCACAATATTTCTTCAGAATTTATTGTCTGAGAAATTCTTCGCCCCAACACATACAAATAATCTGACAAACGATTCAGATACAACAATACCTCAGGAAACAATTCTGTAGCGTGTTCTACGGCTACCACTCTGCGTTCTGCACGTCTTACAATCGTCCGAGCTACGTGCGATAACGAAACAAGTGTATCACCTCCGGGCAGCGTAAATTTATCGATTCGTGGCAGTAATTTTTCTATTTCATCAATCTGTTTCTCAAGCATTGCAATATCATCACGAGTTATTTCAGGCAATACCTTTTTGACATCAGGCTCAGCAGCTACGATAGCCGAGGCCTTCATCATATCACCCAACACTCTCAACAGCACATCTTGTTGATCGGCCAATACCACTTTTTTCACCAGCGAATCTCTCAATAATGCAACGTGAGCCTGAGCTTCGTCTATTGCACCATAAGCCTCCAGACGCAGATCACATTTCGATACACGCGTTCCGCCAACCAACGATGTTGTTCCGCCGTCACCAGTTTTTGTATAGACACTCATAACATTAATATTTTAATTGTGCTTCGTCCCAACGAGTCTCTTTTTCGCAATATCTGCATTTGAATGTAATCTTTCCATCAGCATCTCTTCCCACTTTAAAGTGAGTTTCGATTACTTCGGCATTTGTTATACACTTCGGATTTGCACATTTAATGAATCCATCGATATACTCAGGCACCTTGACCTGACGTTTCTCAACCACCTTAAAATCTCGTATCGTATTGACACAGGCATTCGGAGCCACTATTGCGATATGATTAATTTCGTGGTCTTCGCAGAATCGGTCTGAGATTTTAATGATAGCCTTACGCCCCATACTTTTACTCGTAAAGTTCATACCGAAGGTCATCATCAAATCGTTTTGATTTTCCAATCCGAGAATGTTTATAATTTTAAAAAGTGCATCTGCCGGAATATGGTCTATAACAGTTCCGTTCTCAATTGCACTTACTTCGAGTTTTCTTTCCATAGTTCCGAATTATTTAGCACCCAACAAATATGTAATAATTGCCATACGAGTATACACCCCGTTCTCAGTCTGCTGGAAGTAATAAGCCTTTGGATTAGCATCTACGTCAGTTGCGATTTCGTTAACTCTTGGCAGAGGGTGAAGTATTCGCATATTGTCCTTGGTATTATCCAACATCGAGTTTCTTAAGATATATGCATTCTTTACACGTTCATATTCCATAAGATCCGAGAAACGTTCACGTTGTACACGTGTCATATATATGATATCCACGTCGTTAATATACTTGTTGAAATCTTGGGTTTCTACGAATTGCAACCCCTTTTCTGTAAGAAACTCTTTATACTCACGTGGCAATGCAAGTTCAACGGGCGACACGAATGTAAACCTCGCACCAAAATGCGACATTGCCTGCAACAACGAGTGGACCGTACGACCATATTTTAAATCTCCGACCATCATAATGTGCAATCCTTCAAGTGTTCCCTGCGTTTTCATTATCGAATACAAATCAAGCAAAGTCTGACTTGGATGTTGATTAGCACCGTCACCTGCATTGACAATTGGCACCTTTGCCACTTCACTTGCATATCTGGCTGCACCTTCGAGGTAGTGACGCATCACAATCATATCACAATAATTCGAGATGATTGAGATCGTATCGTGGAAAGTTTCGCCTTTTGAGATACTTGTATTCGAAGCCTCAGAGAAACCGATAACACGCCCGCCCAAACGGTTAATGGCACTCTCGAAACTCAATCTTGTACGAGTAGATGGTTCAAAGAACAGCGATGCAATAACCTTTCCGAGAAGGATTCGCTGATTTGGATTTGCCTCAAAATCTGCAGCAAGTTCCATTATTTTTAGGATTTCCTCTTTTGAGAAATCGCCTATTGACACAAGACTTTTCTTCATCTGTATTCCAAAAAGTTAAGTTTTATATTTTCAGCATTTTCGAGTCGTTTTTCAAACATAGGTTGTTTAGCTTGTCTGATAGCGACTGTCATCGTACACAAGTTATCGAAGTTCTGACTGAGAATCTTGACTTCGAGATCTTTGACTGTTTTCATCACTTCATTCATAACCTCAAACCCGAACATCACCTCATACACAGCATCAATCGTCCTAAGTTCGACTTTTGCAGCAGCAATGACCTCTGCCGCAGATTCGCGATAAGCAGCTATCAAGCCCGGGATTCCGAGTTTTGTTCCACCGAACCATCTAATCACGACAATCAGCGAATTGGTAATCTCTTCTGACAAAAGTTGTCCAAGAATAGGTTTTCCAGCTGATGACGAGGGTTCACCATCATCATTTGCTCTCCAGCGTTCGCCCTTGAAACCGAGTCGCCAAGCATAACAGTGGTGAGTCGCATCGTAATATTTCTTTTTTATTTTATCTACGATTTCGGATATTTCCTGCTCCGATTCAACGTGAAAACCCAACGACAAGAATTTACTTGAACGTTCACGCATTGCAGCTTCACACTCTTCTGCAATTGTTCTATATTCGTCGTCAGCGAGTTTCATTATCCGACTCTTATTTAATCTTTTTAAACATTCGTCCGAATCTCACCTTGCCACTAAACAGCGTTTTGTTTTTATCCAGCGAGAGCCAGACAAACGACGCCCTACCAACGATATGATCTTCCGGCACAAAACCCCAATATCTCGAGTCTGCCGAGTTGTGACGATTATCACCCATCATAAAATAGTAGTTCATTGCAAAGGTGTAACTATCAGCAATTTTACCATCAATATAGATTTTATCACCTTCGACCTTCAGATCGTGATTTTCGTAGACATCAATTATTCGTTCATACAATGGCAGATTGTCCAAAGTAAGTTTCACTGTAGCTCCCTTTCTCGGAATCCACAATGGTCCGAACATATCTTCCGACCAGGGATATTTACTCAGGTTTGCGGGGAAAATATTGAAATTGGCATCACTTAATGTCACTTTCTCGATTGAGGTCACATTGCCCAACTTACCCAATTCCACAACATTTTCCGCAGTCAGCGGTATGTAATAAGTACTCCCCGAATAAGAGACATCTTCATTTACTATTCCGAGTTTTTCGAACACCATCGGATTAATTGGACTTGTAGTCTCGATTTTGTGGACAAATTGTTTTCCAGGAATTTCAGCCTGAAGTTCTCCGTTTACGAACAACTGACCCTTGATAATTTGCAACGTATCACCCGGGATTGCCACAGCACGCTTAATGTAGTTTTCGCGTTTATCGACAGGACGTGAAATTATTTTACTATTTTCTACTACATATTTTCGTCCGTAGATTCGACACAGATCATAGTAATTCTGAAATGGTTCAGCCAATGCAACGGTATCTCCCGCCGGGAAATTGAACACAACCACATCGTTACGATGAATCGTATCAAACCCTGCGATTCTCTTGTATGGTCTTTTAATCCACTCAACAAACGATGGTACATCTTTAGTCAGTGGCATTGTATGGTGAACAAAGGGGAAAGTCAGTGGAGTATTGGGTAACTTCGGACCATAACTCATTTTGCTGACACACAGATAGTCGCCCACCAACAGACTCTTTTCCATTGAAGATGTCGGGATAACATACATCTCAAAGAAGAATATTCTGATGAGCGTAGCCACAACCACTGCGAATATAATTGTCTCAATCCATTCGGCAGTTTTCTTATAAGATTTACTTGCTTGTTTTTTTTGTTTATATTTCTCGCCGAAAGCTCTATAAAGAAACTTTGATATATATATATCATATATTACAGCGACACCGACAATCATCCAATAATTCTTTGCCCACACGACAAACCAGAGCAGATAAATTATGCTCCAGAACAAGAACTTGGTCCACTTATTAGTCAAAAATTTTTTCAAACTGTCCATAAATTGAATTGTTAT
The DNA here is from genome assembly GCA_904501625.1 of uncultured Rikenellaceae bacterium. GTDB lineage: Bacteria > Bacteroidota > Bacteroidia > Bacteroidales > Rikenellaceae > CAJGBR01. Next base: position 22,932 of record CAJGBR010000002.1, read on the forward strand.
ATTCCCAACATATCATTCATTGAGAAAATTCCCTTTTTATCGGCAACATACTCGGCAGCCAGCACAGCACCCATTGCGAGTCCGCGTCTGTTTTTTGCTGAATGACTCAGCACTATAGTATCCTGATCCGATTCCCAGATAATTGTATGCACACCTGGCACCACTCCACGTCGCACTGAAGTAACTCCGAGTTCTGATGGGTTTGTAGTCCACCCATCTACCCACGATTTTTTTCTATCCGAATTTTCCAGAATACCCTGAGCAAGAGTTATTGCCGTACCACTTGGAGCATCTACTTTTCCCGTGTGGTGCGTCTCTTCAACCGTAACATCATATTGTGAAAAATCTCTCATAAGTTGAGCAAGTTTTCGATTCACAGCAAACATCACATTCACTCCGATACTGAAATTTGATGCATAAAAAAATGCTCCATTGTTTTCGAGACATACTCTTCGAGCCTCTTCCATTTTATCAAGCCAACCCGTTGTACCTGATACTACGGGGACACCTGCTTTGAATGCCTTACAGACATTAGCGAATGCCTCTGAAGGGGTAGTAAACTCGATAACTACATCTACCGACTTCAAATTTTCGGCAGTAAACTGTTCGACATTATCTTTATCTATAATCAGTTCGATCGAATGGCCTCTCTGTTTTGCAACACTTTCAATTTCGTGGCCCATTCTTCCATATCCTACTAAAGCGATCTTCATTATTGACAAACTATTATACTATCAATTACATCACTACACTCTGTTCGGTTATCATATAACTTGCGACTCCGAGCGATACTACCAACAATACATACAACACCCAAAGCACGACAGATGTAATCAGTGATGCGAGAGCCCATTTTTTTGCTTTTCGGGCAGCGTCTCGAGCCTCATTCTGATATCCCCTTAACCAAAGGTTATTCACCTTTGCTGCATATACGATAGAGACTATTCCGAATGGCATAAAACAAAATATCGTAGCCAAAATAGCCCATACTAAATTATTGTCCGGAGGCAGTTGAGGCAGATTCTGAGAACTATGTTGTGTTTGTTCTGCCGAATTTGCACTATAAGTTGTTTCCATACATTTAGACACTCAATTTCAGTCTACAAAGATAATCAAAAAATAATTAAATTAATATCATTCCGAACAATTCCCGTTCCCGACAATTCGAACTTTAAAAAAAATTTGGAACGAATAGCAAAAAGCACTAAATTTGTTGAATATAATGTTGCGTTTCAACGAATCGTAGAGTATGGACAAATTGAATATAACAGAAAATAATATCGAACGAGCCGTATTGATTGGTATCATCGTCGACCGACAACCTATATCTCAAGTTGAGGAGTATCTTGACGAGTTAGAATTTCTGGCTCTGACCGATGGTATAACAACGGTTAAGAGGTTTACCCAGAAGGTAATCCGAGCAAATTCCAAGACTTTTGTCGGTCAGGGTAAGATTAATGAAATTGCAGCCTATATCGAAGAACACCAAATCAATACTGCCATTTTCGATGACGAACTCAGTCCGTCACAGATGCGTAATATTGAGAAAGAGCTCAAATGTCGAGTACTCGATCGCACTACGCTTATCTTGGACATTTTTGCCCAACGTGCTACGACAGCATACGCTAAAACTCAGGTTGAATTGGCACAATACCAATATCTCTTACCTCGCCTGACAGGTATGTGGACTCACTTGGAACGTCAACGAGGCGGTATCAATATGCGTGGTCCCGGTGAAACCGAAATCGAAACCGACCGTCGTATTGTTCGCGATAAGATATCCAGACTCAAAGAACAACTGAGCAAGATTGACCGTCAGATGTCATCACAACGCGGAAATCGAGGCTCAATGGTTCGCGTAGCACTTGTCGGTTACACCAATGTCGGGAAATCGACACTGATGAATCTTATCAGCAAAAGTGAAGTCTTTGCCGAAAATAAACTTTTTGCCACATTGGACACTACGGTTCGCAAGGTTGTAATCGAGAATTTACCATTTCTGCTAAGCGATACCGTAGGTTTTATCCGAAAACTCCCTCACCAACTTGTAGAATCATTCAAGAGTACATTGGACGAAGTTCGTGAAGCCGATCTATTGTTGCACGTTGTAGATATTTCGCACCCCAACTTCGAAGAACAAATGAATGTTGTAAAACAAACTCTATTCGAAATTGGTGCAGGCAATAAACCGGTTTACACCATATTCAACAAGATTGATAATTATAGATATATTCCGAAAGAAGAAGATGATCTGTCACCCATACTGGCAGAAAACATTTCGCTTGAAGAGTTGCAAAGTATGTGGCTTGCCAAGGACGATCAACCCAAAATATTCATCTCTGCAAAACAGAAGACCAATATCGATAAATTCCGCAAGGATTTGTATGGAATGGTCCGTGAAATTCACGCAGGACGCTATCCATTCAATAACTATCTGTACTAAAAAGCACACAATCAAAACTGAACAGATATGCTAAGGGTACTTGACAGAGAAAATACTATTCTGAACAGATATGTTTCAGAACTGCGAGATGCGACCATCCAACAAGACCGTGTTCGTTTTCGTAAAAATCTCGAACGTATCGGACGTATAATGGCTTATGAAATCAGTCGTACATTCGACTACGTTCCACGCGAAGTATGTTCGCCACTGGGACAAACCAATGTTATGTTACCCACCAACGAAATTGTCTTGGCTACACTACTGAGATCTGGATTGCCCTTTCACGCAGGATTTCTTGATATGTTCGATCAGGCAGATAGTTCATTCATATCAGCCTACCGCAAGTACCATAAGGACGGGAGCTACTCCATCGAAATGGACTACGTATCCAGCAGCTCGATCAAGAGAAAAACCTTAATTATAATCGATCCATTACTGGCGACAGGAACATCAAGTGTCAAGGCATTCGAAGCCCTGACCAACGAAGCAGGTTTACCCAACGAGGTCCATTTTGCATCAGTCGTAGCAACTCCTACCGGTGTAGACCATATAATCAAACATCTCTCATCTCGCAAGGTTACGATATGGACAGCTTCTCTAGATCAAGAACTTACAGCAAGATCATACATTGTTCCTGGCATCGGTGATGTGGGAGATCTCTCATTTGGAGATAAAATCTAAAAAATTGCTATGTCAAACAACGATTGGAAAAAACGTCTTAATATAGTCTATTCGACTAATCCGAATTTCAGTTACCAGACCGAAGAAGAGGAACAAATCGAAACGCTGTCACCTGATAAACAAGATCTTCGCATCTGGCTCGACACACACATCAAAGGAGGTAAACGAGCTACGATAGTCAAGGGTTTTATCGGAAGCGATGATGATCTAACTGAACTTGCCCGCAAACTCAAGAGCAAATGCGGAGTCGGAGGCTCAACTCGTGATGGAGAAATTATCATTCAGGGAGATATGCGTGATCGCGTTCTCGACATACTTATCGGAGAAGGATATCGTGCAAAAAAGGCAGGAGGTAAATGAATCATTATCTGATAATTCTCATCGTTCTGTTTAGTTTTTTCGCTGACAGAGCAAACGCCCAATACTACAACGACGGACAAGACCGTTCGAAACTCAAATGGAACGAATCAAAATCAGGTTCGGTTAGATTGATATACCCACAAGGATACAATCGGAAAGCCAATCTGCTGAACAATTATTTTGAGATTCTACGCCACAGCGACACATTCGGATTTTCGATGAGAGCCCAAGAGGTGCCTGTCATTCTTCACACAGAGAATCTGCACTCGAACGGAGTCGTCGTTTGGGCACCACGACGAATCGAATTGCAAACTCTGTCTCAAATTAAAGCATCAGCGACTCCGTGGCTCAAACAACTCTCAGCACACGAATACCGACACGTAGTACAGATGAGCAATCTGCGTCGAGGCATCACCCGACTGGGCAGCTACCTTCTTGGACAACAAGCCGTAGGTATCGTATCAAGTTTGCTGCCCGAATGGTTTATGGAGGGAGATGCTACACTCGCCGAGACTCTGTCAGCCTATAATGGTCGTGGATTGCAACCTGACTTTACTATCGGAATGAGAATGTTGCTAGACAACAAGGTTAATTATGGCTCAGATAAATGGTTCTGTGGATCATATAAGGATTTTGTTCCCGATCATTACCAAATTGGTTATCAGGTTGTAAATTGGTCATACACAAAATACGGAACAAAAATCTGGGATGAGGTTACAGATTATACAGCTCGTCACCCATATCTCATATTTACCCCGAACATATCGTTAAAACGCAAGTACAATAGCTCGCCGAGCAAACTACTTCGAGGCACTCTATCAGACCTTGAATCGTTTTGGCAATCACGCAAAAATATTCAGAATAGTTCAACAATTATTCCCACACCTATAAGCAGTCATACCACCATCGAATATCCCGTCGCACTCGATGATTCTACGATTGTTGCCGTAGCCAGCGACTTCGACCATCTCAAGAGTTTAATACTCATTAACTTGAAAACCAACGAAGTCACTACCATTAGAAGAGTTCCGCGTTTAAATTCGCGTCCTGCGGTTGAGGGTAAGAATATTTGGTGGAGCGAATACCGTCCAAGCTGCTTCTGGGAGCAGAAAAACAAATCAATAATCTATCAACTTTCGCTTGATGATCCGAGCAGAGTCAACACAATTAAAACCTCAGAGAATGCATTTTTTACAACTCCAACTGACGAAGGTTTAGCTTGGATCGAGTCGACTATTGATGGACATTATTCGATTGTCACTCCAAATAAGCGAATAGAATTGGGAGATACTCTCTCGATTCACGGGTTGAGTTGGGATTCGCAAACAAAAAGATTTTACTACATAGGTCTATCAGACTGTGGTATAGGTATTTACACTATTAACAATAACCATATTGAGAATATACTGCCACCATCGTTCGTGACCATCGACGATTTACGTTCGCATAATGGCATTCTCTATTTTACCTCAACCATCTCCGGAGTAGACGAGGCTCACTGCCTAAACCTGAAGAGTGGAAAACAATCTCAACTGAGTCACTCAAAATATGGTTCTCGGTCACCATATCCTATTGACAATCAGATTATTCTCACGACCTATACAAAATATGGTTATCTCGCAGCACTTCAATCGGCAGACTCAATCTTTCGCGACAATGTGTCGTGGAGAAAACTTCCTATGAATGTTGTCAATCCCGAACGCTACAATTGGGACATTGTCAATCTAGATACCCTGACAATTACACATCAAACGAAAGAGAACGATCGACGATTCCGCAAGTTTGGCCATCTGTTCAATGTTCATAGTTGGGGGCCTCTCAGCTATAATCCCATAGATATTGGTCAAGAAGAGGTTGGCAATTTTTATCCCGGGATTACCATTGTATCTCAAAGTCTGCTGAGCAATATGGTAGGTTACGTTTCGTGGGGAATCAAAAACAAAACAAGTTTCGTACGTTCACAGATTGACTGGCTCGGCTGGGCAGTAAAATTCAGCGGTAAAGTTACATACGGTGGAGCCAAACAAACCATTCATACGGATAGTCGCGAAACCTATGATTATGCTCGTAATAAATTCAATGACAAATATTTAAATTTAAATTTTTCGGCTTATCTTCCGATAAATCTATCAAGCGGATGGACCAATAGATATCTTACGGCCCGAATCGATTACTTATTTGACAACTCTAAAATCGTATTCAAAAAAGAAGATTCGTTTATTTGCGAAAGACAAAATCATAAAGCTCGATTTTCACTGCAATATAATAACAATCAAGTTATGTCCTATCGCGAATTTTTGCCACGATGGGGTTACGGATTGCGGTTAGATTATCTCCGAGCACTTGATTCGAACGATTTCGGTAAAATTAAATCTATCTATGCACAGACCTACATTCCTGGTATAGTCCGTCACCACTCACTTAAATTAAGCGGAGCCATTCAGCAACAAAGTGATGCACGATTCGGATTTTCGAATAAGATACTCTTCCCACGCGGTGCAACATACAACTTTGCCACTAAAAAACTACAGAGTTATTCAGCTGATTATCAATTCCCTTTGTGCTATCCAGATGGAGGAATTCCCGGCGTAGTTTATATCAAACGAATCCGTCTGAACCTATACTACAACGAATCCCGCTACACTGAATTCGGCTCAGCAAACCAAAAATGGCAATCCACATCGAGCATAGGTGGAGATTTGTATTTCGATTTCAATCCTCTCTCTCGTGCCACAACAAGCACAGCACGACTGAGTTTGAATATTCCGAACCAAACAAAAAAAGTAGAAATATCATTTTCCGTTGATATGAATTTCTGATAAACTAAGGAAATTCAAGTGAAATGTAGTATTTTTGCAACAAACCTAATGCAATGTTTAAAGAGAGCATCGATAATGAAGAATTACTGCAATTACCCATCGGGACATTCGATGGCGAGATTGTTGTGATTAATAATCAAGAAGATATGCTCTCTGCAGCAAATTATCTGCGTACGTTTGATGTCATTGGCTACGACACCGAAACCCGACCATCATTTCGCAAGGGCATTAGCAATAAGGTCTCGTTGCTGCAACTCTCTGGAACAGATCGCTGCTATCTGATACGACTAAATCAAACTCGTCTTTCGGCCGAGATAATCAGCATTCTCGAAGATAGCTCAATTACCAAGGTCGGAGCTGCCATTCGCGATGATATCCGATTGATGTGTCAACGCCAACGATTCACACCTTCGGGCTTTGTTGACCTTCAGAGTATCGTGAGTAAGTTTGGCATCAAAGAACTCAGCGTGAAAAAAATGGCAGCAATAATTCTTGGTGTCAGAATATCCAAAGCCCAGCGACTGACCAATTGGGAGGCCAAAACCCTAACCCAATCACAACAGATCTATGCAGCAACCGATGCGTGGATATGCCGTGAGATATATTTAAAACTGACTGCAAATAAATTATAATCTGAGAAATGGAAACCAAAATTATACTTAAACGAGGAAAAGAGAGTTCGTTGGACAGATTCCATCCGTGGATATTTTCGGGTGCAATTGCCCGCATTGATGGTAATCCGAATGAAGGAGATATTGTTGCAGTATACGACTCAGAGGGAAATTTTCGAGCTCGAGGACACTACCAGATTGGCTCCATCACGGTACGTATCCTGACCTTCGAAGATGAACCTATAGATTTCAATTGGTGGGGACTCAGATTAGAAAACGCATATATGATGCGTAAGGCTTTGGAATTGACCAACAATCCGCAAACCACGTGCTACAGACTCGTACACGGTGAAGGTGATTTGCTACCCGGCCTAATCGTTGACATATATGGTTCGACGGCAGTAATTCAGGCACATACAGTAGGAATGTACCTCAGTCGTCAGATTATTGCCGAAGCCCTGAAGGTTATTTACGAAGATCGTCTGATTTCGATTTACGATAAAAGCAGTGCTACTGTTCCATTTAAGGCAGGACTCAATGCAATTGACGGGTATCTATATGGCAGCCACTCTGAAGGCATTGTTCTCGAAAACGGCAATAAATTTGCCATTGATTGGGAGACAGGTCAAAAGACGGGATTTTTTCTCGACCAACGTAACAATCGCCAATTAGTAAGACACTACAGCAAAGGACGCAATGTATTGAATACGTTTTGTTATACAGGAGGTTTTTCGGTCTATGGCTTGGCTGGAGGAGCCAATTCGGTCACATCAGTTGACAGTTCAGAGAGAGCCGTAGAACTTGCTGCGAAAAATGTCGAGTTGAACTTCGGAACGGCAGCAGCTCACCGAGCCGTAGCCTCAGATGTCTTTGACTTTTTCAAGAAAGATACCCAGACATATGATCTGATTATTCTCGATCCACCTGCATTTGCTAAACATCAAAAGGCACTTGGCAATGCATTACAGGGCTACAAAAGGCTCAATGCCAGAGCAATATCCCGTATCGCAGAGGGAGGAATACTCTTCACGTTCAGTTGTTCACAGGCTGTCAATCGCGAGCAGTTCCGCAATGCAGTGTTCTCGGCTGCAGCAATTGCTCGCAGAAATGTCCGAATACTGCACCAATTGACTCAGCCCGAAGACCACCCTATTAATATCTATCACCCTGAGGGCGAATACCTTAAAGGACTTGTTTTGTATGTAGAATAAAAAAATTAAAGATATGGCAACAGCACTTTTTGAAAATGTCATTTTCGGACCAATCCGTAGCCGAAGACTCGGTATATCATTGGGAATCAACCTACTGAGTCTGGACCAGAAATTATGTAATTTTGAGTGTATCTATTGTGAATGCGGCTGGAAGGGTAACGGGAAAAAATCTTTCAATCCCAAAGATGAAGTTATTAGTCAATTGTGCGAGAAATTGCAACAGATGCACTCTGCTGGTGAACACCTCGATGTAATGACCTTTGCGGGCAATGGTGAACCTACGACACACCCTGATTTCCCAGAAATTATTACGGCAACTTGTCAGGTCCGAGACAAGTACTTTCCTGAGGCAAAGATTGCAGTTCTGAGCAATGCTACAATGATTGATCGTCCAAAAATTCGTGAAGCACTACTGAAAGTTGACGACAACATTCTGAAACTCGACTCTGCATTCGACAAGACAGTTCAACTTATCAATCAGCCATTTAATGGATATTCCGTAGCCCGCACCGTTGAAATGATGAAAGAGTTCAAGGGCAAAATGATTCTACAGACAATGTTTCTGCGAGGCACCTACGACGGCAACGTTGTTGATAATACGACCGAAACTGAAGTTGCAGCGTGGCTCGATCTAGTAAAAGTTATTGCACCTCAGAAAGTTATGATATATACAATCGATCGAGACACTCCGGCAGATGATTTGCATAAGGTTTCTGTTGAAGATTTGAAACAGATTGCCCATCGGGTTGAAGCTCTCGGAATTGAATGTAGCGTAGCCGGTTAATCTAAACTCTCTACAAGAAAACATACAAAAAAAATCCTGCTCCGTTTGGGCAGGATTTTTTATTTAGTACTATTATTTTTAATCGAATCTGCAACCTCTTTTGCACGTTTTTGTTCACGCTGACGACGTTTCTTACCAAATAAATCGCGGAACTTGTCAAAGTCATCTTGGTAATAGAATCCTACACCACTCTCCTGCAACCCCTGTGACTCATCGAATCGGTCTACGGATCGGGTAAATATTCTTGCCCGTAACTTACCGCTACGATCCAACAACCACGTTAGGAAGAAGTTACCTGTCAAGTTGTTAGAATTATTATTCATCATTGATCTGTTGTCTTCCAATTCATAATTACCCTCGATGTCAAGTTGCAGTCGATCGTCAAATATGTTGGTCGAAAATGCGATATCGATTTCACTTGTTGTATTTTTTGTATCATCTTTCGGGTGATATTTGATTCCAAAATTATACTTATCATTCGAAATCCAGTTACTCAATTGGTTAGACAAAAATTCAAATCCCGTAGCCGCAGTAGTTGCTGCACCGATATTGGTCGAACTTGAATTATTATCCGTATAGAAACTACCCTTGAGCAACAACCACATAAACTGAGTAGCTTTCATCTCCTGTGTATTGAGATTATACTGCACAATACTTTGTGTCTCGGTGTCGGCATTCGGAGCCACTACGTCAAACGTAATGGTCGGTTGTGACAATCTGTCTGTCAGACTAATGATACAATCGACAGGAATTTTTCTGTCAAAATCTGATGAATTATTCCCAACAACTAATGGCGCAATTGATGTCTTGACACTATACACAGCCTTAATATCCAGCAATGCATCAATTGGGTCTCCTGTCCATTGAATTGTACTACCATCATCTATTTTGAACATTCGGTTAACGATGTTTCTCAGGGTGAACAGGTAGCTTCCCTCGGTAATACGGTAGTCACCTATCATATTGAACACGTTATTCTTGGGATTGATTGTCAGGTTCAATTGTCCTTCGCCTCGCCCCTTAATGATATCTCCTACCTTAGGGTCGATGAGCAACTGCACCTGAGTGTTCGGTCTGACATTTATTGCCATATTGATATCCAGATTAGATGATGTCGATCTGGATTCATTTCTACGACGGGTCATCATACGTCTGCGGGCCAACGAATTATCATCATCTGTTGTCGAATTTCTTTTCCTTCTCCAGATTACGAAATCGCTTGTCGATGCAGTCTCAACCCTGTCACTTAACGGCATATAGAATTCGGAATTATTCTCCGTCGTGGCAGCTATATCCATTGTCACCTGTCCGGAACGGCCATTTATACCGACTGCTCCAGATGCATATATCTTACCATAAAACAGACTATTATCCTCGCTTGTCGTATTCAGAGCAAGCATTCGGGTCGGCAATACCTTAATTTCGTAGGTCAACTTCTTAAAATAGTCGTGTTTGAAAATCAAATCCAGCACGGCAGTTCCATTGGCTCCGTCACTTACGGCACCATTTTTCATATAGAATCCCGACTCATCAAAAATCATCTGCCCGCTGGCTGTATAGTTTACTTTCGTAAAATCAACCTTTGCATCAAACTTCGGAACATTCACAAATCCCTCTAGACGCGGTTTGTTTCCTGCACCTTTGAGTTGCAGTTGTGCATCTCCCTCACCACGAATATTATCCAGCACCCCATCTAGTATCGGTTGTAACAATGCAAAATTGACCTTCGGGAAATCAAACTTCAAATCATAAATCTTGCCCTGAGGATTATATCCGCCTGAAATCAATTTTTGTTTATCATCGTTAATCAATGACACCGAGATTCGGTTTGCATTTTCGTCCCAGTAACTACGGAAGCGGCTGTTTTTAAAGGCGATATCATTCACACGGAACGAACTGATGTTTATATCCGAATAGAAATATTTTCTCTGTGAATTTGTATGAATCAAAAACTTACCGTCAAGCAGTCCGTCGAAACGATACCCCAAACGAGTAACAAATCGAGAGAATGGACTAACACTGAATCCATCGAGATCGCAACTTACAGTACCTTTATCGAATCTCGAATATTCACCATATATTTTCAATTTTTGATTTCGGTTATTTACAAGGAATTCCGAAATTTCGATTCCATCATATTTTAAGTCAATCGGGCCGGACGATATCAACCACGTATCGTCTTCGAGAGCAAACATCGATTGTTCGAAATTGACAGTCAATTTTGGTCTGTCCAACGAATCACGACCGAACAGAGCTGTCGTATTTACCCTGGCCGATGCCCTATACATTGTGTCTTTAAAACCAAGAGACAACCTGAGCAGGTTATTTCTCACACCACCCATCAATTTGAATTCGGGCATCTCAATTCCCTCTACCATTATGTCATCAGCCTTGACATACAGGGTTATCGAGTCGGAATCGTTGTGACAAGCCAATCCTATATTTTCGAGATAAAGATTCTCTTTTTGGATAAACTTCGAATCGACATTTAAATAAAATTTATCAATTTCGGGATTAAAAGTAAACAACAACTGCGTACCCTCGGCAAGTTCAAGTCCCGGCACAAAGATTCCTGCCACATTATTAGCCTTCTTCACATTGACATTCAGCATATAGTAGGCCAATTGGGGATTATTCACAATCTGTTGAGTTCTCACCGTATCGGCAATAGTTCGGCGGTCTGACAATAACGGAATATATTTCAGCAGCGTGTTATTCAGATAATCGAACATCTTGTTGTAACTCAATCTTCCGTTCAGTCCCACATCAGCAAAATCAGAATTCAACTGTATAGATTTGCTCTGTTGACTATTTTCAGCTCGAAGGTGTACCTCTCCGATTCGCACCGTATCCAAATGATTGACATAGACCATATTGTAAATTCTCGCTGAACCGTTAACATCGTCCATCTCCGAACCTGATGCCGCAGCCACAAGGTTTCCTCTCAACATCGAAACCGAATCGCGTTTATTGACATTCAACTTTTTCAGGTTGGCGTTGAATAGTTTTAAATCGAAATCATATCGTGGTTGCAATTCTCTGAAATCAAATTTCCCATTCAGATTAAAACTGCAATTCGGGTCTGAACTTCCCACAAAACCATCAAATACTCCTTTCGAGAAGAATCCCTTTACTTCGATATCCTTATAGTTGTAGTCGTTGAAATCCAGATTATCAATATCAGACTGAGCATAGAATCTATAATCATCATTACTCCAATACCCCTGAGCCTTTGTCTTCAGTGTCACGTCTTTGAGTATTTCGACTCCTAAAAACTGCCCGATATTGAAATTATCTACATCTACAAATCCGTTGACGTTTTTACGGTACATCGAATCAGGTTTGATATTGCCACCGAAAACCACACTTCCCAATCGGGTATCAACATTTCCGTTGACTTTGAAATCTGAGAAGAATCCCTCAAAGTATCCTGAAAAAACGATTTCTCCCAGAGTCGCAAGTTTCGACGAAACCTTATTCAGATTTTTTCCTGTGAATACGTTATATAGGCGTTCTACTTCTGATGGAGTAGTTTCAAGTCTACCGACATCAAACATAAAATCGGTCTTCGATGCACTCGGCAATCCCTTCATTGAGAATCGAACATCTAATTTAGTATTCTCCGACACTGCGCGATTTAGTTTTCCTCTGAGATACCTAACCGGTCCCTCAACATTACCCTCAATGGCAAAGCCCGTTGTGAAACGTGCTACACTCGGTGCAAAACAGGCAATCGTCGCAAAATCGACATCTGTATCAAACAAATCTGCATCGAAAGAGACTTTCGATGTAAATTCGTTAAATGCCCGCCACGAATCATAAAACATATTAAATTGCTTAGAATTGAGGTGGGAAGTATTTGCTTTGAAGTGCAATTGCCCGAATCTCATTCCTGTCGACGACACAACCATCTGACTACTGCGAAAAACGTGCATCACAAAACCACTCTTCTCACGGAATGACATACTATCCAACGACAGCCTTACGCTATCACCTATCAATTCGATATTCTGAGCATTGAACGAAAATTTTGACACGTCAATGTCTGTAAAGTTTACCCCCGAAGGTTTAGGACGAATGTAATGTCGTCTCATTTTAAAATGCACATCACTGATGTTCAGTACAGTAGCTGAAAGAGCAAATGGCTTTTCAGATGGAGTTTTTGGTTTATCCGAACGGAAATTATCAAGAATCGCAGACAGATTCATTTTTCGATTTGAGTCCTGCTGCAGAAATAAATTAGTCTTTTCGAGTTTGACATTACTTAGCATTAAACGATTATTCACAAAATCATACCCTCGCAACCCAACTCCGAGAGTGCCCACATACAACAATGTGTCTTTGTTATAATCCTCCACATAGACACCATTCAGTTCTACCTGATTGAACAATCGTATGGCAATGTGATCGACCAAAAACCGAGTTCCGATTTTATTGCTGATCTTGTTCGACACGTAATCAACGGCCCAATTCTGCACTCGAACATTGCTCAACATTATTGACAATACCAACGGTATGACAACTACCGTCAGCACAATCGTCGAGACAGTGCCTAATGCTATGTGAAAAACCCTTTTCATAATCCGTCAAACGTGCAGAATATCGTGCAATAATAATGAAAATTTTTGTTTTTTGGAAAAAATACACGACATTTGTAGGTTAAAACTCTTTCACACGATATAAATAAGGGAACAATGATTAATAAAATTGAAAAAATACGCCAAAATATCGCTGAATTTAGACCCAAAACTCAAGCTGATATCGAAGAATTCAGAGTAAGAATTCTTGGCCGTAAAGGTGAATTGACAGAATTATTCGAAGAGTTTAAAACCGTAGCTCCGGAAATGAAACGTGAACTCGGTAAGAAAATGAACGAACTCAAAAATTTTGCTCAAGACACTATCAACCAACTCAAAACAGACTTCGAATCTCAGGAGATCGAATGCGAACGTACCGATATGACCCGCCCTGCATCTGCTGACGGAATCGGTTCTCGCCACCCAATCTCACTGGTTAAAAACGAAATCTTTGACATCTTTAAAAGAATTGGTTTCACACTAACTGACGGTCCTGAAATCGAAGACGATTTTCACGTCTTCTCAGCCTTGAACTTCCCACCGGAACACCCTGCTCGTGATATGCAAGACACATTCTTCATCGAAAAGAATCCGGATATTTTGCTGCGTACACACACTTCGTCACTCGAAGTACGTACAATGGAACGTCAAAAACCACCAATCCGAGTAATTTGCCCAGGACGCGTATTCAGAAATGAAGCAATTTCTTACCGTGCTCACTGTATTTTCCACCAGGTTGAAGGATTGTACATTGATGAAAATGTTTCATTCGCAGATCTTAAACAAGCAATTCTATACTTTGCAAAAGAGATGTTTGGAGAACAAACCCAGATTCGTCTGCGTCCGTCCTATTTCCCATTTACCGAGCCGAGTGCCGAAGTGGACGTCTCTTGCAACTTGTGTGGCGGAAAGGGTTGTCCTGTATGTAAACAGACCGGTTGGCTCGAAATTATGGGTGCAGGAATGACCGATCCAAACGTACTCGAAGCGTGTGGAATTGATAGCAAAAAATATACAGGATTTGCATTCGGTATGGGTGTTGAACGTATCGCTATGCTGAAATACGGAGTTAAAGACCTCCGACTTTATTTCGAAAACGATTTGAGATTCCTAGAACAATTTGAGGCTGCTCTGTAACGTTGTTATTCTCGAATATTGGCAGCGAATCAGATTTTTGGAACAAAATTCGCAAGTGAATATGAGAATGCGAGGAATTGTATATAGTTCGATTTTATGTGTCGCAATGGTATTAATCGGTTGCGGCACAAATCGACTTGTGTTAAATCCGAAAACAGATTCTTCAAAAAACGAAATAACAAAAATCAACGTAACACCACTACCTGATGAACTTGTTGCACGAGATCATTTCTACACAGGTTTGAGGGCAATGTTGCTAAAAGATTCAGATCGCGACGTTATCAGATCGCATTTCGAATCCGCACTGCAGAATGGGTTTGACAATTCACTATTGTGGATGAAAATGGGTGAGTTGTATCCCGACTCTCTGCAACTTGCCGAACAATATGCCAGAAAAGCAGTCGATGCCGATTCTACAAACATTCAGGCAATCTACCTGCTCTGCGACATTCTGCTGAAAACCAACGACGCAGATAAGGCTCTTGAGACCTTGCTTAAAGCAAAAAAACTTGCTCCGAATAATCTTAACATCTACTCGTACATTGCTGCCATATACAACCACAAAGGATTGACCTATGCAGCTCTGAACGAACTGACCGAGGCTCAGAATAAATTCGGAGCCAAAGAGAGTATACTGCACTTTAAACGAGAACTTCTGTTCAAGATGCAACTCTATGATAAGGCAATCAAAGAGGCTGAACAGTTGGCCGAAACATCACCAAACAACATTGAAAATCTGATATTCCTCGGTAAGGCATATTCGATGAAAAACTCTCCGCAGAGTGATTCGGCTGCAATCAAAACCTTTAACTCGGCACTCGAAATTGAACCTCAAAATATTGAGGTACTCTCTGCTCTGTGTAACTTCTATGCATCAAGACGCAACTACCACAATTTTTTGGAAACAACACAGAAACTATTCGAGCTGAAAGAGTTACCTGCAAAGAATAAAATCAAATTTTTCAATAATTATATCCATTCACCAGCGTTCTACCAAAATCACTTCTTTCAGGTCGACCATCTTGTCAATACGCTGCTTAGGACTCACCCCGAAGACAGTGCTGTCAAAATGACCTATACAACCCATCTTATTGCAAGTGGCAAAACCGAACAGGCAATACAATACCAAAAAGAGTGGATTGCCCAAAACCCCGAACTAATTTCGCCCTATGAGTATGTCATTCAAGGAGAATTGTATATGAAACGACCCGACTCGGCATTGGTTTATATTGATCGTGCCATCAAACAATTCCCTAAGAATGTTGATATTGCATCGAATAAAGCATCTTATTACTACACTATTAACCAGAAAGATAAAGCACTGAAAGAGTGGAAGAAAATCTTAAAGATTGCGAAAGATGATTCAACCCGATGTTCGATTTATTGTATGATGGGCGACATAACAAACGAAATTGAAAATATAAGCAAAAAAGAGGTCTACAAATACTACGAAAAAGCTTTAGCAATAGACTCGATGAATATTGCGGTACTTAACAATTATAGTTATCTGCTGAGTGAAGATTCTACCCAGCTGAACAAAGCACTGCAACTCGCCGAACGAATGATGACTCGTGAGATATCCAATCCAATCTATCTCGATACATACGCCTGGGTATTGTTCAAATCGGGACAAGTGGAGAAAGCTCTCAATATAATGCGACGAGCTATATCTCTCGATACAACCAACAGCTATGTCTTGCTGATGCACTATGGAGACGTTCTGTTCGAATCGAATCAAAAATACTTGGCGAGAATATATTGGAGAAAGGCCCTCGAAGCCGGTGCCAATATCAAAGACATCGAACCACGAATAAAAAAACTTGATTAATGAAAAAACTCCTTTTCATAATATTTTGTTTACTGATGACTCCCTCACTCTACTCACAGACCATCGAGTCGCTGAATGAGGAGATTCGTCGAGCAGAAGAGGAAATCGAAGCAACCAACCGATTACTCAAATCAACAACGTCAAAGACTGCGAGTAGCGAAAAACAACTTAAACTCGTCAGAAATAATATCTCCCAACGTAAATCGATTATCAATAATCTGAACCGACAGAGCTCAAAAATAAATAAAAATGTAAAGAACAAATCTCAGTCAATAACCTCTCTCGAAAAGGAGTTATCCGGTCTGAAAGATGAGTATGCCGAAATGCTCTACACTACATATAAGCACTATAAGTTAAATGATTATATAACTTTTCTGTTCGCAGCAAAAGATTTCAATGACGTATTCAGGCGTATCTATTATGTCAAACAATATACCCAGATGCGAGAGATTAAGGCAGCCGAAATCGATTCGGTGACCGTAAAACTCAATTCTGATATTGACTCGCTGAATGTAGAAAAACAAAAATTGGATAAACTCAAAACACAACGTAATAAAGAGTTGAAATCGTTATCGGCAGACGAGGCTAAAAAAAAGAAAATCGTTGCAGAACTGAAATCTACCGAAAAACGTCTCAACAATAAAATCAGACAAGAACAAAAGAAGATTGAAGAGTTATACCGCTCAATCGAACGTCTTGTCGCAAACGAAGCCCGAAAAGGTCAGAAGAGTGCCCGTTCAGCAGAATTTTATGCACTTACAGGCCGATTCGACCAGAATAAAGGCAAACTTCCCTATCCGATCGAAGGTGGTGTGATAGTCGACCGATATGGATTGCACGAGCACCCAACACAGAAAGGATTAACTATTGACAATACGGGTGTCAACATCGCAGCCGAACCAGGTAGTAAAGTTCGTGCAGTGTTCGAAGGCGAAGTTGTGCACGTTATTCACAATAAGGGATTTAACTATACTGTACTCATCCGACACGGAAAATATCTGACAACTTATACAAATCTGCAAACCATAAATGTAAAACAAGGTGAAAAGGTTTCGGGAGGAACCATAATCGGAACACTGAACACCGAAAACGATGCTGAACTACACTTCGAATTGTGGATGGAAACACCCGAAAAGTCAACTCCAGCAACGACACTCAATCCCTCGTTGTGGTTCCGCAGATAAACACTAAAGCACGATTATGAGTAAAATAGATTTTTATACAGAGGATTGCACATTTACCTACAAAGGGAAAATTAATACACGCAACTGGATAAATCGTGCCATCACTGAAGCTGACAAAAAAACAGGAGCCATTTCAATTATCTTCTGTTCAGATGATTATCTCATAAATATCAATCGAGAGTATCTCAATCACGATTATTTTACCGATATAATCACGTTCGACTACTGTGAAGAGGATATTATTTCGGGAGATCTGTTTATCAGTATTGATATGGTAAAATCCAATGCCGAGAAATTTGGAGTAAGCTTCTACGAAGAACTGCATCGAGTAGTTATCCACGGAGTATTGCACCTCATCGGATTCAAAGATAAATCCAACGAAGAGGCTCAGATTATGAGATCACAGGAAACTTATTGGCTTGAACGTTATTAAATGAAATTCAAATACGATATAATTGTTGTAGGTGCAGGACACGCCGGTTGTGAAGCGGCAGTTGCTGCAGCCAAAATGGGTTCACAAGTATTGCTCATCACGATGGATATGACCAAAGTTGCACATATGTCGTGCAATCCGGCCATCGGTGGTGTTGCAAAAGGACAAATCGTAAGGGAGATTGATGCTTTGGGTGGACAGATGGGTATCATAACCGACAAATCTGCCATACAATTCAGAATGTTGAACCGTTCGAAGGGTCCGGCTATGTGGAGCCCCAGAGCTCAATGTGACAAATATAAATTCACTGAGTTATGGAAAACGACTCTAGAGAATACAGATAATCTTTATTTATGGCAAGACACTGTCTCAAAACTCGACATAGAGAATAACCACATTAAAGGTGTCTACACACAATTAGGAGTCCATTTCAAAGCCAATGCAGTCATTCTGACCACAGGAACCTTTATGGACGGAATAATGCACGTAGGGCGTTGTCAAGCATCAGGAGGACGTGCCGGTGACCAGGCCTCTACGGGAATCACTCAACAACTCGTAGAACTCGGATTTGAAGCAGGCCGTATGAAAACGGGAACTCCCGTCAGAATAGATGGACGCACCATAAACTTTTCGATTCTGACTCCTCAAGAGGGAGACGACGTATCATCAAAATTTTCTTTTTCAAAGCAGACTTCACCTATTGAAAATAAATGTCCCTGCTATCTTGTTTACACCTCGTCAGAAGTACACGATGAACTGAGAAAAGGGTTCAGCGATTCACCATTATTCAATGGAACTATCAAGGGAATTGGTCCAAGATATTGTCCAAGTATCGAGGATAAACTCAACACGTTTGCAGATAAAGATCAACACCAGCTCTTCCTTGAACCCGAATCTCTCGAAGAGAAGGAATATTACCTAAACGGTTTCTCATCATCACTGCCACTCGAGGTGCAAATTGAGGCACTTCAAAAAATCGAAGGTTTTGAGAATGTTCATATATTCAGACCGGGCTATGCTATTGAGTATGACTACTTTCCGCCAACCTGTCTGCGACATACAATGGAAACAAAGGCTGTTAATGGGCTCTATTTCGCAGGACAAATTAATGGCACAACCGGCTATGAAGAAGCTGCTGCTCAGGGACTTATGGCAGGAATTAATGCCCACCGCAAACTTAACTCACTCTCAGAGATAGTTTTACAACGCGATCAAGCATACATCGGAGTGCTTATAGACGACCTCGTAACAAAAGGCGTTGATGAGCCCTATCGTATGTTTACAAGTCGTGCAGAATATCGTATCCTACTAAGAGGAGATAATGCCGATTTGCGATTGACACCACTGGGCTACGAGATTGGACTCGCTGATAGCCAGCGGTTTGAAGCTATTAAGCAAAAAGAATCTGACATAAATCGGATACTGAAGTTTATTAAAAACTTTAGTGTTACGCCTGAAATCGTAAAGGATTTCTTAATCCAACAAAACTCCCCAATCCTGACTCAGAAACGAAAATTATACGACTTAATACTTCGCAATGAGATATCAATCAATGGATTAAGTCAAGTCATTCCCGAACTTGCCGAAGCGATCTCTGAGCCTGACAGCGAAACAATAGAAGAAGTTGAAATACTTATCAAATACGGAGGATATATAGACCGTGAAAAAAGTGCTGCCGAGAAGATGCATCGACTCGAAAATACACGAATAAAAGATAATTTCGACTTCAATGCACTACACTCGCTATCCATCGAAGCTCGACAAAAATTAAGCAAAATTCAACCAGCAACAATCGGACAAGCGTCCCGAATACCAGGTGTTTCCCCCGCTGATATCAATGTTTTATTGGTCTATTTTGGAAGATAACAAACATAAAAACACTTAAAAGTTTCCACGTGGAACACAAGGATATGAAACAGAAGACAAAAAATATATTTCACCAGGAGCAAACAAAAAGAATTTATATTAAGGGGAAAATTCACGATGTTAGTGTCGGGATGAAGGAAATTCAACTTCAAAATGGCCAAAAATTCATAACATACGACACACTAGGCCCTTATGGAGATGCCGATTTTAAACACGACATAAAACAGGGATTACCAAAAGTCAAATGCGAATGGCGTAAAAAAAACAAAGAATTCCACACACAACTGTGGTACGCAAAAAATGGAATCATTACTCCACAAATGGAATATGTTGCAATTCGCGAAAGCCAAGGAATCGAAAATACAATAACACCAGAATTTGTTCGTGAAGAAATCGCAGCAGGACGAGCTACACTTCCAGCTAATAGAATGCATCCTGAAGCAGAACCTATGATCATTGGTCGCAATTTCTTAGTGAAAATTAATGCAAACATTGGCAACAGCGCCCTCGGATCAAGCATTTCAGAGGAGGTTGAAAAAGCAATGTGGTCTGCTAAATGGGGAGCAGACACAATTATGGACCTTTCAACCGGAGCAAATATCCACGAAACAAGAGAGGCTATCATCAGAAACTGCCCTACCCCAATCGGGACTGTACCAATCTATCAAGCTCTCGAAAAAGTCAATGGGAATGTCGAAGATCTTACCTGGGAAATCTTCCGCGAAACACTAATTGAACAATGCGAACAAGGCGTTGATTACTTCACAATTCACGCAGGAATCCTCAAAAAGCACATCGAACTCGCAAAAAAACGCACAACAGGAATCGTTTCAAGAGGAGGCTCAATACTCGCAAAGTGGATGTCTGCTCGAAATATGGAAAATTTTACCTATGAAAATTTCGACGAAATTTGCAATATCTTAAAACAATACGACGTTGCTATATCATTGGGCGATGGACTAAGACCTGGATGTATTGACGACGCAAACGACCAAGCTCAATTCGGAGAACTTGAAACATTAGGCATACTAGCAGCACGTGCACAAGCACTTGATGTTCAAGTAATTATCGAAGGTCCGGGACACGTTCCAATGAACAAAATCAAAGAAAATATGGAACTGCAGCAAAAATTGTGTAACAATGCGCCATTCTATACCCTCGGGCCACTCGTAACAGATTGTGGTGCAGGATACGACCACATCACTGCCGCAATCGGTGGTGCTATGATTGGCTGGTTTGGAACTGCAATGCTGTGTTACGTTACAACCAAAGAACACTTAGCACTTCCCAATCGCGACGACGTGAGAGAAGGCGTAGTGACATTCAAGATTGCTGCCCACGCCGCAGATATCGCCAAAGGACACCCTGCCGCAATCGCACGCGACCTCGCAATGAGCCAGGCTCGGTACGACTTTAGATGGAAAGACCAATTCAACCTGTCATTCGACCCTGAACGCGCAAAAATGTTCCACGTGGAAATGATCAAAGATTCAGGAGCAGATTTCTGTGCTATGTGCGGGCCTAATTTCTGTGCTATGAAAATAACCAAATCAATTGATTAAAAACCTTCACAATATGAAACTTTACATCACAAGAGCTATAAAACAATTCTTATTCTACGCAATACTAGCCACAGTAATCATAAGTATTATGATGGCATTAGATGCAACAGATGTAAAAACATACAAAGAATTGTTTACATCGCAACAATGGAATCAAATGATTCTGCTGCTGGCAGGACTCTCAGCAATCTATCCAATTTTCGGATACTCGAAACGAACTATCAATCTGAACGCAGTATATCACCGCGAAGATGTTATCAGAGTGCTGTCACTAAACAATTACAAACTCGTTGAAGAAAGTGAAAATTCAATGATTTTCAGAGGCGAAACTCTCGGCAAAAAACTCAGATGGCTTTTCGAAGATCAAATCGAAATTAACACTACAAACGAAGAAACTACTGAAATTTCAGGCCCAAGAAAAGAGGTCGTTATTCTCATTTTCAGAATACAGACTTATATTCAAAATAAACAATAGTAAATCGAGTTACGATAAATTACGGCAATAGTAAATATCTGTCTGACTGCATAATAACAATCGAGGAATTAAAATGAAAAGGTTAAAAATATTTCTTATTTGCATCGCATCTGCGGCAATTGTAGTAGGAATCTCGGCGAACAACAATCCCGATTTGAAGATTACAAAGAATCTCGAAATTCTGTTCAACATCTTCAAAGAGGTCAATATGTTTTATGTCGATCCTATTAATCCTGATAGTCTCGTCGAAGCTGCAGCTTGGGGAATGTCAAAACACCTCGATCCCTATACCGAATACTTTTCCGAAAAAGATATGCAGGAATTCGAGATAATTACTACCGGTAAATATGGCGGCATCGGAGCAATAATCAGTCAAATCAAAGGAGCCGATTATGTGATAATTGCCGAGCCATATCAAGGTTCTCCCGCAGACAAAGCAGGACTCAAAATCGACGATAAAATTATCTCCATTGACGGAGTGTCAACTAAAGGTTTTACTTCAGAAAAAATCAGCTCAATGCTGAAAGGTGATCCTGAAACTACGATTAAGATTGAGGTCGAATCTGTGGACAGTACACGTAAAACTCTGACAATCAAACGTGAACAAATATCACTTCCAAGCGTATCATACAGTGGAATTGTTGCCCCAGGTACAGGGTATATAGCACTGAGAACCTTTGCCGAAGGTGCAGCAAACGAAATCGCCACAGCACTGACAAAACTGAAAAACGAATACAAAATCACATCGTTGATTCTCGATTTCAGAAACAACGGCGGAGGACTAATTTCCGAAGCAGTAAACATCGTTGGATTGTTTGTTCCACACAACACAAAAGTAGTATCTACTAAAGGTAAACTCAAATCATCAGAGCATGGTTATTACACTGAGAATCAACCCATTGACACAACAATTAAGTTGGCCGTAATGATCAATCACCACTCAGCCTCATCGTCTGAGATCGTAGCTGGAGCACTACAAGATTACGACCGTGCAGTCATCTGTGGTCAACGTAGTTTCGGCAAAGGCCTTGTTCAAGCAACACGTCACGTAGGACATCGTTCATATTTGAAAATCACCACTGCCAAATACTACATTCCAAGCGGACGATGCATTCAAGCCATCAACTACAGCAAACGTAACAATAAGGGCGAGATTGAACATATTCCAGATTCGCTGATTAGGGAATTCAAAACAGCCAAGGGACGCAAAGTCTACGATGGAGGCGGTATTATGCCAGACCTTAAAATCGAACCGCAGTACCATAGTGTATTCACAATAAGTCTATTCGGTCAGGGCATTATCGAGGATTTTGCCCGGAAGTACTACAAAGAACACCCGCTGCGAGGCTCAGAAATGCCCGAAAAATTCACTTTAACAGATTCTGAGTACCAGGAATTCGTCGATTTCGCAAAAGATAAGAAAATCGAGCTAAAATCAGAAACTGAGGGGGCAATCAAAATATTGCGCAATATAGCTACTCGCGAAAAGTATATCAACAAAATTGAAAATCAACTCAAGGCCCTCGAAAATGAGATGCGTTCAGAGAACAAAGAGTACCTCATTGCATTCAGATCAGAAATACAGCCTCTGATTGAGAATGACATTATAATCCGATACCAATATCGTCAAGGCGTAATTCGCCATTCTCTGACATCAGATAATGAATTGAAACAGATTATCAGTATCCTAAACGACAACACCGAATTAGAACGATTGCTCAATAAAGATACCGAGAGAAAATAGCGACAATCCAAACCTTCTCAAATGATGAAACTGAACCGATCAACAATAAATGCGAACATCGAAGACTCGTTAGAACGAACAAAAGAGTTTATTCGAGAACACGTACACCTGTTCTCGCATCAAGGGACAATAGATAAAATCACACTCACCTATCGAGGCAAGATGGTTTTAATAGTTGTCGGATTAATTATCGGTTTATCATCTCTGACATTTACCAACCACCTTGCACGCCAGCTACGCGAGAAGGAGCAAAACGAGGTACACCTCTGGTCGTATGCAATGAGCCGACTGGGAGATGTCAATAATCAGGACCCTCTGATTCAATTGATTATTCACGCCAATAATAAGATTCCGTTTATTCTCATCGACCAAAATCTATCGGTAATAAACTATCATCTTATTCCGAGCGACATCATTGAAAATAAAGAAAAACTGATGAATCAACTCGAAATGATGTCGGCGAAAAATCCACGCATTGAGATTCCGAGCTACGTAAATACATTTTATCTCTTTTACGACGAATCGGCAATACTCAAGAGTATCTACTACTACCCGTATATTCAAATTGGTGTAATACTTATCTTCCTGCTATTCACCTACTTTATCTTCAAGTTTTCGAAACGCGACGAACAAAATCGCGTTTGGATCGGTATGGCAAAAGAAACAGCCCACCAACTTGGAACTCCAACCTCATCTCTGCTTGGCTGGCTCGAGTACCTCAAAACTCAACCAGTAGACCCAATGGTAACCGACGAGATGAATATGGACTTGATACGACTGCTCAAAGTTATTGATCGTTTTTCGAAAATCGGATCATCAACAACTCTTAGCGAAAAAGATGTCTGCCCGATTGTCGAAAACTGTATCAACTATTTCAATACGCGAATGCCAAAGAATGTCGCATTAAACTTCAATAAACCTCAATTTCCGATTGTATGTATGATCAATGACGCACTTTTTGAGTGGGTAATTGAGAATGTCATAAAGAATGCGATAGATGCATTACAGGGAAAGGGCGAAATTACGGTCTCAATGTTACAGGACGACCGTCACCTCCATATAGATATAACCGATACCGGAAAGGGCATCCCAAAGTCCTCATTTAAGCGAATATTCGAACCGGGATATACCACTAAAACCCGAGGCTGGGGATTGGGCCTATCGTTGAGTAAACGTATCATTCGCGATAACCACCACGGACGCATCTTCGTACTGAGATCGGAGATTAATCACGGAACAACAATGCGTATCGAACTAAAGAAGGTCTAACCCTAAAGACAATAAACGAGCAACCACGAGAGAGGTTGCTCGTTTTATATTGTGATAATTAACTAAATTTCGACCAACTGATTTTTGATTGAATAGACCACAAGATTTGCCGTATTTTTACACTTTGTTTTAGCAAGGATATTGGCCCTATGTTTATCAACGGTACGCTTAGAAATGAAGAGTTTATCTGCAATTTCGACATTAGACAATCCCTGACAAATCAACAATAAGATCTGCAATTCACGTTGCGAAAGTGGTTCATTTTCATCACTATGATCCACAAATTCATCGGCAGATTCATCGGACTCGATCTGCACGGTTGATTTCAAATTGCTCACCAAATTGAACAATAACTCCTGAGAGAAATATGAGCCACCCTCTACGACCGTAATAATAGCATCACGCACCTGATTTATATCCGAATTCTTCAGTAGAAATCCTTTTACTCCTAACGAAACCATCTTGAAATAATAGTCCTCCTCACCATACATCGAGAGCGTAATAATCTTTAAATCCGGATATTTTTCCAGAGCTTTTTGTGCAGCCTCAATACCATCCATTCCTGGCATACTAATATCCAACAAGACCACATCAACCTTTACATCATCAATTAATTCAAGTAATTTGTTTCCGTCTGCAGCCTCACCAACAACGCGAAATCCGCTGATTACATTGAGCAGAGTTTTCAAGCCATTGCGAAACAATGTATGATCATCAACCAATAGGATATTTACTGTACTTCGTTCCATTTAACACTATGAATTTTAACGAGAAATTCAGTTCCGCGAGCTTCAGAACTCTCAATTACCACCTCACCCTTAATTGATTCGACCCTCGAAATTATGTTTGAGAGTCCCATACCAGAATTATTATGAGTCACAGCATCAACATCAAATCCACACCCGTTATCCTTATAAATTAACTCCAATTCTGTATCATTCAATTTCAATTCGATGTATGCCTCAGTTGCTCCGGAGTGTTTAATCGTATTATTTATCATTTCGCAGATAATTCGATAGAGAATGATTTCGATATTACTCTGCAATCTGATATGCTTGAGATTCGACACAAATGTAATCTTTGAATCGCAAATACGCTCAAATTTTCGAATAAAATTTTCGACTGCACGTTCAATGCCGAAGTTATTGAGAATGTGAGGACTAAGATTATTCGAAATCAATTTTAGCGACTTAACAGCCTCGTCAATAACCATATTCGTATTTTTGATTATCTCGGTCTGTTCATCTGTCATCTGAGTACTTGCAAGTGCCGATACCGACATTTTGGCCGATGACAACAGCGGTCCCAAGCCATCGTGAATATCTTTCGAGAATCTCATACGTTCACGTTCCTCAGTCTGAATCACAATATTTACGATTCTCTCTGATGATATTCTTTTTTGGCGTTCCATATCAAAAATATAGTTCAGCACCTTTGGAATCATAAATACCCCTATCGTAAAACACAACGAAACCAAGATTCCTAGCCAGACAATCACCTCAACCGACAATGCAAAATCCTTTCCTATAATGAATCTGACAAAATCGCCGATTCGAGTGAGAGTCATAATGGTCAATGCGATCGAAATCAGAATCCACGAAGCGTTATATTTCGTTGCCCGAATCAATCGTATAGCAACCAAGGCTGCCACAAGTTGAAGCAAGATCGAAACTATAAATAATATCTTGAGAATCATTGCATTAACTTCTATTCTTCACGATATATATCAACCTCACCGCGTTCGTTTTTCAGGTAGAAATCTGACAACATCGCAATGAGTGGTGAGATTAGTGTTATTACATCGTTGATATATTGACTATGGTCATCTTGCACCCCTTTTATTCGGTAAAGCATCACTGCATACAGAGCCCTGAAACAGATCTCTATATCCGTAACATTCAAGTTTTTAAACACAGCCTTCAGACGAGGTAATTCGCCTCCCACCCTACTCCAGACCTCACGGTATTTTTTACCTATGGGCTGGATCAACAGTTCGGTATGCAAGTCGTGCATATCAGATATCAAGTGCAGCGTATGTTGAAGATGTCCAAATTCGACCTTTCCCTCCTCTTTCAGTAATGAAACAAGCTCCATATACCACATAAACAATTGCTGTTTCTGCTCGGGTAATAGAGCCGACTGTGGTTCCACCAACTGATTCCATATAGCCTCCGGGCTGAATTGCAAGGCTCTCAACAAATCCTCCAACTGCCAGAGATAGAGTATATATTCAGCAATATTCTCTGCACGTTTTTTCTGTGCAATAAACATCTTTTCAGTAATTATTATTCAATATTAAACACTACGGGAGATAGTGCCATAACCTTACCCGACATATTCATAACAGCCTTCACACGTTCGATATATTCGTCCAGCACACTTCTCTGAATATTTGCATCGATTTTCACAAATTTCTTCAGCATATTAACCATTTTATCCATCGAGTCATCTTTATTCGGCAACAGTGACAAAGTATAATTATTCTCAATTCCTGAAAGTTTAGCAGCAATCAAGATCGCTTCGCGCAACCCTCCGAGTTCATCTACCAGTCCTACCCTTTTTGCTTCAATACCTGTCCATACACGACCACTTGCAATAGATTCAACCTGTTCAAGAGTCATATTTCGACCCGTAGCTACACGTTCTTTGAATAGTGTATACACCTCGTCAATAGATTTTTGTAAAAAATTTCGATGAGCAGGAGTCATCGAACCGAATCCGATATCAGATGATTTATTTGTCTTTACGACATCGAATGTTATTCCGAGTTTATTCAGTGCTTTTGTAGGATCAATTGCCACCGAGAATACACCAATAGAACCTGTCAGAGTCAAAGGTGAGGCTACAATTCTGTCAGCAAGTGCCGAAATGTAATACCCACCAGATGCGGCATAAGCACTCATCGAAATAACTACCGGTTTTACTTTGCGAAGTTTTTCAACCTGAGAACATATAATTTCCGAATCCAACGCACTTCCTCCAGGACTATTTACTCGAATGACCACAGCTTTAATGGTACTATCTTTTTCAACAGATTTCAATTTTGAGAGCATATCTCCCGGAGTTATATTTTTACTTGAAGCAGCAATCGGCATAATAGCACCTTCAGCCTGAATAACTACCACCTTGTTTTTGCCTACATTTTGAGACTTTTTACCTTTATTCGCAAGAACAAATGTCGACATATAATTTTTCAATGACACTGTTTTCAACATTTTCTTATTGCCACCATAAAGGTTATACAACATTTCAGAAGCTTGTTCAGGCCCCCCTATTCTATCAACAAATCCGTGATTAACCACATCTTTAGATGTTGCAATTGCGAGATCTGATGCCAATTGTTGTAACTTAGCCGAATCCAATCCTCTTGATTTTGCCACATCATTTAAGATGTATCCCCAAATTGTATTCAACATCAATTCGGTTTGTTTTCGGTTTTCATCACTCATTTTCTTTTCGGTATATGGCTCGACGGCACTCTTGAATTTACCACAACGGAAAACTTCAGCATCTATACCAAATTTGTCGAACAAACCTTTGTAAAACATCCCACCACTAGCTAATCCCCACCAAGGCAGACTGCCCAAACGGCTGAGCATTATAGAATCGGATACAGACGAAATGTAATACTCCCCTAGCGAATTGAACGTATCTGCATAAACATATATTGGTTTTTCTTTTGCAAACTCAGCCAGAACTTCTCTGAATTCAACCATCTGAGCCATATTCAATGACATACCATTCGGATTCAGTCGCATTGCGATAATTTTATTATCTTTAGCTGCGAAACGTATAACATCCAATGCCTTCAGATAGTTTACCTTGTTGACCTTCAACAGTGAACTTTCAATCTCAAGGGACACATTTCCGAATTGATTTTGGTAGACACCCTCTTCAAAAACCGTCTTCATATCAACAACCAGAACTGTTGAATCCTTAACCACAACAGGTTTGGATGTTGTTGAAATACTCATCGTACTTATTGTTCCTGCCATAATCACAACACTCAAAAATCCAACAAATACCGAAGCAACAACAACGGCCAACAATGATGCAAAAAAAGTTTGTACAAAATTCTTCATATGCCTAAGTTTTTATGTTTATCTCCGCGAAGTTACAACTTTTTGAGTTAAAGTTGTAACTTTGCAACAAAATAATTTTGTTTTTATGGAACTCAATAAGATTAAAAATTCCCTGTCAATTGTACAGCATCCGGAATTCAAACAAGACATCGTTTCCTTAGGAATGGTAGAACTTGAAGAAAGTGGAGATAAATTGATTGTAACAATCTCTTTCCGCAAAGCAAAAGATCCTTTCTCAAAGGCAATTGAACGAAATGTTATCAATACGATTTTAACCAAATTTCCTGAACTCGAAGGTAAACTTCAAATCAAAGTAAACAAGCCTGAAGTTGCTCAGCCACAGAACCAAACTCCGAGTGAGATCACAGCAGGAAAAATCATCGCTGTAGCCAGCGGAAAGGGTGGAGTAGGGAAATCTACCGTAACTGCAAACCTAGCAGTCGCTCTCAATCGCAAAGGCTATAAAATCGGAATTCTTGATGCAGATATCTACGGACCATCAATGCCTAAAATGTTCGGCATAGAAGATTATCGTCCATACACACAAGAAGTTGAAGGTCGTGAGCGCATCGTTCCTGCAGAAAAGAACGGCATAAAAATCAACTCAATCGGATTCTATCTGCCATCAGACCAGGCTCTGATTTGGAGAGGACCGATGGCTTCGAGTGCATTGAAGCAACTACTTCACGATACCCTTTGGGGCGAATTGGATTTTCTGCTGATTGATATGCCTCCGGGAACTGGCGATGTACACCTGACTTTGGTTAATGAAATTACCATCGATGGAGCAGTCATCGTAAGTACACCTCAACAGATTGCCCTCGCTGACGTTATTCGCGGAATAGAGATGTTCCAAAATAAAAACATCAAGATTCCAGTATTGGGTATGATCGAAAATATGGCTTGGTTTACACCGGCCGAATTGCCCGACCACCGTTACTACATTTTCGGACGTGACGGAGGTAAGCAACTTGCTCAACGTATTGGAATTCCACTGCTAGGACAGATTCCACTGGTACAGAGTGTGTGTGAAAGTGCAGACAATGGTGTAATTACCGATGCGGGTTCAACAGGTGTGGAAAAATATTTCAACGACGCAGCACAACAGATTATTGACAGTTTATAATCTACTGAAATAAAACACTTTGTATAAAACTATTAACTTTCTGACGATGATTAAAAATTTGCTTTTATTGTTTTTGGTCGTCTGCTTTAGCTGTTGCAGCAAGCCAATGAACAACGAAAAATTCAAGGAGTGTTTAACAACACTTAGTAGTTACAACAAACTCTACAACGAAGGAAACTTCACTGCAGAGGATTCTGCGAAACTGAAGGCATATCTGCAAGAATTTGACTCTAAATACGACATTAAGAAGGTAAACTACAAGCAGATGCTTACTCTTTTACGATACGCACATATCAATATTGTGAGTGAGTGGATTATGCCGTCACTCACAAAAATGGCCGAACAGAAGAGTGATAGTTCTTGTCTGTTGCAATTTGCTATGTATAATCTCGAAGGCAAAGAGGCACCTCTGACCTTCGAACGTTATATGAAGATTTTGTCAAATCCGTATCTTATGATACACTTGAGCAACAGTAATTTTGTATTGAAATTGGTCAGCAAAATCGAAATGAACGCTACTCAAACCGAACAACTCATAAGACATATAATGCCACATATTGACTCAAAGGTTGCGGTTTTCGGATTTTATGCTCTGACAAGCGAAGTGTGGGGAAAAATTTTGGCTGCGGGAGAAGCTTTCCCGAAAGAGTTGAAGGAAGAGTACTATCAGAAGGTTCTTGCTGCAATGCGTGAAATCATTGATGAGGACAAAGACTTGAATGTCAACAATCTTAAAGAGACATATGCATCATTCAACACCCTCTATGCACGAGGCGAACTGATTGGTAGCATTGCTCCTGAGCTTGACTTTATCTGGAATAGTGCCGGTATGGAACTGAAAAATCTGTCAGATTTGCGAGGCAAGATTGTTATTGTTGATTTCTGGGCAACTTGGTGTACTCCGTGTGTGAGATCTTTCCCCAATATCAGAAAACTTCAGGAGAGATACAAAGATTACCCCGTAGTGTTCATCGGTGTTACCAGCATACAGGGACGCCACATCGACCGTGTAAACAACAAAACAATTGACACAAAAGGTGATCCAGAAAAAGAATTAAACCTAATGAAGGTCTTTATAAAAGATCAGAATATGACTTGGAATGTAGCATTCACGAAACAGGAAGTATACAATCCCGACTATGGTGTTCGTGGAATACCTCACATTGCGATTATTGACACAGAAGGTAAAGTTCGTTACAACAAGATTAATCCGGGTTCAGCACCATATGAAGAGGCTGAAAAGATTGATGCATTGCTGAAAGAAGCAGGACTGAAATATCCTACACAACCAATGGAAAAACGAAACTATGCTGCAGAAGCTGCTGCCTCGACAAAGAAATAATCTGTTTTTTACCCGATATAAAAATAACCCGTCGAACAATCTCGCGGGTTATTTTTTTGCGTTTTATACGGGTATTTAAGCCTCGCCCTTGACCTTCACATTAAATCCTTTGTTGATTGGTACAGGGATCTTTATTTCGCCGAAAATCTGCTCATATTTCGAGATATTTTCAGTTAGAGACATCAGCAATCTCTTGGCGTGTTCGGGAGTCAAAATAATTCTGTTTTTGACGGGAGCCTTTTCCAATCCCGGCATTACTCTGACAAAATCCAAAATAAACTCAGATGTCGAATGAGATATGACCGTCAGATTGGCATAGGTACCTTCACCGATCTCTTTTGATAATTCGATAGTCAATGGGATTTCAATTTCTTCTTTTTCCATAATCAGTACTTCTAAATATTCCGTAAAATTATTCAATTTCTGTGGAAAAACAAAAAACTATAAAATGAGGTTCATCTTTGGTAGCATTATCCCACGAACCACCATTTTGTGTGATATACAATCTCACACGATATTCGTGGCCACGATAAATATTATGATCGGTATTTGTATCTGCAACACGCCATTATAACAATGGACATTAGTAGAATTTTTCTCCTCATAATTCTATTTTTTAAACTTTATTCTGTTTTTATCTCTCACAAATAGCCGAACTATTTGAAATTGTATACTTTTTTCTCTTTTAAAATTTGGAAGTATATTGATTTTATTTATTAACATCTTGATTTTAAGTAAAATAATTTCACTTATCGGGCTGCAAAGGTGATATCCTATATTCGAAAATATAAAGTATTTAGAAAAAATATTCAATTTTTTATCATTTGTTATAAAATGATAAATTAAAAAATCAATATACGGTCAACAAAAATGAGATGTTTTTGCTAAAAAATGATGTAAAACAGAAATTATTTTGAAAATCAATTTTTTACTCTTAACTTTGAGGGATTCTGTAATACTTAATGATACCAAATGAAAGAATTATTATTAACACCACTATCGTGGCTCTACGGTCTCGGAGTATTCATCAGACACAAGTTGTTTGATTTGAAAATACTCAAGAGTGTTGAGTTTAATATTCCGATAGTCTGTGTAGGTAATATTGCTGTTGGTGGTACGGGAAAAACTCCTCATACTGAGTATCTTATCTCATATCTCAGTAGACAGTACAATGTGGGTATTCTCTCAAGAGGTTACGGCAGAAAAACAAAAGGATTTATCGAAGCTACACGCGAATCTTCTTACAGGGAAATAGGTGATGAACCAAAACAGATAAAACAAAAATTTCCAAATATTCCGGTTTGTGTATGTGAAAAGAGGGTTGATGGTATAAAAAAAATGAGGGAATTACACCCCGAAATCAACCTTATAATATTAGACGACGCATTCCAACATCGATACGTTGAACCTTGGATAAATATTGTTCTAGTAGATTTCAATAATCCTTTCTACGAAGATAAACTGATGCCGCTTGGTACTCTGAGAGACCTGAAAAAACAGATGAACAGAGCTCACGTAGTCATAATGACTAAGGTCAACAGAACACTTACACCTCTGGATCTCAGAATAACTAAAAAGAAACTTGCATTATTACCATTCCAGAATCTATACTACACAGAAATTGTCTATGACGAGCTTATGCCTATGTTCTGGAGTGAACATCAACCCAAACCCAAGGATAAGGGTAAAGTCATAGTAATGACCGGTATAGCACGTCCTGAATCTTTGTATAAGTATCTCGAAAGCAAGTATGAAATTGTAGAGAAGATTGAGTATCCCGATCACCACGCATATAAGGTTTATGACCTTAAGAAACTTGAACAGATTCTCAGTAAGTATCCGAATGATACAATAGTTGTGGTAACCGAAAAGGACTCGGTTAAATTGAGTAATAAAAACAAAATCAGTAAAACTATTCAAGATAGATTATACTACGCACCAATCGGAATACAATTTATTGATGACAGAAGAGATAATTTTCATAATTTATTGAATACGTATGTTAGAGAAAATCAAAAATACAACATCATTTCTTCAGACTAACTATTTAAAAGATTTTACACCCAAAGTAGGTATAATATTGGGTACTGGACTCGGTGGATTGGCTACAAAAATAGAAAAGTTTGTAGAGATAAAATACTCAGAAATACCCAATTTTCCACAATCAACAGTTGCAGGACACAGTGGTAAACTTGTTTTCGGTAAACTCGGCGGAGTTAATGTTGTTGCAATGCAGGGACGATTCCACTACTATGAAGGATATACAACACAAGAGGTTACGTTTCCTGTTAGAGTAATGAAACTATTGGGTATCAACTATCTGTTTGTATCGAATGCTTCAGGTGGAGTTAATCAGACATTCTCTGCAGGAGATATTATGATTATTAACGATCATATCAATCTTATTCCCAATCCACTTATCGGAAAAAATATGGACGAATTTGGAGTAAGATTCCCTGAAATGAGTGAACCATACAGCCACGAATTGATATCACTGGCTGAGAAGTGTGCCAAAGAATTAAATATAGATGTTAAGAAAGGTGTTTATACTGCATTGAGTGGACCCTCACTTGAAACAAATGCTGAATACCGATTCATCAGAACAATCGGCGGAGATGCCGTGGGAATGTCGACTGTTCCAGAGGTAATAGTTGCAAGACATATGCAGTTACCTGTATTTGGAATTTCAGTCATAACAAACATAGGCGGTAGTGGAAAAAAAGATTCTCACGAAGAAAACTGCCGAGTTGGACAATCAGCAGAAGAGAGATTGTCTAAATTGATAATAAATATGTTAGAACAACTTTAATTTTCTATAAAAATATGATAAACAAGGTAATTTTGGTAGGAAATGTGGGTCAGGATCCAGATGTTCGGTCGTTTGATGGCGGAGTGAAGGTAGCCCGTTTGCGAGTTGCTACAACAGAAAGAATTTACGATCAGTCAACAAAGACCTACAAAGATCACACCGAGTGGCACACCGTTACATTATGGAGAGGTCTTGCAGATGTTGCAGACCGTTTTGTACGCAAAGGATCTCAGATATACATCGAGGGAAAAATTCGCAGCCGCGAATGGACAGATAAAGATAATATTAAAAGAACAGGTATAGAAATCTTAGCAGATGAAATGAAATTACTTGGCCGTAAATCAGAATCAGCTACCCCTATAGGACAATACAGTGGAGGTGGAAATATGGGTGCAGGTAATTCATCTGTTACCCCTGCTCCACATCCCACCTCTTATAGTGAACCTGTTACACAGCCATCATCTACATCAATTGAAGAAGATGATCTGCCGTTTTAACAATTAAGAGAGTTCCAACATTCTAACGATAGGCAATTTAGCACGCTCGATAATCTCTTGATCAAGAGATATTTCGGGCGTTTCGTTTTTCAGAGTTTCAAGTATATTTTCGAGTGTAACCATTTTCATATAGTCGCAGTCATTGCAGTTGCGAGCGTCCCCTTCTGGTGGAGCCGGAATGAATTTCTTATCTTTACACTCTTCATACATTTTGTGTAATATACCAGATTCTGTAGCCACAATAAATTCAACAGCAGAATCTTTCTTAACGAAGTCAAGTATAGCAGCAGTCGACCCTACAAAATCAGCCACATTTAATACCGATTTTTTACATTCAGGATGGGCAACTACTTTAGCCATCGGATACTTATTTCTAAGCTCTTCTATCAATTTTTCAGAGAATCTTTCGTGTACGTGGCAACAACCGTCCCATATTTTCATATCACGTCCCGTAATAGTTTTGATATAGTTACCAAGATTTCTGTCCGGACCAAATATAATAGGTTTATTAGGGTCAATCGAATTAATCACCTTAATTGCGTTACTCGAAGTACAAACTATATCTGTTAGAGCCTTTACCCCCACAGAGGTATTGACGTATGAAACGACGATATGGTCAGGATATTTTTCGACGAATTTTTTAAACTCAACAGCAGGACACGAGTCTGCAAGAGAGCAACTTGCCTCAAGAACAGGAATCAACACCTTCTTTTTCGGAGATAGTATCTTAGCAGTTTCAGCCATAAAATTAACACCGGCAAACAGAATGATATCAGCATCTGTTTTAGCAGCAACTTGGGCTAAAGCAAGACTATCACCAACGAAATCAGCAATATCCTGAACTTCAGGACGTGTGTAATAATGAGCCATAATAATGGCATTTTTTTCTGTTTTCAGCCTGTTAATTTCGGTAATTAATTCTCTATTATCCATAAAATCAAATATTTAGTTATTTAGATTTTAAAATTCCTGACTGCAAAATTAATCAAAAAAAGCCACATTTTTAATTATTAAATTTTTGATTCAAGATTTTTTATCAACACACATTTTTTTTTCAAAATTTCTAATAATTCAATAAGAATAAAAAAATCAATGGTAATAATAATATGTGTTGGTAATGTTAGTAATTTTTTTGTCTGAAATTTATCATCATTAATATAGTTTGATTGTTAATAAATTTTTACATTAAAATTCTTATTTATTGTAGTTTACATTGATAAATAAACAATAGTTGAAATTGTTGTTGACATATTGACATAATGAAATTTTCAACAAATTGTATTCAATATATTTTTAGAAAAAAATCAATAACTCTTTTCGTTATTTGAAAAATAATTTTGGATATACAAATTTTTATTAGTTGCAAGCATTTTTTTTCAAAATAGATAGACAAGTTATATACGTATTTTTGACAACTTATCAACATTTATAGAATTTAATCTTTGTTTTAATAAAAATTTAACATATTTTAAAACTAACGTAAAAAATAAGCAATATATTTTTTTGAAAAAATAAAAATAAACAAAAAAAATTATTACATTTGTGAATCTTAAAAGTAGTGTAACTAATTCAAAACATAATAGATATGGATAAATTTATTACCGCAAAAGAGGCTGCCGCATTGATTAAAGACGGTATGACCGTAATGGTAGGAGGATTCTTGGCAAACGGAACTCCAAACCGCATCATCGAAGAGATGGAAAAAAGCGGAGTAAAAGACCTTACTATAATTTGTAACGACACAGGTTACCCCGATAGAGGAATTGGTCGTTTGGTTGTAAGTGGTCAAATTAAACACGTTATAGCTTCACACGTAGGAACAAATCCTGTTACAGGAGAAAAGATGAATTCTGGTGAAATGAAAGTTACTTTCTATCCACAGGGAACTCTTGCTGAGTGTGTACGTGCAGGTGGTGCAGGACTTGGTGGTGTGTTGACCAGAACAGGACTCGGAACAATCATCGAAGAGGGTAAAGAAAAAATTATGGTAGACGGAGTAGAATACCTGCTCGAAAAACCATTGCGTGCAGATGTTGCTATCATAGGAGGTACAATTTGCGATGAAGCTGGTAATATTGTGTATAAGGGAACTACTAATAACTTCAATCAGTTGATGGCTGCAGCTGCAGACCTCGTGATTGCTGAACCAGAACAAATTGTTAAAGTAGGTGAGATTGCACCCGAACAGGTTCATACACCTGCAATCTTTATTGATAAAATTGTTAAATAACCTGCAAAAAGTATAGATTATGAAATCATTAATCAGATTACGTATGGCATCACACGATGCACACTATGGCGGAAACTTGGTTGACGGAGCACGTATGCTTCAACTATTTGGAGATGTTGCAACAGAACTTCTCATTATGAATGATGGTGATGAAGGATTGTTCTGTGCATACGATAATGTAGAATTCTTGGCACCAGTCTATGCAGGTGATTACATCGAAGCTGAAGGAGAAATCACACACGTAGGAAATACATCTCGCAAGATGAGTTTTGTAGCTCGTAAGGTTATTGCTCCCAGAACAGATATTTCGGCATCTGCTGCAGATGTATTGGCAGAACCTATTGTAGTATGTCGTGCAACAGGTACTTGTGTAGTACCCAAAGATTGTCAGCGTAAGAAATAAGATAATCACACTTAAAAAATCAGACAGATGGAAAAACTTATAATTACGGCTGCTATTTGTGGTGCAGAGGTAACAAAAGAACAAAACCCTGCAGTACCATATACAGTAGAAGAACTTGTTAGAGAGGCTAAATCGGCTGTAGATGCTGGTGCGGCAATCGTACACGTACACGTTCGTGAAGATGATGGAACTCCAACTCAGAGTAAAGAACGTTTTAAAGTTTGTATGGACGCAATTAAAGCAGCTTGTCCTGATGTTATTCTTATTCCGTCAACAGGTGGTGCAGTAGGAATGACTGCTGAAGAACGTCTTCAACCGACAGAATTGTTTCCTGAGATGGCAACATTGGACTGCGGTACCTGTAATTTCGGTGACGATGTCTTCGAAAATACAATGCCGATGATGAGAGAATTTGGTAAGAGAATGATTGAAAACAATATCAAACCAGAGTATGAATGTTTTGAAATGGGTCATCTTGATACAGTTCTCGCAATGGCTAAAAAGGGACAAGTTCCTGGAGCTCCTATGCAATTCAACTTCGTATTGGGTGTTCCGGGCTGTACACCGGCAACAGTTCAGAATCTTTGCTGGTTGGTAAATGGTATTCCGGCGGGTTCAACCTGGACTGCAACAGGAATTGGACGTCACGCATTCACACTTGCAGCTGCAGCCATCGCAATGGGTGGTAACGTCAGAGTAGGTTTTGAAGATAATCTATATCTTTCAAGAGGTGTTCTTGCAAAATCTAACGGCGAATTGGTAGAGAAAGTTGTGAGAATTGCAAAGGAATTGGGACGCGAAATCGCGACTCCGGCAGAAGCACGTCAAATTTTGGGTTTGACAAAATAAAAAAAAGAGTTATAAAAAATATAAAAATTTAAAGAGATGCAAAAGAAGGGAAATAAATTCGGTACTCACCGAGTAATCTCACCGAAGGGTGTACTTCCACAACCAGCGGATAAGATTGATAATAATATGGATGAAATTTACGACAACGAGATTCTCATTGACGTAATGACATTGAATATTGACTCTGCAAGTTTCACCCAAATCAACGAACAAGCAGGTGGCGACGAAGAAAAAATTAAAGAGATTATGTTGGACATCGTTGCAAAACAAGGTAAACACCGTAATCCTGTAACAGGTTCAGGTGGTATGTTGCTTGGTAAAGTTGAAAAGATTGGTGATGCACTGAAAGATAAAATTGATTTGAAAGAGGGAGATAAGATTGCAACATTGGTATCATTGTCATTGACACCGTTGCGTATCGACAAAATTAAATCAATTCGTAAAGATGTTGACCAGGTTGATATCGAAGGAAAGGCAATTTTGTTCGAAACAGGTATTTATGCAAAAATCCCGTCAGATCTTCCTGAAAAATTGGCTTTGTCAGCACTCGATGTAGCAGGTGCACCAGCACAAACTGCAAAATTGGTAAAACCTGGTGATACAGTTCTCATTATCGGAGCAGGTGGTAAATCAGGTATGTTGTGCTGCTATGAAGCTAAGAAGCGTGCAGGAGTAACAGGTCGTGTAATAGGTTTGTGTCACAGCCAAAAGAGTGCAGATCGTTTGATTCGTTTAGGATTCTGTGATGATGTTTTCTGTGCAGACGCAACAATTCCTGTACCTGTACTTGAAAAGATTGAAGAGTTGACAAAGGGTCAAATGGCAGACGTTACAATTAACAATGTAAATATTCCGAATACAGAAATGACAA
This sequence comes from uncultured Rikenellaceae bacterium, assembly GCA_904501625.1. Classification (GTDB taxonomy): domain Bacteria; phylum Bacteroidota; class Bacteroidia; order Bacteroidales; family Rikenellaceae; genus CAJGBR01. The sequence continues at coordinate 62,125 of CAJGBR010000002.1, forward strand.
GTATCATCTGTACAAAGAGAGATGGTATAGTTTATTTCTTCTCTATGGCAACCAGCTTCACAAAGGCAGCTCTCGGAGCAGAAGGTGTAGGTTCTGATGTTACAATGATTGTAGGTAACGGCTATACAAAAGGACACGCAGAAATTACACTTCAAGAGTTGCGTGAAAACGAAGAGTTGAGAAAAGTATTCACAGAACTTTATGCATAGGTAATGAGTAATCACATTGAAAGAAGAAAAAAATATTTCCCCGAGGTAAGTGATGCAGAGTGGAACGATTGGAAGTGGCAGGTACGCAATCGTATAGAAACACTTGAAGATTTGAAAAAATATCTTACTCTGACTAAAGAAGAGGAAGATGGTATTTCAGAATCTTTGAAGACACTGCGTATGGCAATCACTCCATACTATCTGACATTGATTGATCCTGAGAATCCACATTGTCCTGTTCGTCGTCAAGCAGTTCCGTCGATTCAGGAGTTGTACCGTTCACCGGCAGATTTGTTGGATCCGCTGCACGAAGATGAAGATTCTCCTGTTCCGGGCTTGACACATCGTTATCCAGACAGAGTGTTGTTGCTCATTACCGACCAATGTTCGATGTATTGCAGACACTGTACACGTCGTCGTTTTGCAGGACAAAGTGACTCATCAATGCCGTCAGAACGTATCGAAAAAGCACTGGAGTATATTGAAAAGACCACAGAAGTGCGTGACGTATTGCTTTCTGGTGGAGATGCGTTGTTGGTTTCAGATGATAGATTGGAATATATCATCAAACGACTCAGAGCTATCGATCACGTAGAGATTATCCGAATCGGTTCTCGTACACCGGTTGTAATGCCACAACGTATTACGCCTGAGTTGTGTGCAATGTTGAAGAAGTATCATCCTATTTGGTTGAATACCCACTTTAACCATCCTAATGAAATCACACCTGAATCTACACGAGCTTGCGGTATGTTGGCTGATGCAGGTATTCCATTGGGTAATCAGTCGGTATTGTTGCGTGGCGTAAATGATTGCACACACGTGATGAAACGTTTGGTTCAAAATCTGGTTAAGATTCGTGTAAGACCATACTATATATATATATGTGACTTGTCAATGGGACTCGAACATTTCCGTACACCTGTATCAAAGGGTATTGAAATCATCGAATCACTGAGAGGACACACCTCAGGTTATGCAGTTCCGACATTTGTCGTAGATGCTCCGGGTGGCGGTGGCAAAACACCGGTTATGCCTAATTATATTATTTCACAAGCACCGGGACGAGTTGTATTGCGTAACTTCGAAGGCGTAATCACAACATATACCGAGCCGAGTGAATATCATAACGAATGTCATTGTCCAGAGTGTGAGAAGAGACGTACAGAGGGAGTTGCAAGTCTTTTGAATGGTGATAAGTTGTCACTTGAGCCGAGTCACCTTGCACGTCACGAAAGAAGCAAGAAATAATAGACAATGAATCTTATCGAAGATATACTAAGTTGCAGCAGCGTATCGGTCGTGGGACTCGAAAAAAATACAGGCAAGACAGAGAGTCTTAATTGGATATTGGGTCAGTTGAACGAACGCAGAATCTGTATCGGAGTAACTTCGATAGGAATTGATGGCGAGAGTGTCGATCAGATATATATGACACATAAGCCTGAGATAGAGTTGTTTACAGGTACGTTGTTTACCACCTCAGAAAGCCATTACCTGACTAGGCGATTGGGCTCTGAGGTGGTTGCTATGCCTGAGATTCATACCTCATTGGGACGATTGGTTGTAGGTCGGGTAGCAGAATCAGGCAAGGTTATTCTGAGTGGGCCACCCGATACGACTGCGACACGAGAGGTGATTGAATTGATGCGTGATCTCGGAGCTCGAACTGTGCTGGTAGATGGAGCCTTGGGGCGTCGCAGTACGGCATCGCCGGCTGTAACAGATGGTATGGTTCTGGCAACGGGTGCAGCCGTGTCAGCAAACTTGTCGACATTGGTACGCAAAACATTGTATGTGTGCAAACAGATTTCGTTGCCGCAGTGGAGAGGAGTGAATTTCGATGAGAATATCAGAGGTGCAAGATTTCTGAATAGTTCAACAGGCGATATTATGAATCCGGAGATAGATTCGGCCGTAGCTCTGAAAATGATTGACAGAGAGTGGTTTGAGAAGTGTGACACGTTGTATGTAGCCGGAGCCGTTACAGATGGTATAATGGAACGTTTTACACAGTTTTCTAAGGGTCGAGGTTTTAAACTTGTAATACCTGATTTTACGAGATTATTTGTTGATCAGCAGGTTATGGATAGGTTTGAATCGAGTGGGGGAGAGATTTACGTATTGCAACGTCCGAGATTGTTGGCAGTAACGGTTAATCCGACATCACCAAGTGGATACACATTGGATTCCGACCGAGTGATAGAACAATTATCGGCAAAATTGGATTGTGAAGTCTTAAATGTAAAGTCAAAATGTTGAAACAAGATCTGATTCATATAGAGGGACTGCGATATATAGTCGAGGATTTGGATATTCGTTCGGCTGTGGCACGTCGTAGAGTTCTCGAACAGGGTTGGATAGTTTCATCTGAGGAACTTGAAAGACGTTTTGATCATATCAGTGCAACACAGAGAATTGTAGATGATCCGCGTTTTGAATCACTCAAAACAAAGTTGTCTCAATTAAAGGATATACATTCAACTCTGAATCTGGTGTCAGAGGGTGGGGTTGTGAACGATACCGATTTCTTTATGATAAAGAGTTTTATATTGCTTTATGAGGATATAATCGGTTGGTGTGAGCAACTTGAATTGAACATAGTGAATTATGTAGATTTAAGTTCAGCATTGTCGGTATTGGATCCGGATGGACATAAGGTTTCGGCATTCAGAATTTATGATTCATACAGTGATGAACTCAAGAGGTTGAGAGATGAACTGAAAAATAATACAGAACGACGTGATGATATTTTTGAGTTGATTTCTAACTGTGAAGATGTAATCAGATGCAGATTGAGTTCAGAGTTGCAGTGGTATGTGTCGGATATTATATCTGCATATAATGATGTGATATACATTGATATCGTATCGGCTCTGGCCGAACAAGCAGTGAGATTAGGATTTGTTCGACCCGAGTTAGGAGATAAGACTTGTTACCGAGATTTGTTTCAACCTGAGGTAAAGAAAGTGTTGCAAGGTCGTGGAGTTGAGTATCAACATATTGATATAGATATGATTGCTACGACTCCAATACTGCTGACCGGAGCAAACATGGGTGGCAAGAGTGTATTATTGCAATCAGTCTGTTTGTCACAAGCGATGTGTCAGTATGGATTCTACGTTCCGGCATCAAGTGCTGTAGTAGAACTTTGTGATGGAGTGGTCTACATATCTGGAGATAAAGCAGACGCAAAGGGTGGATTGTCTTCATTTGCTGCCGAGATGTTGGCTGTAAATCGAGTGGTTGAGCAGATTGCCGATGGACATAAGCCTTTGGTTGCGATAGATGAGTTGGCACGAACAACTAATCCTGTTGAGGGAGCAGCAATAGTGGGAGCTGTGGTAGAATATTTTTCGGAAAATAGAATCCGTTCATTGATAGCAACACACTATGGAGATGTCCGCTGTGAATGTTGTCGATTGAGAATACGAGGACTTGAGTGCCGAAATGGAGATGTCGTGACAAAGGATAATGTGCAGAGATATTTCAATTATCAACCCGAGCCTGTAACAACAGGAGAGGTTCCGCACGAAGCACTGCGTATAGCGACCATAATCGGAGTAAACAGAGATATAACCGAAAAGATAGAAAAATTACTAACAATATAAATGATGAAAAGTAAAGTAGGACTTGATTTTGCCGAAGTAAAACGAGCACGAATTGCAGCCAAAGAGATTGCGATTCAGGTTCAACACTTTGTAGACGGCTACTCTACTGTAGCGGTTGAGAGAACATTGTGTCGTTTGCTTGGCATAGATGGTGTAGATTCCAACGGAGTTCCTATGCCTAATGCCGTAGTTGAGTATCTCGAACGAAATGGCAGATTAGATAATGGTGTGATTTATCACTTAGGTAATGCAGTAAAAGAGACCGGATTGACTCCACAAGAGTTGGCTGAGAAGATTGTTTGTGGCGAGTTGGATATTGAAACTTTACCAGTTTGGTCGAAAGAAGAAATTCTCGAAGCATTAAAACCTCACGTAGATGCTGCAATTAACCGTATTAAAGAGCGTCGCCAACGTCGTGAAGAGTTTTTAAAAACAATAGGCGAAGGAACAAAACCATACCTATACGTAATCGTAGCAACAGGAAATATATATGAGGATGTAATTCAAGCCCAGGCTGCAGCTCGTCAGGGAGCAGATATCATAGCTGTAATCAGAACAACTGGACAGAGTCTGTTGGATTATGTTCCGTATGGAGCTACCACTGAAGGTTTTGGTGGAACATTTGCTACGCAGGAGAACTTCAGAATTATGCGTGCAGCACTCGATGAAGTGGGTCAAGAAGTAGGACGTTACATTAGATTATGTAATTATTGTTCGGGATTGTGTATGCCTGAAATTGCTGTGATGGGGGCATTCGAAGGTCTTGATGTTATGTTGAATGATGCGTTGTATGGCATTTTGTTCCGCGACATCAATATGCAGCGAACACTTGTTGACCAATATTTTTCACGAGTAATCAACGGTTTTGCAGGTGTAATTATCAATACGGGTGAAGATAATTATTTGACAACAGCCGATGCCTTTGAAGAGGCACACACAGTACTCGCATCAGACCTGATCAACGAACAATTGGCTGCAATGGCAGGACTTCCGGCAGAACAAATGGGTCTTGGCCACGCGTTCGAGATGGATCCGGAGTTGGAAAACGGTTTCCTGTATGAGTTGGCACAAGCACAGATGACTCGCGAGATTTTCCCCAATGCAACGTTGAAGTATATGCCTCCGACCAAGTTTATGACGGGTAATATTTTCCGTGGTCATATTCAGGACGCATTGTTCAATCAGATTGCCATCTGGACAGGTCAGGGTATTCAGTTGCTTGGAATGATGACCGAGGCTATTCATACACCGTTTATGTCAGATCGAGCATTATCAATTGAAAATGCTAAATATATATTTAATAATATGCGTTCGATTGGTGATGAAGTTGAATTTAAAGAGGGCGGTCTGGTTCAAACACGTGTTAAAACGGTCGTAGCAAATACCAACGAATTGTTGCAGAAGATACAGAAAGTCGGATTGTTCTCAGCTCTCGAGCAGGGAATGTTCGCAGATGTAAAACGTCCAAAAAATGGTGGGAAAGGTCTTGCTGGCGTATTCCCGAAAGGACGTGAATATATGAATCCATTTATCGAGATAATGAAAGGAGATAAAAAATGAGCGGCGGATTATATTCAATGGAAGATAAGGATTTCGACAAAACCTTAGATCCACAAAATGTTAAACCGTATGGTGATACGGGAAATGATGGAAAGATACAGTTGTCGTTCACTTTGCCGGTTCCGGCAGGAGCAGAAGCTGTCGAAGCTGCTAAACTGTTAATCAAAAAAATGGGATTGGAAAATCCTCAGGTTGTGTACCATAAGGAGTTGACTCCCGGTTTCACATTCTTTAATTGTTATGGAGCTTGTACACATACGGTTGATTATACACAAATCCACGTTCCTAAGGTTGAGTCTACGACGATGGATATGCCCCAGACTGATAATTATATCAAAGAAAATCTCGGACGTAAGATTGTCGTAGTCGGAGCAAGTACAGGAACAGATGCACATACTGTCGGTATCGATGCAATTATGAATATGAAGGGTTATGCCGGCCACTACGGAATCGAACGTTACGAGATGTTTGAAGCATACAATCTTGGTTCGCAGGTTTTGAATGAAGATTTCATTGCAAAGGCCGTAGAGTTGAAGGCAGATGCATTATTGGTGTCACAAACCGTAACACAAAAAGATGTTCATATCCAGAATATGACCGAACTTGTTGAGATGCTTGAGGCAGAAGGATTGAGAGATAAGGTAATACTTTGTTGTGGAGGGCCGAGAATTACCCACGAGTTGGCAAAGGAGTTGGGTTATGATGCAGGTTTCGGAATGGGAACCTATGCTGACGATGTGGCATCATTCGTAGCACAAGAGTTGGTTCGTCGAAATGAGAATAAGTAAAATTTAAAGATATAAAACTATGGACAAGGAACAGGTAAGACAAGTTATCGCATCACGTGTTGCAAAAGAATTGCACGACGGTGACGTAGTAAATCTGGGTATCGGACTTCCCACAGAAGTTCCCAATTATATTCCTGAAGGAGTGCACGTAACACTTCAGTCTGAAAACGGACTTCTTGGTATGGGTCCTACGCCTGAGGCCGGAAGTGAAGATCCACATTTTGTAAATGCCGGTGGAGGACATATTACGGCTCTTCCGGGAGCAATGTCATTTGATAGTGCAACATCGTTCGCAATTATCCGTGGAGGTCACGTTGACGTAACAGTACTCGGAGCTCTGCAGGTAGACCAAAACGGTGACCTTGCAAACTGGATGATTCCTGGCAAGAAGGTTCCCGGAATGGGAGGTGCAATGGACCTATTAGTAGGAGCAAAACGTGTTATTTTGGCGATGGAGCACACTGCTAAGGGTAGTCCAAAAATTCTGAAAAAGTGTACACTTCCGTTGACAGCCAAAGGTCAGGTCAATATGATCGTAACAGAAATGGGTGTTATGGATATTACACCGGAAGGAATAGTTCTGAAAGAGTTGCACCCTGAATTTACCGTAGAACAGATTCAGGCAGCAACTGAAGCCGAGCTGATTATATCACCAGATTTAAAACCAATGCTCTAATGGGTTACGAGTTTTTAGCCATAGAACAAAACGAGGGTATTTGTACGTTAACAATAAATTCGCCTCGTACACTTAATGCATTGAATACGCAGGTGCTTGATGAATTGGGTCGCTTTGTTGATTCAATAGGTTCAGATGTTCGAGTTCTGATTATCACCGGAGCAGGTAAGGCATTTGTTGCAGGTGCCGATATTAGCGAGATGAGTTCAAAGAACTACGAAGAGGGACTCGAGTTCGGACGTTTCGGGGCAGGTGTATTCCGCAGACTTGAGCAGTTGCCCATTCCTGTGATTGCAGCCGTGAATGGTTATGCACTTGGTGGTGGTTGTGAATTGGCGTGTGCTTGTGATATCCGCATCGCATCAGAACGTGCACAGTTTGGACAACCCGAAGTGAAGTTGGGAATCATTCCCGGTTTTTCTGGAACCTATCGTCTGGCAAAACTCATAGGTCAGGGTCGTGCTAAAGAGTTGATTTATACAGGTCGTACGATGCGTGCAGATGAAGCACTGTCAGTAGGCTTGGTAAATTCAGTAGTTCCCGATGAAGAGTTGCTCACAAAGGTCAATGAGATTGCACGAATGATTGTAGCCAATGCTCCGATAGCCGTGGCAAAAGCAAAACAAAGCATAGCTGAAGGTTATGATATGAATGCCGATGAAGCAATCGCATTTGAGAATCGTCTCTTTGCTGAATGTTTTTCGACAGAGGATCAAAAAGAGGGTATGGCTGCATTTTTAGCAAAACGCTTGGCAGAATTTAAAAATAAATAAAAACTATAATAATATGAAGATCTGTGTAATAGGAACAGGTACGATGGGTTCAGGTATCGTACAAGCATTTGCTCAGGCAGGTGTTCCCGTCTTGATGAAAAGTCGTTCGGAAGCATCAAACCAAAAAGCCGTAGCAAAAATTACAAAATCGTTATCAAAACTTGTTGAAAAAGGTAAGGTAACAGACGAGTATATGAACTCGGTGTTGGCAAATATTACTACAACAACCGAGTACTCGGTATTGGCTGACTATGATTTGATTATCGAGGCTGCAGTTGAAACAATGGAACTCAAACGTGATTTGTTTGCCCAATTGGATCAAATCTGCAAACCCGAAGCAATTTTGGCATCAAATACATCATCATTGTCAATAACTGAGATTGCAGGCTGCACATCACGTCCTGATAAGGTGATCGGTATGCACTTCTTCAATCCGGCACCTGTGATGAAACTTGTTGAACTGATCAAAGGTCAGAGAACATCAGACGAAGTTGCTGAAAAGATTAAAGCATTGGCAGAATCAATCGGAAAAGTTCCGGTAATGGTTAACGAAGCACCAGGCTTTGTAGTAAATCGCATTTTGATTCCGATGGTTAACGAAGCTGTTGGTATTTTGGCAGACGGCGTTGCTACGAAAGAGGAGATTGACGAAGCAATGAAACTTGGCGCTAACCACCCAATGGGACCATTGGCACTCGGTGACCTTATTGGTCTTGATGTATGTCTGGCAATTATGGAGGTTCTGCATCGTGAATATGGCGATGATAAGTATCGTCCTCACCCATTGCTCAGAAAGATGGTTCGAGCAAATTTGCTCGGTCGCAAAACCGGAGCAGGTTTCTTTACATATTAAAATAATCCGAATACCGAGAAATCTCGTTTATTCATTAAAATGAACAAATAATGGACTTCAGACTGACAAAAGAAGAGACCCTTTTTCTGCAGATGATAAGAGAATTTGCTCAAAAAGAGGTAAAACCGCTGGCAGCCGAAATTGACGAACAAGAACGTTTCCCTGAAGAAACCGTTCGCAAGATGGGCGAAATCGGCTTGATGGGTATTCCTGTTCCTGTTGAATATGGTGGTGCAGGTGGTACAAATCAAATATACACAATGGCCGTAGAAGAAATTTCTAAAGTTTGTGCAACAACAGGCGTTGTATTATCGGCTCATACATCACTCTGTATTGCTCCGATTATGGAACACGGTACTGATGAACAGAAACAGAAATATCTTCCGAAACTTGCATCTGGTCAGTGGCTAGGAGCATTCGGTCTTACCGAACCAAATGCTGGTACAGATGCTGCAGGTCAGCAAACTACAGCTGTCCTTGATGGTGATAACTATATCCTCAACGGAACAAAAATCTTTATTACCAATGCTCAGTATGCCGACGTTTACATCGTAATGGCAATGACTGATAAATCAATGGGAACTCGTGGTATTTCGGCCTTTATCGTAGAAAAAGGTATGCCTGGATTCACAATCGGTAAGAAAGAGAAGAAGATGGGTATCAGGGGTTCTGCTACTTGTGAATTGATTTTCGAAAACTGTATAGTTCCGAAAGAAAATCTTTTGGGAAAAGAGGGTAAAGGATTTGCCATTGCAATGAAGACTCTCGACGGTGGTCGTATCGGAATCGCATCGCAGGCTCTCGGAATCGCACAAGGTGCTATTGACGAAACAGTTAAGTATACAAAAGAGCGTAAACAATTTGGTCGTTCGATCGCACAGTTCCAAAATACCCAATTCCAAATGGCAGACCTTAAAACAAAGGTTGAAGCTGCTCGTTTGCTTGTACGTCGTGCAGCAGCCAAGAAGGATTCTGGTGAACCGTATTCAGTTGATGCTGCGATGGCAAAACTGTTCTGTGCAGAGACTGCTATGGAGGTGACGACAAAGGCAGTACAATTCCACGGCGGATATGGATATACTCGCGAATACCCAATTGAACGTATGATGCGAGATGCAAAAATTACCGAAATATACGAAGGTACTTCGGAAGTTCAACGTATGGTCATTGCCGGTGCAATGTTCAAATAGACTCTGATTAGAAATGAAGAAAATGAATATTGTAGTATGTATCAAGCAGGTGCCTGATACGACAGAAATAAAACTCGATCCAGTAACCGGAACAATGATTCGTGAAGGTGTGCCGAGTATTATGAACCCTGACGATAAGAGTGGTCTTGAAATGGCTCTTGAATTGAAGGACAAGTATGAAGCAAATGTAACTGTGATCACAATGGGATTGCCTCAAGCTGATGCAATTCTGCGTGAAGCAATGGCTATGGGTGCAGACCGAGCAATTTTGCTGACTGACAGAAAATTGGCAGGTGCTGATACATTGGCTACATCAAATGCTTTGGCCGGAGCATTGAGAACTCTTGACTTTGATTTGTTGATTACAGGTCGTCAGGCAATCGATGGTGATACTGCACAGGTAGGTCCTCAGGTTGCAGAACACCTCGGACTTCCACAAGTGTCATATGTTGAGAATCTCGAATTTGATGGTGCAAAGTTCACACTTAAAAAGTGGCTCGAAGATGGTTATCAAATCGTTGAGGTAGAATCTCCGTGTGTAATCACCGTGTTGTCATCTGCAAACGAACCACGTTATATGAAGGTTCGCGGTATTATGGAGGCCTTCAAACGCGAAGTTGAAGTTTGGGGTTGTGACAGAATTGATGTTGATGAATCTAAGTTGGGACTCAAAGGTTCACCGACACGTGTATTCAAATCGTTTACTAAGGGTGTCAAGGGTTCAGGCGAATTGTTTGAAGTAAGCGAGACTGAAGCTGTCGAAATTATTGTAAATAAATTGAAAGAAAAACATATAATCTAACGGGCGTTATGGAAAAAAATCAATATAAAGATGTCTTTGTGTATGTGGAACAACGCGAAGGTCAAATTCAGCCCGTGGCACTCGAATTGCTGGGCAAGGCTCGCACATTGGCTGATTCACTGAACGAACAGGTTGTGGCAATATTGGCAGGCTGTTGTATTAAGGATAAAGCACAAGAACTGATAGCCTATGGTGCAGACAGAGTTTTGGTTATTGATTCACCAGAATTGAAAGAGTATACAACTGAACCTTATGCTCAGGCTATACATCAAGTGATTGAGGCAAAAAAACCTTCAATCGTATTGTACGGAGCAACAACAATCGGTCGTGATTTGGCACCAAGACTCTCAGCACGTGTGTGCACAGGTCTTACAGCTGACTGTACAGGTTTGGATATTGGCGAAGATGGCGATTTGTTGATGACTCGTCCGGCATTTGGCGGCAACCTGATGGCAACAATCAAATGTCCTGAACATCGTCCTCAGATGTCGACAGTACGTCCTGGCGTGATGCAGGCATTGGAACGTGATGATGCACGTAAGGGGGAAATCGAAACTTTCGAACCAGCGTTTGATAAGTCACAATTCAAGGTACGAGTTGTTAAAACCGTTAAATCTGAAAAACAATCAGTAGATATCACTAAAGCAAAGATCCTGGTGTCAGGAGGTCGTGGTGTTGCAAACAAGGAAAACTTTGAAAAATTGGGTGCATTGGCAGATGTACTCGGAGGTGAAGTTTCAGCATCACGTGCAATGGTCGATGCAGGTGTAATCTCTCACGATCGTCAAGTAGGTCAAACAGGAAAAACAGTTCGTCCGGATGTTTACTTTGCTTTGGGTATCTCAGGTGCAATTCAACACTTGGCCGGAATGGAAGCTTCAGAGTATATAATCGCAATCAATAAAGATAAACACGCTCCGATATTTGGCGTGGCAGATCTCGGTATTGTTGGCGATTGTATGAAAATTGTCCCATTACTGACAGAAAAATTGAAAAAATAATTAAGATTACAATTCATTGAATAATAGTGTATTGAGCTGTTTCTTGTGGAAAAATTGGCAGAAAGGTCTTTTTTAGTAATAAATTTTTTGAGAAAAAGGTTCGCGACGTTGAATTTTTGCCTAAATTTGTCGCTGGAATACAATGCTGTAATTCTTTGAAATATTAATATTTACTCTAACAAAATATCAAGAGATGGAAGTAAAAAGTTTGATGACCGCTCTGGAAGCTAAACACCCAGGCGAAAATGAGTACTTGCAGGCAGTTCGCGAAGTGCTCGAATCAATTGAAGAGGTGTACAACCAACACCCAGAATTCGAAAAAGCTAAAATCGTTGAACGTATCGTAGAACCCGATCGTATCTTCACATTCCGTGTGACTTGGGTAGACGATAAAGGCGAAGTTCAAACTAACCTCGGTTACCGCGTTCAATTTAACAGCGCTATCGGTCCGTACAAAGGTGGTTTGCGTTTCCACAAAGCCGTTACTCCTTCAATGTTGAAGTTCTTGGGCTTTGAACAAACTTTCAAAAACGCTTTGACTACACTCCCGATGGGTGGTGGTAAAGGTGGTTCTGACTTCGACCCAGTTGGTAAATCAGACGGCGAAATTATGCGTTTCTGCCAAGCATTTATGCAAGAATTGTGGCAGAACATCGGTCCTGACACAGACGTTCCTGCTGGTGACGTAGGTGTAGGTGGTCGTGAAATCGGTTACCTCTTCGGTATGTACACTAAGCTTGCTCGCGAATACAACGTAGGCGTATTGACAGGTAAGGGCGCAACTTGGGGTGGTTCTATCCTCCGTCCAGAAGCTACAGGTTTCGGTGCTCTCTACTTCACAGAACACGTTCTTAAGACTGCAGGTAAAGACATCAAGGGTTGCACAGTAGCTCTTTCTGGCTTCGGTAACGTTGCTTGGGGTGCTGCTCTCAAGGCTACTGAACTCGGTGCTAAGGTTGTTGCTATCTCTGGTCCTGACGGTGTTTGCGAAATCCCTGGTGGTATCACAAGCGAAATGATCGACTACATGCTCGAAATGCGTGCTTCTAACCGCAACAAGGTAGAAGACATGGCTACTAAGTACCCAGAAGCTGCTAAGTTCACTCCTGGTAAGAAGGCTTGGAGCGTGAAGTGTGACATCGCTCTTCCTTGCGCATTCCAAAACGAACTTAACGGTGACGACGCTAAGGAACTTATCGCTAACGGTACATGGTGCTGCTGCGAAGTTTCTAACATGGGTTGTACTCCAGAAGCTATCGAAACTTTCCAAAGCAATGGTATCCTCTTCGCTCCTGGTAAGGCTGTTAACGCTGGTGGTGTGTCTGTTTCTGGTCTTGAAATGACACAAAACGCTATGCACATCAGCTGGTCTGGTGCTGAAGTTGATGAAAAACTCCACTACATCATGGAAAGCATCCACTCTGCTTGTGTTAAGTACGGTAAGAAGGCTGACGGCACTATCGACTACGTTAAGGGTGCTAACATCGCAGGCTTCATGAAGGTTGCTCAAGCTATGCTCGAACAAGGTATCGTTTAATAACACGCACTACTTTCAAACTCTTATGGGCAGCACTTCGGTGTTGCCCATAGTTTTTTCCGCACTCAGCATAGATTTGCCGTCATTGTCTGCTCTATGCTTGTGCCGACAGTTGCCGACAATTGCCGGACTCAATCGGTCAAACGTCTCATCTCAACAAAATATATGAAAGGAATCTCAGAAATACGCCATTATCAGATAGGCCGACAACAGGTCGTCGTGATGTGGAAAAATGTGCGCAACGTGTCGCTCAAAGTCGCTCCACCCGACGCCGAAGTCAGAATGTCGGTGCCATTGGGCTACTCCGAAGCAAAAGCGTTGCAACTGCTCGAAAGCAAACGCGACTGGATAGACAAGGCAGTCAGCAAAGTGAAGAAGCGTGCTGAAGCCACGCCGACAAAGCACGATCCGGCGATGTTGCGTGCGTGGATAGAAGAGTTTAAGCCGATGTTAGAGAAATGGGAGCAACGCATGGGACTCCGTGCCGCCAAAGTGTCGTTCAAAATGATGAGCAGTCGATGGGGGTCGTGTCGTGCAAGCACACGCTCCTTGACCTTCAATCTGATGCTCGCTTATAAGCCGCAAGAGTGTGTCGAATATGTCATCATCCACGAATTGGCCCACATCGTGCACCCCAACCACAGTAAAGATTTTTGGAATCTCGTTGCACAATACTGCCCCGACTACCGCCGCCTTCGTCGCCTCCTCAACAATCCCTAATCCAATGAGGCAAGTAGATATATGTCACTTTGATAGCAATGAATAAAGTATATTTCATTAAGAATGATTGTGATTGATTTATTTGTATTATCTTTGCTATAAATTAATTATATATATGGCAACAAATAAGCACGCAATAATCCGTTATCAAGCACTCGATAAATGTTTTAGCAATTTTGGTCGTCAATTCTTTATTGATGATCTTATTGAGGCGTGCAATGATGCTTTATACCAATATACAGGTGATGAAAAATATTCTGACCCTATCGCACCGGGTATTAGTCGTCGTCAAATTTTTGATGACATAGCATTTATGAAAAGTGATGCCGGCTATCAAATTCCTTTAGAAACATATAAAGGTGGCGATTCCGGAAAAAAAGCCTATTATCGCTATGCTGATAGGGATTTTACTATTAATAATCAACCTATCACAGACGAAGAAATGAAGCAATTAAGAGAGATGACATCTCTGCTTAATCGTTTCAAGGGATTGCCACAATGTGAATGGATGGAAGAACTTGTTACCAACCTTGAAGATAAGTTCAAAATAAAGGGCACGTCTAAAAGTGTTATTTCAATGGAATCAAATGCATATGTAGAGGGCTTAAAATACCTTTCACCACTCTTCAATGCTATCATCAACCGACAAGTTCTACACATTATTTATTCTCCATTTAATAAGTCGGATTGTGAGTGGGATATTCATCCGTATTTCATAAAGCAATACAACAATCGGTGGTTTCTTCTTGGATTAAACGAAAAAGACCATCGTATTTCAACTATCGGTTTAGACCGAATTAAATCCGTAGAAAATTCATCTATACCATACATTGATGACTATATTATTGTTGACGTAGATGAATACTTTGCTGATGTGATTGGCGTAACCATTCCGTATGATAAGGAAGTCGTGAGAGTGAAGCTACAATTTTCTTCCAATAGGTATCCTTATATCATATCAAAGCCGCTGCATGAATCAATGAGAAAAGTTGACAATGAAAATTGCATTGTAGCCATAGACGTAATCCCAAACAGAGAACTTGAGTCTTTAATCCTATCTTTTGGAGATGATATTGAAGTGCTTGAGCCTCAGTGGTTTAGAGAACAAATTGCCGATAAGATAAAATCTAATTATCAAAAATATTTTACTGTGCAGAAAGACTGCACAGATGTACTCTAACTTTGCAGTGTAAAAATAATTTTATCTGTTTTTATTATGATTTCAAC
>CAJGBR010000003.1 GCA_904501625.1 uncultured Rikenellaceae bacterium
CATATAAAATTTGTGAAAATAAAAACAATTATTACCTTTGCGTCACATAAGGAGCCTTTACGAACCGTGCGTTACGAAAGGTGAAAAGGGAATTCGGTGCAAATCCGAAACAATACCAGTTGCTGTAAATCCCACTCCATCAGGAGTTTGTTTATCGCACTCTTTGCCACTGATTAATTATCGGGAAGGCGCGATAATAGGGATAAGTCAGAAGACCTGCCTTAATGTTTTAATGGATTTCTACCTGCTGGGATACTGGTTGATATCACGCTTTTTTTTAATTGCGTACTTTATTGGCAAGTAATGTAACAAGTGTATTATTGCATCTTGTTTTCTTGTGTATACACCGTTCTGCGTGTGGAATAGTATGACTATACGCTAATGTTGTATCCATACGGCTGATAGTATCGCAATTAAAGTCTTATTTGTTAATTGTGATATAACCAGGTGTGAGTATGGATACTATCCAAACTAATTGCCACAAGCAGGAGAATCGTATTCTCAAAAGCAACTTGTGGAAGTTTTTTAAGGCACTGCGTGCACAAGCAAACCCAATCTACTGTTTGCTTGTGGCATCTCCTATTTCGTATGTTTGGATTACCATCATCGACAAGTCGGACTCTACGATTCAAAAGCGTATATCCATCGCTCAATTTGTCAATGCACAAAAAAAGCTACCCTCGAAATATAAATACTATCTGTTGAGTATAAATCTTTTTTCACATACTTCAGAAGAATACAAAGGCATTTATACCTACAATGCAGTCAACCAAAACGAGCTGTCTGTAGATATCATTAAGACTTTATGGCCAGACATTGTTGCATATCATTGTGCAGAGGCTATAAAACGAACCGAGCGTTTTGAACTGACACCTCAAACCATCAAGCGTTACAAATTCAAAGCTCGCTATTTAGGTGAACTGCATAAGATTATTGAGCAGTGCAATGCCACATTAACGAATGAAAACAATCCTAATTTATAACTTAAAAACAAAAAACGATGAAAAAAATTTTTATTCTTTTGGCCACAGCCTTGATTAGCGTTTCATTAACAGGTTGCTATGACGACGACGCACTCTGGGATGAAATGGAGAGTGTCAAAAATCGTGTAACTACACTCGAAGAGGCTGTCAAAAAAACAAATGACGATCTCACTGCACTGCAAACAATCTTAGCTGCACTGCAGAAAAATGTCTATGTTTCAGAGGTTAGTGAGACAACAAATGGTTATGTAATCAAGTTCACTGATGGCAAATCTGCAACAATCACCAACGGCACCAATGGTATAGACGCTCCTGTCATCTCAGTTAGACAAGATGAAGACGGCAAATACTATTGGACTCAAGATGGCGAGTGGCTATTGGTTGATGACGAAAAAGTGCAGGCAAATGGAGAAAACGGTAAAGATGCAGTTGCACCAAAAGTTCGCATCAACGAAACAAGCAAAGAGTGGGAAATCTCGACAGATGGCGGCGAAACCTGGAATTCAACAGGTGTTACTGCTGAGGGCAAAAACACCGAAAGTAATTCACTGTTCAAGTCTGTTGATACATCAAACGATGAGTATGTAGTGTTTACTCTCGCTGATGACACAGAATTCAAACTCGTTCGCTATGATGAATCTATGCCGTTATTTACGATAATAGATGCTCCGGAAGTTGCGATGGTTGAGTATGGCAAGAGTGTTAAATTTGCAGTAAATGCGAATAATATCGAAGACTACACAATTTATGCACCCGAAGGCTGGAAAGTGGCTTATGCCGAGGATAGTCTTTCTGTGACTGCTCCAGCAAAAGATTTGTGCCATTTTAATAAAGAGGGTTCCATTGCCATTATGGTTGTATCTAAAGCTGGCAAGAGTGATATCACAAAACTCAATGTTATGGCTGGTGAATGGGTCGATGAAGATGATATTCGCATATTGACATTCGAGGATAGTGATGCTAAATTTAGTGCGTATGAGTTGTACGGCGGAGCCTCAATCAACAAATGGAGCGATTTGGTCGACGACTCGCAGTATGGTGGCTCGCTGACATATACCGATTACTCGTCAGATACCTATTGGTGGTATGATGAGGGTAATACCGAGCTTTTCCACTCATTTACTACTCCATATTGGGGCGGTGGACACGTGATTTCAAACTATGTAATTGAAGATTATGAGACACTCCCTGATGGTCACTACGGCTGGTATGAATTGCAAATGTCTAATCCCATTGGTGGACACAACGGTTCAAAGAACTTCGCAGTCCACAATGGCTACTCAGACTTCTACAATTCTCAGCTGTATGATGCGTCACTTCAGGGTTTTGAGTTTGCCGATGGCAAAGAACGTATCGTAGAGTGTATGTATGTTACAAATACAAATTATGTTCTCAACTCGCTCACTTTTGGTGATGGATTCAATTCTGCGGCCACAGAAAATACCTACGTTAAAATCGTAGCCTATGGTTATAATGCAAATGATGAGTTGGTTGGTACGTCAGAATTTACTCTGTGTAATGGCAGAAATCTCGTTACTACTTGGGAAAAATGGGATCTGTCATCGCTTGGAAAGGTCGCGAAAATAACATTTAACTTCTCAGCATCAGATGATCAGATCGGTAGCTATGGAATGAATTGTCCGGCATATTTCGCATACGACGATGTGACAGTTAAATTTGATACTAAACGAGTATTCAAATAGCAGACAATGAGTAAATTTTTAAGGTTAATTTTTATTTTGAGCCTTGTTGTGGTATCTTCGTCTTGCGATATAGACGAGGATATCACGACTACTTTGCCACCAAAAATTATTCTTGACAACGAGACAGGAATTTATACCGTAAAGCAAGGACGAGAGATTGTTATTGCTCCAGACTACGAGTTTGCCGAGGGTGCAACATATAGCTGGACAATGAATGGTGAAGTCCTCGGCAGCTCTCCCTCATTGAAGTTTATGCAAGAAGAGGTGGGCAAATACTTCGTCACCATTGCTGTAAGCAACGAAGGCGGGGTCAGTAAAGAGGAGATTCGCGTAGATGTAGTTGAGTTGGAAATCCCGACAGTTTCGATTGTGGGTGAAAAAAAACTTATGGTCGCAGCAGGAACTGAGGTAAAGTTCAATGCCACCATACGCGAAACATCTCTTGCCACTAAGTTCAGTTGGAGTATTAATGGTAGTAAAGTCAGCGAAGAACTCGCCCATACATTTAAGGCAGACATTATTGGTAACCATACTATTATAGCGACTGCTTCCAATGATGACGGCTCACACAGCGATACGGTAAACATCGAGGTGCTTGATGCTAAAGATATGCCCTTTGTGTGGCAATTTGACCGCACCTCATATCACAGCGTAGTTGGTCGAAAACTACTGATCAAGCCCTCCAAAGTGAGCGAAGACAGCCAAGTGCAGTATTATTGGCAGATCGCTGGAAATGATGCAACGAGCAGTGATAAGCAATTCGTATTTACGACACACAAGGCAGGTGTGTACCCAATATTAGCTACAGCAACGACCCTCAAAGGCGAAAACCGAATAACCATTTCTCACTCATTCACTGTTACAATATACGAGGAGGATAAATTTTACCGTGCAAAAAGCAGCCTGTCAAAAGCAGATTGGAACAAGGTTTATGAATATACTCCTGCTCCTGGACAGTTTATCAATGAACTGAAAACAGGCGGTTTTGACGGGTCGCAGACAACAATGAAGGCTGCTATTGCCTATGCCGAAGGTCGCCTGAATAGTGCTAATTGGGTATCGTTAGGTGGATTTGGCGGATATGTGGTAGTCGGTTTTGACCACAGCATTGACAATTCTGGTAGTTATGATTTGGGTGTTATCGGCAATGCCTTTGATGACTCGTCAGAACCCGGCGTAGTCTGGGTTATGCAAGATGAAAATGGTAATGGCTTACCTGATGATACGTGGTATGAGTTGGCTGGCTCGGAGAGTGACAAGTCTGAAACAATACGAAATTATGCCGTAACCTATTATCGTCCTAGCAGCACAGGTATGCCGGTGCAATGGACTGACAATATGGGCAATAACGGTGAAATTGATTATCTGTCACAATTCCACACACAAGATTATTACTACCCGCTGTGGATTGAGAAGGATAGCTACACACTTGTCGGAACTCGTCTGGAGGCTCGCAACTATGACAAATCTGGTAATGGGTCCTATTGGGTGCAACCGAGCTACGATTGGGGATATGCCGATAATTTCAGTTCTTCAGACTTCAAGAGTTCGAATAAAGCCAATCTCTTCAAAATCTCGAATGCGGTCGATTTTGAAGGCAAGAAAGTAGAACTGTCGCATATTGATTTTGTCAAGATTCAGAGTGCAGTTAATTCAAAGAGCGGCTGGTTAGGCGAACTCTCAACCGAAGTATGCGGATTTTATGATTGCAGTTTGAAAAAGTAGATTAACTATGACAAGGTTTATAAGGTTAATTGTTGGGGTTATACTCTTGCTTCATACTTCGTGTATGAAGTGGGAGTATGGCACTGAGGAGAAATTTGACACTTCAATATCAGGCGGTGGACTATTCATTTGTAACGAGGGTAATTTTCAATACGGAAATGCGACACTTTCATACTACGATCCGTCAACCAAGTCGGTGCAGAACGAAGTGTTCTATCGTGCCAATGCAATGAAATTGGGCGATGTCGCACAATCTATGGTAATCAGGAATGGCATAGGTTGGGTAGTAGTTAATAACTCGCACGTAGTTTTTGCTATTGATATCAATACATTCAAAGAGGTGGGGAGAATTACGAACCTCACCTCGCCCCGATACATACATTTTCTATCTGACGAAAAGGCATATATTACTCAGATTTGGGATAATCGTATTTTTATCGTTAATCCTAAGCGATTTGAGATTACGGGCTATATCACCGTGCCTAATATGACGATGGAGTCAGGCTCGACCGAACAGATGGTACAATATGGCAAGTATCTCTATGTGAACTGCTGGTCATATCAAAACCGAATTCTCAAAATAGACACCGAAACAGACAAGGTTGTTGATGAACTCGTGGTCGGAATACAACCGACATCACTTGTGATGGATTGCAATAATAAGTTGTGGACTGTGACTGACGGAGGTTATGAGGGATCGCCCTACGGATACGAAGCGCCTTCGCTCTATCGTATTGATGCCGAAACTTTTACCATTGAAAAACAATTCAAATTTAAGTTTGGCGATGCACCGTCAGAAGTTCAACTTAATGGCACAAAAGATAAAATCTACTGGATTAATAATGATATCTGGGAGATGGAGGTCACTGCCGAGCGTGTCCCTGTACGTCCATTTCTGCCATATAGTGGCACGATATACTATGGTTTGACGATATGCCCTCGCACCGGTGATGTCTATATTGCCGATGCCATAGATTATGTGCAACAGGGAATGGTCTATCGCTACTCATCAGATGGCGTATTGATTGATAGTTTTTATGTGGGCATTATCCCAGGAGCCTTTTGCTGGAAATAAATCATTTGCACAATGAAGAAACTTTTATTCATAATATGCTTGATTGGGCCTTGTATCACAATGGCACAAAAAACAAAGCCCACTGAGTGGAAACTCTCCATACCGGAAGTAATAGTTTATGGACAAAAGCCGATGAAGGAGATTGGTGCACAAATTACGAAATTTGACTCCGCTGCACTCAAAGAGAACATTGCTCTTTCAATGGCAGATGTGCTGACATTTAATTCGGCAATTTTTGTCAAAAACTATGGTCGTGCCACACTCTCTACAGTAGCCTTTCGTGGCACATCACCTTCACACACTCAAGTGTCGTGGAACGGAATGAAGATTAATAACCCAATGCTCGGAATGACAGACTTCTCAACTATTCCTGCCTATTTCATTGATGATGCGACTCTGTTACACGGCACCTCATCGGTAAATGAAACAGGAGGCGGACTCGGCGGATCGGTTAAGTTATCTACAAAACCGGCACAGTTCAAAGGATTAGGACTGCAATACATTCAGGGTATCGGTTCGTTCAAAACATTTGACGAATTTCTGAGACTGACCTACGGGAATGACAATTGGCAAACATCAACTCGTGTGGTTTATTCTTTATCTCCGAATGATTATAAATACCGCAATCACGACAAAAAGGAGAATGTCTATGATGAGAATATGAATATCATAGACCAATACTACCCGATAGAACGCAATCGGAGCGGCTCATTCAAAGACTTTCACTTTCTGCAAGAGGTTTATTACAACACAAGGAGGGGTGATCGATTAGGATTTAATGCTTGGTATATAAATTCAAATCGTGAGTTAGCAATGTTAACCGTTGACCACGGGAATGAGACAGACTTCGATAACCGTCAGCGTGAGCAGACCTTTCGTTCGGTTCTTTCGTGGGATCATCTGCGCAAGAATTATAAGTTGGCTGCAAAAGCTGGATATATACATACTTGGGTAGGATATGACTACAAGCGAGATCTAGGCAATGGCATTATGGCTGAGATGACCCGTTCAAGAAGTAATATTAATACCTTCTACGGACAAATAGATGTGGAATATTATTTTGACAAAAAATGGCTGTTCACAGCCAACCTAGCACTTCATCAACACGTTGTAGAGAGTGTAGATAAAAACATTCTGCGCCAAGATGGAAACAAGGCGATTGTTGGCTATCGTAAAGGTAGACCGGAACTTTCAGGTTCGGTATCGGCAAAGTGGAAACCAATGGACCGTTTAGGCTTGTCTGTAGTCTTTCGCGAAGATATGTTCGGCAGCGATTGGACTCCCATCATTCCTGCATTCTTCATTGACGGTGTTATCTCACAGAAAGGTAACATTATGGCCAAAGTTTCTATTTCTCGCAACTTTCGTTTCCCAACGCTCAATGACCTCTACTTCCTACCGGGCGGCAACCCCGACCTTAAAAAGGAGAGTGGCTGGACTTACGATGCTGGATTGTCATTTGCTGTCGGTAAGGAGGGTGGTTACTCATTCAATGGCTCGGTAAACTGGTTTGAATCGTATGTAAAGGATTGGATTATTTGGTTGCCTACTACTAAAGGATTCTTCTCTCCCGATAACATTAAAGATGTTCACGCTTATGGTGTTGAGTTGAAAGCCGACTTGAATATTGCTTTGGCAAAGAAGTGGAGACTTGGGCTCAATGGCACATTTTCGTGGACACCTTCAATTAACGAAGGAGAACCACGTACCCCGGCTGACCAATCGGTAGGTAAGCAATTGCCCTATGTACCAGAGTACTCTTCAACGATTATAGGCCGATTAAGATGGAGTTCGTGGTCGTTCCTTTACAAGTGGTGCTACTATTCCGAAAGATATACAATGTCTTCAAATGATATATCCCTGACAGGGAAACTTCCCTCTTATTTTATGAGTAACATTACACTCGAGAAAAGTTTATCATTCAAGTGGGCAGACTTATCATTGAAAGGCTCAATAAACAACCTTTTTAATGAGGAATATCTCTCAGTGTTATCACGACCTATGCCCGGTATCAACTTTGAGGTGTTCATTGGCATCACTCCTAAGTGGAGTGAGAAAGAATAAGTAACTATGCGAGGGCTGTGTATAGTTTAAGTATATCTCAAAAACACCATACAGCCCTTATTCTCTCTTCGTGTTTAATAGAACAGAGTGCGATAGTTTGATGCTGACTACAAATCCCCAAACAGGTGAGCGATTGACCTTGTCTCAGTTAGCACAAATCGAAAATCTGTTGCGTAATCAAAGCGAATACCTATCTGCAATAGATGAAGTTGCCCGATTTAGACAACATAACAATAGTGTTGAATGTTATAATATAATAAATAGTAAAGAGCGATAGTTATTAGAGAAATATTAATCTTATTTATATTAATCTTATTTATATTAATCCTCATAATATTATCACATTCAATGCTTTACACAGATTAATAATCTTAAATCTAAAAATAGCTATAATTCAAGTTTCTTAAAATAGCAGTCGCCTTGGGGTGAACGTTTTTTATTGTTTAACTTTACTAAACACGCCCCTCGTTGTGTAACTCAAATTAATTATTTCAGAACATCATCAATAAGTTAGGTACACTACCTATTATACAAAAAAAAGAGAGTGCCACTCAAGACACTCTCTTTCTCATATATGCTCGAAATTATTTCACAACTTGAATAATTACACAGCGGTTCCAATCGTGGTTATTACCGAAGATCGGTTGGTGACCTTCTGAAGCAACTTCGATTCTGTCAGCATCGATACCATATTTTTCAACAAACATATTACGTACATTTTCAGCACGACGTTCAGAGATACGTTTGTTAACCATCTTAGTACCATACTTGTCAGCGAAACCTGTCAAACTAATCTTGACATCTTTGTATTCTTTCAAGAATTCAGCCCACAACTTAATTGTAAGTTCTTCAACGTTGGTAATCTTAGAGCTATTGAATGCGAAATTAACCGCAGCTCTCGGAGTTTCAACAGAAACTTCCTTAACGATTTCTTTAGTCGGTTTTTGAGCCAACAGACGTTCCATCTCCTGACGGAATGCAGCATTGTCTTCAGCCAACTTATCATTAGCACGTTTCAAAGCAGCATATTGATCGTCTGCATAATTTGCATTCACATACTTTTGGAACTTTCTTCCACCGAATGTGTAAGTTGCACCAAGAGTTACACCGATGATACCATCTTGATATGTTCTTTGTTCCGGATAGAATGTAGGCATCATAGTTGCACGTGCGTCCAAATCCAAAGACCATTTGTCGTTGAGATAGTATTTAGCGATCAAACCGGCAGAACCATTGATTTTCACGCGAATATCATCATCGTGGAATTTACCGAAAGACATACCCGGACCCAAGAATACGAACAAATCGAACTTGTGTGACGGATCATATCCACGGAGGAGAGTTGTCAAGTTTGCAACGAAGTCTGCATTAAAGCTTACATAGTCTCTATGGAACTTTTGATATTCGTCTCTACCTTGAGCTGTGTTGTTAATTCTGTTATAGTCAGAATAAAGCTTTGTCTGATAACCCGAGAACTGAGCTCTTACCCCCCACTTTGGAGTAAACATTTTACCCGCAGAGATTGTGTACAGAGGTTTAATACTCTTGAAAAATCCATAATCAAGATTATCAACGTTTATTAAACCTTGAGCTCCGACGCCGATGCTGATGAAGATGTTGTTCTTACATTTCTGTGAAGCGTAAGTCACATCATTAGCATCATTTGTTTGAGCAGATGCTGCAAACGACGCTCCGACCATCAGAAGGGATAATAATAATTTTTTCATCTAAAAAGTCTTTTTTTGTGTTAACACCTTAGCGGCAGCTCTCTATTACTCTATTTTTTAAGGTATATTTTGTAGGCGAATCCGGCCGTCAGATATCGACCTTGCTGTAACACCACCTGTGTAAAAAGATGATCAAACAACAGATAATTCGCACCTATGCAAAAATCCTTTGAGTCATATTGAGCTATTAAGTTCAATTGGGGAACCAAGTTTGGTTTAAAACAGATTCCTCCCGCGATACCGTCAACCTTATCATTTAGGTTCGAACGACGATTGAATACGTAAGATAAGTGAAACCCTACAACTCCCACACTGGTTTTAACGTTTTTGGTTGTTGCCACATAAAACCTACTAAAATAGTTATTTTCGGTTTCGGCTGCGATAACTCCTCCGTTGACCTGTGTATAAATATCGTTAGAACCTACGACTATTGCGGGCCAATACTGACTCTCTTTCAATAGTCTTACTCTAAGTGACAACGACCTATCCTGGTTTACAAAACGTCCTTTTTTGTGTGGCACAAACTCATCTGTAGCCTTCAGTAGCGTACAAACATATGATGCTTCAACGAAATCAACGAACGTAATGTTCAGAAAGTAGTTGTATGTATGGTATCTGAAATCGGAAGGTGTAATGTGTTTATTTAGGAAATTTCCACCAAACATTACAGTTCCGTCCCGTTGCATCTCTGCTGAGGGACTATTCAACAAACCTGTTGTTCCCAGAGTATTCTGAGCCGAAAGTGACAGTGTTATAGACATCAAACACGTGACAACTATCAACCTTATTGTAAGGTTTTCGTTGAATCGAAAAATATTTTTTTTCGAAACAGACATTACACTGTCACTCTTTGCTCAATAAATCAGTTATTAGAAACCGCTACCACCACCATGTTGTGCAGCACTTCCGTGAGCAGCGTCGCCGCCGTGTTGGATATCGTACAATGCATAGTGGTCACCTGAATTTACGACTTCTGTTGATGTTGTAGTTGTATAAACTGTGAAAGAGTGGTCAACACCTACAATTTCAACATTTGCAATTTCATATGTAATTGTTGCGATCAAAGTTTGTTCTGCAGTCATTGCAGGACCTTCTCCGATCTTATCTGATTCAGTATATGATGGCAACAATCCCATTACTTTCACGAATGAAAGAACCATTTGTTCAAAGCGAGTACCAGCTGCGTGTGCTGCTTCATCAAAATCAGTCATAACACCAACTTGTTCGAAGTAAGCAAATTTTGAAACTTCGATATCTACCGGTGTAGTCCAAGTTGATTTTTCAGTTTCTTCAGATACTTCTGATACAACATTCCACATAATTGCGATGTCATAAGTTGAGAAGTGATCCAACTCGAATGAAATACTATTTTCACCATTAACATCACTATTATCTACAACTTCCCATTCACCAGTTTCTTCGTTGAAGTAACGCAAAGCTACATTTTGTTGCATTTCAGGAACATTGTTGTATGTCAATTCTACTGGTTGGCTGAATTGAATACCTTCAGGACCAAATGTCACAGTTGCCATTGAAGTTGACTCAGTAGTTGCATCTGAGCTAATAGTTTCTTCAATTGACATTGTGATGATTTGAGGAACTGTTACACCTTCCAATGTAGTTGCTGCAGGGATAACCATTTCAACTCCGTTGTCAGAATTTGTTGACAACACGATTTCAGATTCAGTTGTAGGTTCTACAACAGCTGATGTTTGAGTTTCTGTCGGACGGCTCAAGTAAGCAACTACTGTATTTTGAGTGCTTGCGTCAACGTTCATTGACAATGCTTGGTATTCTTTACCAAATTGGAAGAACAATGTTGTTTTTTCAGTCAAACCTTCGAAGAAGAAGAGACCTGATTCACCAACGTTCACAGTAGCAACGATCTCATTGTTTGCAACAGCAAAGACTTTACCACCTGTAGTAACCAATGCGCCTGTTTCGATATCACGAACTTCACCGCTCAACGGATAAGCTACGTCTTGTGACATATTGATTACAACGTTGTAAAGTACTTCGTTAGCTTTTTCGCCATCAGCAACTTTTTCAACCAATACTGAAGATGCAGCAGATACATAACCTTCTTTTGTTGCGAAGAAATCATAGATTCCAGTTTCAGCAGCAAAATCATAGATACCTGTAGCCATTTCAACTGTTGTCATTTCTGCACCACGTTTTCCATAAGCCAAAGAAACGTTTTCGAGTGTAACGCCTGTTTTTGCATCTTTTGCGATAACGCTAACCTTGTAAGTTGCAGCAACCAACGTTGCCTTCGGTGTCATACTTACTGTAAGTGCAGTTGAAATTGTTTGGTCTTTACCAATACTTGGGAATACTACGAAACCTTTAGCATCTTCGTATCCTTCTTTGCTAACAACGAATGTGTATGTTCCTGCTGTAGTCGGAGTGAATGTATACACACCGTTTGTACCACCAGTAGCTGTGATACCGTTAAAAGTCACACCTGTAACACCTGCTTTAGATGCAGCGTCCAATACTGTGATTGTTGCCGTATAAACTGGGTCTTTACCACTGACGTTCGGATCATACGGAGCATCAGATTTGGTGTAACAACCAACCATAAACACGGCTGCAACCAGTGCCATAATAGCACGGATTCCAAAACGTTTTTGTTTGTTTTTCATCATTAATTGTTTTAATTTGGTTAAACTTAATTTATTTTCAATTTTCACTTATTTTCTATTATCGCAAATACGAGTCCAAATAACTTGGATTATAGTTCCTTTCTGCAATGTTATTTGCCGGTCTTGTCGTGTAACTATGTCCGCGATACAAGAACGAGCCCATTGTATTATCCAATTTAAAGTAACGAGCAGGTCGGATTCGTGCATATTTCCCACGTTTATTTTTAAATGGTGGTAACGCTATTGCGAATCTGAATCCAGCATCGAAATTGTCATAGTTGTTCAACATTGCATAAACTCCTATTGAGCAGTTTGCAAAGTGTCTCATCACATCACACCTAACACCTCGGTCACCTGCCAGAAAACGTTCATACTTCAAATCAATCTGTGCGTTATAACGTTTATTGTAGTACGATGCACCAAAATTCCAGGTCCACAATTTCATTGATCCCACGTACCATTTCCAATCATAGAACGACGAAAAGCCTGTCAGACCAACACGTCCCATCAATGAAAACCTCGACAACAACCCATCCGCAGCCAAAGGCCTCCACGCTGCGAGGTCAACACCCCAACGTTGTTCGTCAAAACAACCAAGTGTCATCTCTGCAAAGAGATTTTCGATTCTCACAGTTTGCTGCAGTGTCAAATGACCAGGTCTTACACGACTATAGGTTCTTCCCATTCTATCATTATAAATCGGGATTATCAACTGAGCGGTCAACTTCATTCCCGGCAGCGGAGACATCTCCAATGCAGGAGACAAATTGAAAACCCATTCATAAACCTGATCAAGATAAGCATTCTTATATGCCAACTGTGGATGAACAACAAGATCAACCTTAAACAAAGAACTATTAATTTTTTTATTTCTCGCCGCTTTTGACCAGTTTTCTCCTAAGTCGTACGTAACCCTCCACATATCGTTATTTCCCGAAACAAATGATGCAACAGGCACACCGGTTTCCAAAAGAACGATTCTGCGAGTAATTCCCGACAACGGTTTAAAACTGTTTGCAATATCGGCAATATTTTTCACAGCTACACTCGCCGTAACAAACTGAGAAGCTTCGAGTGTAATGATCTCCTCATTCCCGCATAATGTTCGGCTGACATTTTCATATCCCGCCTCAACAAGTTTCTTCTCGATATTCTGATTCTGAGCCACCACTGAAAATCCAATCAGCACTCCGCAACAAATCAATAATATCCGAACAAAATTGCCCATTATTCAAAAAATCAGAATCCGCTTTATTTACTAAGACATCCAATCTCCATCACTCGTCACACATTGTGAATTTGTCATATGCACACAACTTCTGCCTCGTTTATTTTCCTATAAACAAAGCATTTACACACACTACACCGCTACTGCATCACACATAAACACAATCTCTAACGTGGCAAAGGTACTAAAATTTTCACAACAAACAATCTATTTTTGTGTTTTTTACATAGGAAAAATCATTTTTTCTTCTAGGTATTAATTTTTTAAAAAAATTGTATACATTTGCGGTTGAAATAAAATTCTATTTGCAGTTTTCTCTGCAGTGTCATCAATAATCAGATTTTCTTCAAATGCAAGATTTAGAAACTCTTAACAGCAAAACAATCATTGAGTTACGTGAGATTGGTAAAGCACTGGGAATTAAAGGTGCACTTAAAAAACAAGAACTCATTGACCGAATTATCGCAGCAACAACTGCTTCCGATCAGAAACCAGAAACAACACCAGTAAAACGTGGACGTAAAAACAAGTCTGAGCAGACAGACAACCAACCATTGACTGCACCCTCAACCGACGACCACGAGTCTCAAAATCCGACACCTACAATTCGCATCGGCGAACACGACGGAATCAAAGAGATTGTCAACCCTGAACGGAAAATGAGAGGAAGAAAATCCAAAGGATTCAAGAAAGTTACGGCACCTGTCGCCACAACAGATACAGATTCGACACCCTCAACAATTCATCACGAAGATACATACACGGCAAGCCCCGAACGTTTGATAAAAACCGAGGTTGCTGAATCAAATATCGACAACAAAGAAACACCTAAGAAAACTGAAAATCAAACAATTACTGGACACAAAGAGACTCCAAACAACACTAAGGCTACAAGAGATGATTTCATCGGGACAATCGAAAGTGAAGGTGTCCTTGAAGTAATGAATGACGGTTATGGATTTCTTCGTTCTGCGGAGTACGACTACTTGACCTCACCCGATGACATTTACGTCTCTCCGTCACAGATCAAACTATTCGGACTCAAAAGCGGAGATACTGTGTCGGGCACAATCAGACCTCCGAAAGAGGGTGAAAAATTTTTCCCACTGATCAAGGTGCATAAAATCAATAACCTTTCACCCGAAGATGTACGCGACCGAGTACAATTCGAATATCTTACACCTCTGTTCCCTGAAGAAAAATTTTGTTTAACAGAGAATGGACACAACAACGCGACTACACGAGTAATAGATATGTTTGCCCCTATCGGGAAAGGTCAACGTGCAATGATTGTTGCTCAGCCTAAAACAGGTAAAACAATGTTGCTCAAAGACATAGCTAATGCCATCGCAGACAACCACCCAGAGGTTTATATGATCATTCTGCTGATTGACGAACGCCCCGAAGAGGTTACAGATATGGAACGTAGCGTCAAGGCAGAAGTTATCGCTTCGACATTCGACGAACAGGCATCACGCCACGTCAGAGTTGCCGAAATCGTACTCGAAAAGGCTAAACGAATGGTGGAATGCGGACATGATGTCGTAATTCTATTAGACTCGATTACTCGTCTTGCCAGAGCCTATAATGCAACGCAAGCCTCTTCTGGTAAAGTGTTATCAGGCGGTCTTGATGCCAATGCAATGCACAAACCCAAACGATTCTTCGGAGCAGCTCGCAATACCGAAGAAAAAGGCTCACTCACAATCATTGCTACTGCCCTTATTGAGACAGGCTCAAAAATGGACGAAGTTATTTTTGAAGAGTTCAAAGGCACCGGCAATATGGAGTTGCAACTTGACCGAAAACTCTCTAACAAACGCATCTATCCAGCAGTCGATATCAATGCCTCAAGTACACGTCGTGAAGATTTGTTATTGGACAAAGAGGTATTGCAGAAAACTTGGATATTACGTCGCTATCTGAGTGATATGACCTCAGTCGAAGCTATGGAAGAGATCAAAAAGCACATTGACAATACCACATCAAACGCCGAATTATTAGCAACGATGAACCAATAATTTCCAAATACTAAACATTAAAGAGCAACCGAGTGGTTGCTCTTTTTTTTATACAATCAACAATTTCTCATTTTTATTGATTATCTTTGCAACAAAGTTTCCACATATCGGAGATGCTTAGATTATTCTAACGGAGTTTGATAATTTATTTATGCTGATAAAAATTTACGATAAAAATCCCAATGAAAACAGCGTGAGAACTGTTGTCGAATCATTAAATAATGATGGCATTATCGTATATCCAACAGACTCGGTCTACGCACTCGGTTGCTCGATTCGCAGCCTGAAAGCAATTGACCAACTCAAAAAAATCAGTGGAAAACAAAAAGAACTCACAATCGTCTGTCCCGACCTTAGTACAATCGCCGACTATGCAAAAGTCGATAACCAGACATTCAAGTTACTGAAACGTAATCTTCCAGGACCGTTTACACTGATACTTAATGCATCAAGTCGAGTGCCGAACAAATTCTTCGACAAACGTAAAACAGTGGGAGTCAGACTTCAAAGTAATGCCGTAGCCCAAGCAATCATCTGTGAGTTGGGTGTACCAATGGTGTCGATTTCAATTCACACCGAAGAGAAAGAGACAGAATATATGACCGACCCCGAACTAATTCACGAGCGTTACGGCAAAATTGTTGACATTGTGGTTGATGGCGGAATCGGCGAAATTATACCGACAACGGTTGTTGATTGTACTACACCTGACCCCGAAATAATCAGACAGGGACAAGGCGAATTTATTTTATAACTTAAATTTGATATGAAAAACAACTTCTGGCAACAAAGTGCAAGTGCAGGATTAATCATTGGAGCCCTCTCCATCGCTGCAATATTGTTGGGTTATATGCTCACTAACGTTCTTGAACTGCAGGAGAAGGCACTGCTGATTTCATCATCACTGCTAGGGTTCTTTAAAATAGTGATATTATTCACATTGTTGTGGAACGCAGCAGTTCGCTACGCCCGCAGTCAGCCCGAAGGAACTTTTTCTGTCGCACACGGAATGGGGTTCATCGTAATGGTTATGGTATTTGCAGGATTTCTGTCCGGCATCGGATACTATATCCAATTTGTAAAACTCCAGCCCGATTACATCTCCGACACAGTAAACCAGATGCTACAAGGCAAAGAGGAGACTGCTCAATTTACAAAACAACTATTATCAAGTGCGGCATATTGGATTATGATTGCAATGTTCCAGATGGCATTTTATGGTGTACTGTATGGGGTATTCATTGCCTATTTTGTCCGTCGCCGACTTGCAGCAATTAAAGATTACCAAGATAACGATTCTCAAGAAACTGAAAATAACTCAGATGAAACAATTCAATAAGAATATTTCTATTGTAGTCCCCACCTATAACGAAGATGAATCTATCGGCGAATTGGCCGACGAGATTGCTGGTGTATTGCAGCCTCTGAAACTCAGCTACGAGATAATCTTCATCGACGATGGTTCAACTGACCATTCGTGGAACGAAGTGTTGAGATTGTCAGACAAATATCCAGATGTAATTCGCGGAATAAAATTCCTGCGCAACTATGGCAAATCGGCTGCACTATACGAGGGTTTTAAGGCCGCTGAGGGCGAAGTCGTAATCACAATGGACGCCGATCTTCAGGATTCACCAAGCGAAATTCCAGAACTTCGCAAAATGATTCTCGAAGATGGATTCGATATGGTATCAGGCTGGAAACGTAAACGATATGACCCACTGAACAAACGTCTGCCCAGCAAGTTCTTCAATGCTACAGCCCGCACCGTAACCGGCATCAAGTTGCACGATTTCAACTGCGGACTCAAAGCCTATAGACATAAAGTAGTTAAAAGCATCGAAGTCTATGGCGAGATGCACCGCTGGATTCCGTTCCTTGCCAAACGTGCAGGATTCCGCAAAATCGGAGAAAAAGTCGTACAACATCGTGCCCGCAAATACGGATTCTCGAAATTCGGATGGGAACGTATGATCAAAGGTTATCTCGATCTGCTGACTGTAACGTTTACCGAACGTTTCAGCAAAAGCCCAATGTACTTCTTCGGCAGTCTCGGCACACTTATGTTCCTCTTCGGCGGAGTAATCGCAGTATGGCTCATTACCGAAAAACTTATCCGCCAAATGAATGGACTTGTCATCAGACAGGTCACCGAACAACCTCTGTTTTACCTTGCTCTTGTAATGGTAATTATCGGCACCCAAATGTTCCTTGCAGGCTTCCTGGGAGAACTCGTCTGCCGTAAATCTCCCTCAAGAAACGACTACTTGATTGACAACAAATTAAACTTAAAATAATGATTCAAAGAAAACAAACAATCTGGTTGCTGCTCTCTGCAGCTGTATTAATCCCACTGTGGTTTATTCCATTCGCATCGTTCCTCGCAGGCGAAGAAGAAGCTCTGATTTTTATGAAAGGTTTGCTACTGACAAACAGCGGCACGATGACTCCTGCAACAATGAGATTCGTAATCCTGATCTTTGCAACTCTTGTTCCGATTCTGACCATCTTCTTCTACAAACATCGCAAGGCTCAATTGGAATTCTGTCTGTCAAACATCATTCTCAGTGCAGTTCTGGTAGGTATGATTGTTGTTGACTGGTATACATTTTCAAATATCGACGTTGCAAAAATAGCCGAGGCAGGACTCCCGGAGGTTCACGAATTCAAACTTAACCTCTTCATATGCATCACTCCGCTGTTGTCAATGGGTATGAACTACTTGGCTTACCGCCGGATTATGTACGATGAATTGCTGATCAAATCAATCGACAGAATTCGTTAATGAGTGAAAAAATTATCGAAATAGGAGATATTAATCCCCAGATACTCTACGGAGCAGGAAATCGGGTAATGAATCACCTGATAAAAAAATTCCCTGCAACAAAAATCGTAGCACGTGGTCGAAAAATCAAGATCTCGGGCGAAGACCAGAATGTTCGTGAACTGCACAGTAAGATTCTGGATCTGATGGAGTATGTGCGTCGCTATGGTCACGCCTCTGAAGATACGATAGACCAACTGTTTGATTCGCCACTGATGCCAGACACTCCGAGTGACGAAAACCACAAAGATGTGATTGTCTATGGCAACAATGGGCTCGTTGTTAAGGCTCGTACTGCCAATCAGCGAATACTCGTAAATCTGTATGACGACCACGATATGATTTTCGCAATCGGCCCTGCCGGATCAGGAAAAACCTACACGGCGATTGCCCTAGCAGTTCGTGCCCTGAAAAATCGTGAAGTGCGTCGTATTATTCTGACCCGCCCCGCAGTTGAAGCCGGTGAAAAACTCGGCTTCTTGCCAGGTGATATGAAAGAAAAACTTGATCCGTATCTCAGACCGTTGTACGATGCCCTTAACGATATGATTCCGCCCCACAAACTATCGCAGTTTATGGAAGATGGTGTCGTACAAATTGCCCCGCTAGCATATATGAGAGGTCGCACATTGGACAATGCATTCGTAATTCTCGATGAAGCACAGAATACAACCCGCGAACAATTGAAGATGTTTCTAACACGAATGGGACGGTCAGCGAAATTCATAATCAACGGCGATATTACCCAGATAGACCTACCAAGAAAAAACGACTCAGGATTGATGTCTACGGTCAAACTGCTTGAAAAAATCAAGGGCGTAGGAGTCGTGATGTTCGACAACTCAGACATTGTCCGTCACCCGCTAGTCGGCAAAATAGTAGCGGCATTCGAAAAGGAAAGTAAAACTCAAATCGAAGAATAGATATGAAAAAAGCTGTTTTAGGAACCAATTTCAACTTTGATAAACAAATTAATCTTTACAAAGGCAAGGTTCGTGATGTTTATAATATTGATGACAAATATCTTGTAATGGTTGCAAGTGACCGCATCTCGGCATTCGATGTGGTACTCCCCAAAGGAATCCCATACAAAGGCCAGGTACTCAACCAGATTGCGTCGAAATTTCTGGACCAGACATCTGACATCTGTCCAAACTGGAAAATTGCATCTCCAGACCCAATGGTAACCGTTGGGTACAAGTGCGAAACATTCCCCGTAGAGATGATTGTACGAGCCTATCTTACAGGAAGTTCTTGGCGTGAGTACAAAGCCGGTAACCGTTCAATTTGCGGCGTACCAATCCCTGATGGAATGAGAGAACACCAACGCTTCGAAAAACCAATTATTACCCCTACAACCAAAGCCGAAATCGGCGACCACGACCAAAATATCTCTCGTGAAGAGATTATTGCCAAAGGTCTTGTTTCGAAAGAAGACTACGAAAAATTGGAAGAATACTCAATGAAATTATTCCTGAGAGGCTCAGAAATTGCAGCTCAACGTGGTCTGATTCTGGTCGATACAAAATATGAATTCGGAAAAATCAATGGAGAAATCTGTCTGATTGATGAAATTCACACACCAGACTCATCTCGTTACTTCTACGCTGATGGCTACCAAGAACGATTCGACAAAGGCGAACAACAACGTCAACTCTCAAAAGAGTTCGTACGCGAATGGCTGATGGAACACGGATTCCAAGGCCGTCAGGGCGATGTACTCCCAGAGATGACAGATGAATTTGTTGCAAGTGTCAGCGATAGATATATCGAACTGTATGAACATATTACAGGCGAAAAGTTCGTTCGTGATAAGACTGAAGAGGTTGAATCCCGCATCGAAGAAAATGTCAAAAATATGTTGGCTCGATTGCTCTAAAGCAGCAACTGCCCGCCGGTAAACAATTTCTGACACAGCATTTGCAATTGGCAGGATTTATCGTTATCTTTGTGCGGAATTGCCGAGCAGAAAAATGATAACAAACCAATATTTACATAAGATAAAATCAGGTCTGTATATTATTACCGGCCTGGTTTTTGTTTTTCTTGCACAAACCGTTTCTGCACAAAACCCTAACCAATTTGACAGAAACCAACAAGATTTGGAAAAACTGCAAGAAATGATGGCCAATCGTGCCAAAAAAGATACCACCAAAAAAGAACGCAAACCACTGACTTCCTATTTTTTCAACGATTCGCTTAAATCAAAAAGAATCTTTGCGTGGAATGTAAATAGATATTTCAACCATATCGATACCATTGCAGTCGATACAATGATGCAGAACTTCGAACAGGACTACCCGTTCTTTCATAAGACAGACGTGGGTTCGGCTTGGCTCGGAAACCTTGGAGCTGCGTCAATCCCACTAAATGCACGACTCAGACCACAATATAATAATTTCCAATTTGTTCAGGCTTTTGATGCCTATCTGTTCAATCCGTCTAAGGCTCGGTTCTTCAATGTCAAAAGACCGTTCACCCATCTCTCCTACTTCGAGTCGGGACAGAAATCTAAAGCCGAAGAGCAACTGCGTGTAACCCACGCACAAAACATCTCGCCGTCATCAGGATTCAACCTCGACTACAAAAACCGAGGTACAAAGGGAATGTATGCCAATCAAAATGCCAAAGATAAGAACCTCTCCTTTGTATTCTCTCACACCGGCAGAAAATATTCGGCCCACGCAGGTTATGTCTACAATATGGGGGACATCAGAAACAATGGCGGTATTCTGAGAGATAGCGACGTTGCCGACACAGTATACGAAGACCCCGCAAACATCGATGTCAGACTATTGGACTCGAAGACTAAATTCAAAGGCAATTCGTTCTTTGCAGTGCAGTCAATCGGATTGACTTTTGCTCGATCTGAAGATCAAGACGTATCCATCTCAAACAAAAGTTCGCTCTTCTTCGGTCACTCAATCGAATACTCGCGGTACCATATGACATATACCGATACAAAATCGAACAGCAAAGATTTCTACAAAAACTGGTATATCAATCCCAATCAATCGGCAGATACGCTGAGCGAGTCACTACTCGAGAATCGACTATTTATGCAGATTCAGCCATACGACAGAAACGGCATACTTGGCTTAATCGATGCAGGTATGGGATATGCTACACATAAATATTATCAATTCACACCTAATCAGTTCATTACTCTGAATAACAGCGAGGTCAAACGTACAGATTTTTACATTTACGGCTCAGCTCAAGGTGCACTGAAAAAATATATCAATTGGATTGCTGATGCCCAGTACCATCTGACCGGATTCCGCAGTCAGGATATGAAACTATATGGACAGATGAACTTTTTTGCATTCATCGGAAATAAACCTGCAACACTTACACTTAAGGCTTCTCTCGAAAAACGAACTCCGAACTGGTGGTACGAAAACTACTACTCGAACCACTATATGTGGACCAATAATTTTGAGAAAGAAACCGAAACTCGTCTGGAAGCAAATATGACTATTCCTCATATCAATTTCGAAATCGGAATTAGCCATATAATGACTTCGGACAAAATCTACTACAACTCAGAGGCCCTTCCTAAACAATACAGCGGATCGGTAAATGTTACGGGACTCTTTGTCAGAAAAGATTTCATACTGGGTAAATTACACCTGAATAACCGAGCATTGTTCCAATGGAGCAACGTGCAGGAGGTTGTACCCGTTCCTCAAGTGAGTCTTATGGCACAATACTATTTACAGTTTGACATCGTTAAAAATGTTCTGAGAGTTCAACTAGGTGCCGACGGATTCTTCAATAGCCGCTATTACGCATTCGGTTATAATCCAGCTACTGCCCAATTCTACAACCAACGTGAAAAGGAATTAGGCAAATACCCTTACGGCGATATCTTCGTAAATGCCAAGTGGAAACGTATGAGAATTCTGATCAAATACCAACATTTCAATGAGGGATTATTCAAGACTCGCAATTCATTCTCCGTACTACACTACCCAATGAATCGACCAATGTTAAAACTCGGTTTTTCTTGGGAGTTCTATGACTAATGTCTATGAAAAATAAATTGATCTCGTTTTCTTTAATCCTGATCATTTTAAGTTTCGTCCTAAGCACAATTATTCATCAAAGTTCACCACCAATCTCGGACAAACTTCTTAAAGTCAGCATCAACAACTCTATGTCTGGTTGTTTCTCTATTAACAGACAGATATTTGGCTTGCCGATAGAGATACTTGAGTGCTATGCAAAATCTCGAAACCTGATTCTATTAACAATCAAACAAGATAGTTCCGAAAACATACAGCAGGACATAGACTTCTCATTTTCACCAAGTTACAACACAACGACCGACTCGGATAAATTGTTAATACATAAGACTTATCTCTCACTACTGACACATAAAAAAAACACTTCGGAATTATCCGGCGATTCGTCAAAATTGGTATTCCCCAAAAACCAGAAAATCAGAATCGCACGAGGAATAACAGACACTCTCCTATTTAATAAACTGACTCAAGCAGGCTGTACGATAACATTCAGTTTACAGGATCCGTTTCTTGATATTATCGATTTGAATGACGGAACTTGCGACTACCTTATCTGCATCGAAGAGGTAGCTAACGTGGGATCTGGGCTAATCAAGACCGTTCGGAAACTATTCGATTTCCCGACTCCGATACATATATATCTGAAGCTGGAGTCTCAAAAGAATATCCTTAAAAGAGATTTCCTGAGCTGGTTTGAGGAGTTCAAAAAACAAGAACAATTCAAAAAACTCACACGTTTGTACTCCGAGCCATATATTGCACCGTATATCATAACACAATCTATGCAACATCCCGATTCAGGTCGCATCTCAAATTTCGATAACATCATAAAAGAAGTCAGCCGTGATTCGGGTTACGACTGGAGATTCATATCGGCAATAACCTATAACGAATCGAAATTCAACGAATACTGCATCTCAATTCGCGGAGCTAAAGGCCTTATGCAGATTATGCCAGCTGTTGCGAACTCGCTTGGGCACGACTCTCTAAACATTATGAATCCGAAAGATAACATCTTGTTAGGCACAAAAATTCTGAAACGAATCGAAGAAATTTTATACATATCACCAAATACCTCTGACCGCGACCGACTTTCGGTAATACTTGCCTGTTACAATGGCGGTATCGGTCATATCCTAGACATTCGCGACATTGTTCGCTCAAAGGGTGGTAATCCAGACAAATGGAGTGAACTGGTCAATGTTCTCAGAAACGAAAAACCTTCGGCCAACGAACTGAGATATGGCAAATTCAACGGGTCAGAAACTATTGCCTTCGTTAAGAATGTACTCTCAACTTACGACAAATACTGTAAATTAGTCACTGAAAATCAACCAAGTACACCAGAATAAATAAAATGATTTTTCAGACAATCTGGAATCGACACATCATCTGAAAACAAGCCGAACATTGCCGAACCTGAACCTGACATTGATGCATAAATTGCTCCCATTTCATAAAGTTGTTCTTTTATTTCTCTCAGCAACGGAAACTTAACAAATAACGACTCTTCGAAATCATTCACCAATCGGTCTCTCCAGCAATCGATAGGCTGAGACACAATGTCAGAGGGGAATATTTGTGGCACGTACGGAATAACTCCCGAATAGGCCTCGGCTGTACTAACAAAAATATCTGGTTTTATGATTACAATATTCACACCCGCAAGAGAAAGTCCGACCGGTTGTAGCACTTCGCCACGACTCGAAGCCACTGCTGATTGTGAGTCAATGAAGAACGGAATATCACTGCCTAGTTCAGCTGCCAATGACCTTAAATTTTCCGCATAAAGATGTAACTCAAATAGGTCGTTCAGGCCATTCAGTACCGCAGCTGCATCTGCCGAACCTCCACCAAGTCCTGCACCGAACGGCACCTTCTTATGTAAATGCATCTTTACACCGCCAAGTCCGTAACGTGTTCGCATCAGTTCATACGCCTTGACACAGAGATTCTTGTGCGGCTGACAATCTACAATAAGTCCACTTGACGAGAATTGACAACCAGAATCATCACTTTTCAAAATTTCGATTACGTCAGTCAACCCCTCAACAGGATACATAACTGTCTGGATATTATGGTAATTATCCTCTCTACGATTCAGAATACTCAGTCCAAGATTAATCTTGCTTGCCGGAAATGTGATCATAACAATAATTTTCTCAACGAAAAATCTTAACTTTGCAAAGTTAACCAATTCGCATTAAAAAATGAAATTTACGACACAAGTCGAAATCCCAAATTCGAATTTCACAATCGGATATGACACCCCAACTATGATTGTAGGGTCGTGTTTTGCACAGAATATTGGGAATAAAATGGCAGAATGGCATCTGCCAATTTCGTTAAACCCTTGTGGCGTAGCATTTAATCCGATCTCGGTAATTAACACTTTTGATTTGATTATCAATAAAATCAAAATCGGCAATGATGCTCTA
Organism: uncultured Rikenellaceae bacterium; assembly: GCA_904501625.1. GTDB lineage: Bacteria > Bacteroidota > Bacteroidia > Bacteroidales > Rikenellaceae > CAJGBR01. The sequence goes on from CAJGBR010000003.1 coordinate 24,462, forward strand.
ATACAAAATGGCGACCTTTGGTGCAGCTTGTACCACTCAACACAATTCTCTAAAACCGATCGCAATCTATTGCTCGAAGGCATCGAGGCTGCGTTGACATCGGCTCGTGAAATATTTTCTAATGCTAAATTTGTTATCATAACTTTGGGCACAGCGTGGATTTATCGACACCTGAAATCGGGGTTGATTGTGAATAATTGTCATAAACTGCCAGATGGAGAGTTCTCCAGAGAATTGCTCTCCGTAGATAAAATCGTGGAATCGTTTCAGAGATTATTCTCAGAAACTGCATTTTTTGATAAACAGATAATTCTGACAGTCAGTCCAGTACGACATATTAAAGACTCTCTGCACGGGAACAACATCAGCAAGTCGACACTTCTGCTGGCAATAAACCAACTCGTCGCAAAATCTGCAAATGTACACTACTTTCCGGCCTATGAAATTGTGCTTGACGAACTGAGGGATTACAGATTTTATGCCGACGACCTGACTCATCCATCAAAAATGGCAATTGAATATATATGGGAAAAATTTTCGAATTGGGCAATTACACTGCAAACCAGACAGATTGCAACAGAATTACGCAAAATTGACGCTGCAATGGCACACCGTCCAATTAACCAAGACTCTCAGCAACACGCTTCATTCAGAAAACAGATGTTCGAAAAAGTTGTCTATCTGAAAAATAAATACCCAAACATCAACCTTGACAGACAATTAGAATTTTTCAATGACATTTTTTAACAAACATACAACCTGTAATCGTTGCGACTCTCAAGTAAAGATTCCTTTTCTCTGGAAGTGTGGCGTAGAAATCGTATTCTACTGTCCAAAGTGTCATAAACCATTTCTACTGAACTACAGATTCGGAGCTGTAGCCTGGGCGATTGGAATTATTTCGGCATCTGTGATTGTTCAACTGTTAGGATTGATTGGTTGCGGATTTTCAACAATACTTTCAATGATAATTTTTATTCCGATTATGGCTGCAGCAACACTGCTGATTCGGACAAAGTTGCTTATCATCAATTCAAGACGACACACCCAATCACGCAATCTTACGGCCGAAGAACCCCATCAGCAATTTCCACCACACACGGAATAGTTCTCTCATTCCACGCGTAGTAACATAGAGGAATAACCCATAGGCAATTAACATCGCAGCACACTGAGCGAGTGCATATAATACCCACACCAGATAGTTATCTGCTGGCGTAGTAAACACTCGATCAAACAGATACCACAACAATACAAACATCAATATTCCACCACCAATATAGAGACTCATATTTTTCCAATAATCCCATACACTGCGTTTGAATCCAGCCTTAAATAAGAAATAGGGTTTCCACAAGAATACCATCAGTATCATACTGACCATTGTTCCGAACACAACACCTTTCAATCCCCAAGCGAAACCCGCAATAAGTGAAATTACCAAATTCAAACCAGCTTCAGTCAATGATGCCCAGACGTCCTGATACAATCCAAATCCCGACAAATAGGTATCAACTGTAGCTCGTGTCAATGTGATGAACGTGTATATCAACATCATTGCAAATGTCGCATTGTCAAGTAGATACTCTTTACCAACCCAAATTGTAATGAAAGGTTCGGTCAATCGTGCCAGTCCAAAAATGAAGGTTACTCCCATCAAATATCTCAAGGCCATAAACTGCCAAAAGACCCGGTAAGTCTTTTGAGAATCTCCCTCGGCAATCAGGTTTCCGACCGTCGCATTCGAATTGTTCAGCAACATATAAACAAACTGTGCCAACTTACTTGTAATCAATACATAATTTCCAAATATCGTAATCCACTGCAAACTTGCAAAGAAATAAATCAGTATGTTGTCAGTCTGTGATGCAACAAAACTCGAAATATTATGAGCAAATACCTGTTTGGCGCGCTTCATCACATCGGGGAACCTGCGCATCATATCGCGCCCCTGAGCCATATCCACCTCTAACCAGCCGTAATCGCGTTTGACTCGCCTCCTCAGTAACCACGAGTTTATCAGTGCGAAAACAACCTCCCAGAACAACCACAACAAATATCCAAAATCGGTCTTTATAAGACACAGAGCCTGAATCACAAATTTAACCATATTGCAGCCATTCAGATAACTCAGCACAATATAGTTACGTTGGTCAGCAGCAATGAGCAACTGCTTGTAGTTCACAAAGTATCCAAGCAGCGATGAGAATAAAAATACAAAAAATGAGGCATATATATACCCATCTGCAACATTCGAATCCCTAAATATATAGGTTAAGAAGAGGGATAATATTAATGCGGCCCCAAGAATAAACAAACCTACACGACGATACAACCACCCGAACAGAGTCATTATCTGTTATACCTTCTGTCGGTCATTATCATAAAGTGGTTTGTATAGAGCATAAAAAACTGCACCCGAAATTCCAGCTTCAGCCAAAGCAAAAAATCCGAGTACATTGGTCATCATAGTACTTAGTCCGACCAGATCATCACCGAGATACTCAATGAAAATCTTTCGCGTAAAAAGCGTAACCAGCAGACTGACTACATAAATCAGTCCGCCGATTTTTATGTTTGCTACCGTACGCTCTAGTCGCGACATTATACGAGTAACGAATTACTTCTTGTAGTTAAATATCAATGTCTTTTTAACATCCGCACCCAATGAGTTCGCAACAGGACACTCTTTAGCCGAGAGTTCAATAATGCGTTTGTGCTTCTCTTCGTAGTCGTGTGGCATATCCATTTCGATACGAATTTCAGCAATACGTCTTGGATTGGCAGCCATAATTTTATCAATTTTCAGACGTGTTCCATCTATATCAAATCCGTGAGTACGGGCAGAGATTCCCATAATTGTCAACATACAACTACCCAAAGCGGCACAAACCATATCTGTCGGAGAGAAATATTCTCCACGACCATTATTATCTACCGGAGCATCTGTAATAATCTTATTTCCAGAGGCAACGTGTGTTGCTTCGGTACGTAAATCGCCTAAATAAATCGTTTCAATTGTAGCCATAATCTGCTTTATTTTAAATTACTATTGGCAAATGTAATAAAAATTTTGAAGTTTGAAAAAAAAATTCAATCTTGCATACGATTTAATTCTCATCAATGGATATTAACAAACTCACACACTCGTTAGCCTCTGAGATTGGATTCGACAAGTGCAGCATTCTGGAGTGCAAAAAACTCGACCTTCAGGCATCAAAACTAGAATCGTGGATTGCACACGGATATGGTGCCGATATGGAGTTCCTCAAACGCAATCAGGATAAACGTCACGACCCTCGATTGCTTGTTCACGATGCCCAAACAATCATTGTGAGTATGGTATCCTATAATTCGCCTCAGACCGAATCAAACATTGCACGTTATGCCCGTTTCCCTGACTACCACTACACCATAAGGGATATGTTATTCAGGCTAAAAACTGAACTGCAACACCATTTGGAAATCAAGTCCGCACGTGCATTTTGTGACTCTGCTCCCGTAATGGAACGTTCGTGGGCTGCCAAAGGCGGACTTGGTTGGATCGGCAAAAATGCAATGCTAATCAATCAAACACTTGGTTCGTTTACATTGATTGGATCACTGATAATTGATGCTCGAATTGAGCCGGATGAGATTACTTCATTACACCCCGATCGTTGTGGAAATTGCAACAGATGTATCTCGGCGTGTCCGACAGCGGCGATAATGCCCGACCGAACGATCAATGCCAACCGTTGTCTTGCATACCATACTATCGAAAACAGAGGAGAAATTCCTGAAGAAATTGCTCATAAAATCGGCCATACGGCATTTGGCTGCGACATCTGTCAGAATGTTTGCCCCTGGAACAACCGAGCAAAAATCTGTACTAATAAAAATTTTCTACCACAAGAACCTCTACTGCACATCGATTTAGGAGACCTGACAACTATGACTGACGAGCAATTCGCTCATCGCTATCGACAATCATCTCTATTACGTACTGGTCGAAATCTATTGATGCGTAATCTGAAAAAACAAAACGAGTAATAAACGAATTGTAGTTACAAAACAAGGGTGCCCAACTCAACAATCGGACACCCCTCGTTTTTCGTTATATCGTCACTGAACACTTACATCTCTTTACCGTGGCAGTTTTTGAATTTCTTACCGCTGCCACAAGGACAAGGATCATTTCGTCCGACCTTCTTTTCAACACGCACCGGAGCTGGTTTGCTCTTTTCAGCATCACCTGCTCGTGCTGCGGCCTCCATTCTCGAAGTGTGCAACTTTGACATATCGGTTGTTTTGCGTTCTGGTTGCTGTTTACGGCTCAAATCTTCTGCCGATGTCTCTTGTTTCATCGGAATAAACGATTTGAACATTACTGACAATACTTCACGATTTGTCTTATCCAACATCTTTCGGAACAATTCATACGACTCAAACTTATAGATCAACAGCGGATCTTTCTGTTCATACGTAGCATTCTGTACCGACTGACGCAATTCATCCATTTCACGCAAATGTTCTTTCCAATTTTCATCTATCAGCAACAACATCAAAACCTTCGAGAACGATTTCTGGATTTCGGCCCCATCTGTCTCTACGGCACGTTTAAGTGAAACCGGCACATTGAATCCCTTGATTCCGTCAGTAATCGGCACGTAGATATTTTCGACATTATCACCCTGCTCATCGTAAACACGACGCAACACAGGCATTGCCTGTGATTTTATCGTAGTCATACGACGCTTAAGGGTCGATGTAAAGTCATTCATCAGTAATTCACACAATTGCGATTCTGAGGCCTTTTCGTAAGTATTTTCATCGAATGACGGTTCTATCGAAATCTGACGAATCAAATCCAATTTAAACTCTTCATATTTAGCATCTTTATGCTCTGCCACAAACGTATCTGCAAAATCGACCATCATATTATTGATGTCAATTTCGATTCGTTCACCATAGAGAGCATTTCTACGACGAGAATATACCACTTCACGTTGCGAGTTCATAACGTCGTCATATTCGAGCAATCTCTTTCGAACACCAAAGTTATTCTCTTCGACCTTTTTCTGTGCACGTTCTATCGCCTTTGACATCATCGAAGCCTGAATCACTTCGCCCTCTTCGAGTCCCATACGGTCCATCATCTTGGCAATACGTTCAGAACCGAACAGACGCATCAAATCGTCCTCCAACGACACGAAGAATTGTGACGAACCTGGGTCTCCCTGACGTCCAGAACGACCTCTCAACTGACGGTCAACACGACGTGACTCGTGACGTTCTGTACCAATAATTGCAAGACCACCTGCATTTCTCACCTCTGTGGTCAGTTTGATGTCGGTACCACGACCAGCCATATTCGTTGCAATAGTAACCTGTCCGCTGCGACCTGCTTCAGCAACGACCTGTGCTTCACGCATATGCTCTTTTGCATTGAGTACATTGTGTTTAATGCCTCGCATTGTCAACATCTTGCTGAGCAATTCACTGATTTCGACCGAAGTTGTACCAACCAATACTGGACGTCCATCTTTCACAAGGTTGTTGATTTCATCGATTACGGCTTTATATTTTTCGCGTTTTGTCTTGTAAATCAAGTCTTCGCGATCTTTTCTGATTACAGGACGATTTGTCGGAATTACGACAACATCAAGTTTATAGATACTCCAGAATTCACTAGCCTCTGTTTCAGCAGTACCTGTCATACCACTCAATTTATGGTACATTCTGAAGTAGTTCTGCAAGGTTACTGTTGCAAATGTCTGTGTTGCAGCCTCAACTTTAACATTTTCTTTTGCTTCAATGGCTTGGTGCAACCCCTCTGAATAACGTCGTCCGTCCAAGATACGGCCTGTCTGTTCATCGACAATCTTAACCTGATTATCCATCACAACATACTCGACATCCTTTTCGAACAAACTGTATGCCTTCAACAACTGGTTCACTGTGTGAACACGTTCTGATTTAACGGCATAGTCTGCCAGAAGTTTATCTTTTTCGACCATCTTATCCTCTTCCGAAACAGATTTCTTTTCGAGGTCGGCAATCTCGGCTCCCACATCAGGCAACACAAAGAATTTGGCATCATCTACCCTATGTGCCAACACATCAAGTCCCTTATCTGTCAAATCTACCGAACGTTGCTTTTCATCAATCACGAAAAACAATTCATCTGTAATTTCGTGCATACGTTCGTTATTGTTCTGCATATAGATATTCTCTATCTTCTGCAACAACGCCTTGATACCCGTTTCACTCAAGAACTTAATCAATGGTTTATATTTCGGAAGTCCCTTGTGGGCACGGTAAAGCAACACACCCCCCTCATCAGTTTTGCCCTCAGAGATCAATTTGCGTGAATCTGACAAGAGTTTGGTAACCATATTTCGTTGCAGTGTAAACAACTGTTCGACATACGGTTTATATTGCTCAAACATCTGGTCATCACCACGAGGCACAGGACCTGCAATAATCAACGGAGTACGAGCATCGTCAATCAATACCGAGTCAACCTCATCGACAATTGCAAAGTGATGTTTACGTTGTACCAGATCTGTCGGCTGAATTGACATATTATCTCTCAGGTAGTCAAAACCATATTCGTTATTTGTACCGAATGTGATATCTGCCAGATATGCATCTCTACGACTTTCCGAGTTGGGCTGATGTTTATCAATACAATCGACCGAAAGTCCGTGGAACTGATACAATGGACCCATCCATTCCGAATCTCGTCGTGCCAAATAGTCATTGACCGTAACCACGTGAACACCTTTACCAGCCAATGCATTCAGGAATACGGGCAAAGTTGCCACCAATGTTTTACCTTCACCTGTTGCCATTTCGGCAATCTTACCCTTGTGCAGTACGACACCACCAAACAACTGGCAATCATAATGAATCATATCCCATTTAATCTGGTTTCCACCGGCAGTCCAAGTTGTATTCCAGATTGCACGTTCACCATCAATAGTCACAAAATCTCTAGTGGCAGCCAAATTACGATCGAAATCAGTAGCAGTAACCTCAACTGTTTCGTTTTGTGTAAAACGACGGGCCGTAGACTTGACAATTGCAAATGCTTCGGGAAGAATCTCATCAAGTTTAACTTCGATCTTATTATCAATTTCTTTAATAAGTTCGTCGATTTTCGAAGCAATTGACTCTTTTTTGTTAATCTCCATATCCGGAGTTTCAAGACTCTGTTTCAGTTTGGCAACTTCGTCCTCTTCTGGCTTAACATACTCGGCAACTGCGGCTCTGAGTGAAGCCGAACGTGCTCGCAATTCATCGTTAGAAAGTGAATCTATCTTCGGATAAATTGCCAGAATCTTGTCTACATAGGGTTGAACTTCTTTGCGATCCTTATCGCTTTTGGTCCCGAAAAAGGCCTTCAAAAGGCCCGCCATAATATTCATATAACTATCCTTTTTATTGCAAAATTATTCGGTAAAGATACAAACTTTATCTGAGATTATAATATCATTCTCAACATTTTTTTCACTTACTTGTAATAAGAAAGTATCATCAATTGATTTTGTAAAAAAATATCTGTACTTTTGTTGCGTTATGTTATCTTAGAAATAGTGTTTTATTATGGAAAATAAATTAATGCTCTACAATTCACTGAGCCGAAAAACAGAAGAATTCATACCGTTGAATCCTCAGCACGTCGGGCTGTATGTTTGCGGACCTACGGTCTATGGCGATCCGCATCTGGGTCACGCACGTCCTGCCATCACGTTTGACATTCTGTTCCGATATCTGAAACACAAAGGATACCAAGTTCGCTATGTTCGCAATATTACCGACGTCGGACACCTCGAAAATGATGCCGACGAAGGTGAAGATAAAATCACAAAAAAAGCTCGTCTCGAACAACTCGAACCTATGGAGGTTGCACAGTACTATACTAACCGCTACCACGACGCAATGGATAGTATGAATGTACTCAGACCTTCAATCGAGCCTCACGCTTCGGGACACATCATCGAACAGATTGCAATGACTCAACAGATCATTGATAATGGATATGCCTACATCAGCAACGGATCGGTATATTTTGATGTAGAAAAATACAATAAAGATTTCCCGTATGGCATTTTGTCGGGTCGCAAACTCGACGACCTAATGGCTAATACTCGTACATTGGACGGTCAATCGGATAAACGGGGTCCCTTCGATTTCGCACTTTGGAAAAAAGCTCAAAAAGAACACATTATGCGTTGGCCCTCTCCGTGGAGTGACGGATTTCCGGGCTGGCATATGGAGTGCTCGGCAATGAGTGCTAAGTACCTCGGCGAACAATTTGACATTCACGGTGGCGGGATGGATCTACTCTTCCCACACCACGAATGTGAAATTGCACAACGTTGTGCGTCATCGGGACATCGAGCTGCAAAATACTGGGTGCATAACAATATGATTACAATCGAAGGTCAAAAGATGGGCAAATCTTTGGGCAATTTTATTACCCTCGAACAAATGTTCTCAGGTAATCACCCGAAACTAACCCAGGGATACTCGCCAATGACAATCAGATTTTTCATTCTTCAGGCACACTACCGCAGTACTCTCGACTTTTCGAACGAAGCACTGCAAGCATCTGAAAAAGGATTCACTCGATTGATGAACGGCATAGCTGCTCTGCAGAGAGTCAAACCTACAGACAAGACTACGATTGACATCTCGGCACTTGACAAAAAGGTCGCCGAAGCTATGGATAATGACCTCAACACTCCAGTGGTAATCTCGACACTATTCGAGTGGATTAAAACATTCCACCTGCTTGAAGAAGGCAAAGAATCAATTACCGCTGAAGATCTTACATCTCTGCAAAAGAGTGTTGCAGTTATAGTTGAGAATATTCTCGGGCTAAAGAATCAAAAACAAAACGAATCTCATAAAGAACTGCTCGACGGAGTAATCGGAATGATACTCACCGAACGTCAACACGCAAAAGAACGCAAAGACTGGGCTACGTCAGATGCGATTCGTGACAGACTCAAGGAACTTGGCATCGCCGTAAAGGATAGCCGTGAGGGTGCAACGTGGGAATTTTCGAACTAATTAACGACACATTCCTTAATTTTATATGAAACGTTTTTTTCTATTGCTGATGCTGATGGTCTCAACACTGACAGCAACAGCCCAAATGCCAGAACCAATAGAATGGTCTGCAAGTGTACAAAATGTTGATAGCAACCGCTATGTAATAACATTTAAAGCAACCATCGAAGAGCCATATCACATCTATGATATGGGACCTTATGAAGATGGACCAGTTGTAACAAAATTTACCTTCACCAAACCCGAAGGCGTTGAATTTATTGGCGAAGTAAAAGAGGTTAATCCTCCGAAACGTGAGTTCGACGATTCGTTCGGTATTGAGGTCGGTCAGTATGAACGTGAAGCTACTTTTACGCAAGAGTTCAAAACGTCGGATCCAAAAGCAAAAATTAAAGTCAAAATTGAATGGCAAGCGTGTGGCAATGGTTCGTGTCTGCCACCTGCCGAATTCGATATGTCGCTGACTGCTGAAGGCAATTCTCAGGTCGAAACAGAATCTGAATCAGAACAAGCAGCAGAAGAACCTCAGACTACGCCTGAAATCAAATCGGCATCGACAAAAACAAGTTCTTTATGGGGCAACATTTTAGCCGCGATAGTATGGGCTTTTGCTGCACTCGCAACTCCGTGTGTATTCCCGATGATTCCGATGACTGTATCATTCTTCCTGAAAAACAACAAAAGTAAGGCTCAGGGCAAAGTCAATGCACTATTCTTTTGGTTATTTATCGTAGTTCTCTACACGCTGCCGATTGCCGTAATCGTAGCCTCAACTCAAATATTTGGAGGAGATGCCGCAACTTCAGCAATATTCAACTGGTTAGCAACTCATTGGCTGCCTAACTTGATATTCTTCCTCGTATTTATGATCTTCGCAGCTTCATTCTTCGGAGCATTTGAATTGGTTCTGCCGAGTTCGTGGGTCAATAAATCTGACGCAAATTCAGACAAGGCAGGTCTTAAAGGTGTATTCTTTATGGCACTGACCCTGGTTCTTGTATCATTCTCGTGTACAGGCCCTATAGTTGGTAGCGTCATCACCGAAGCCTGCACAGGTGCAGGTGTATGGTGGGAACCGATCATCGTAATGTTCGCATTCTCAAGTATGTTTGCAATACCATTCGCCATATTTGCATTCTCTCCATCACTGCTCAAGGAGATGCCAAAATCGGGTGGCTGGCTCAACGTTGTGAAAGTTGTGCTTGGTTTTATCGAATTGGCTCTGGGACTGAAGTTCTTGAGTGCTGCTGACCAGGCTTATCACTGGGGAATCCTTGACCGCGAAATATATCTGGCAATCTGGATTGTAATATTCATTCTTTTGGGAATGTATTTGCTGGGCAAACTCAAGTTTGCACACGATAGTGATGTTAAACATATTACGGTTACGCGTCTGCTGTTGGCAATCGCATCTTTCACATTCGCACTCTATATGTTGCCAGGAATGTGGGGAGCTCCTCTGAAAGCCATTTCCGGTTATCTACCACCGATGCAGACTCAGGATTTTGTGCTTGGAACAGGATCGGTTTCGATTTCGGAAAATACCCAAAAGAGTTCAAAATATAGTGATTTTCTGAAGTTCCCACCGGAGTTCCAATTCAAAGAGTACTATTTCACTATCGACGAGGCTATTGCCCGTTCTAAAGAGATAGGCAAACCTATTTTCGTAGACTTCACAGGCCACTCTTGTCCGAACTGCCGCGAAATGGAACAGAAAATCTGGAGCGACCCGCGTGTAAAACAACTGCTTACCGACGAATTCATCGTTGTAGCACTATACGGTGACGATAAAACCAAAGTCGCCGAGTCTGACTGGATTACAACCGATAAAGGTAAGGTTGTCAAAGAATTGGGAAAAATCAACCAATTGTATATGCTAAATCGTTTTGGTCAGAACGGAATGCCGCTGTACTTCATCATCAACGAGGATAATACCTTGATGACAGACATTCACTCTCACGACCTAAACGTAGACAACTATCTTAAATTTATGACCGAGGGTCTGAACAACTACAAGAAACAACTAAACAAATAGTTCTTAAAAATAGTGCGAGTCCCAAGCCGAATTGCTTGGGACTCTTTCATTGTGCCTGCCCGAAAAAAAACACTGCACACCGAGCAGACACCCCTCACCTAACAAACAGACAGATTCTAAATTTTATTTTTTATTGGCAGAACCCTTTTCTTCATTGGGCAGCGGTGAAACGCCTTGTTGTTTTGCACACTCAATCATCATTCCAGTGACAACCAATTGTGCTGTACTATCACCCGCAATGGCCTGAACAAATGCATAATTTGACATATATGTAGCATTTATTGTGTCAGCCAATGCCTTATAAAAAACATCTTTCTGACGATTGTCCATCTTCGAATCAAGAATACCTGCACCGACTAAATCCTTGTACGGAAACATTCTGCGAAGATTGTGGAAATCTACGCCCAAAAATTCAGCTGTACATTCAATCACAACATTGTAAACCGAATCTTTATTACCCTTCAATTTTTCAAAATCCGAATAATTGGGATAACGAGCCTTAACCTTTTCGATTACACAATCCTGAAACATTCCCCACTCCTGATCGGTAAACTCAGCAATAAATCCACCATCTTTCAATGGCATTATATACTCGGTCAATGTCTCCTCATTCTGACTGGACCAACCACGTTGTTTACAACCCGACAAAGCTGCCGCCGACAAGAAGGTAACAACTAAAATAATCGCGTAAAATCTCTTTCTCATAATTGTTTTGTTTTTAATTCTGACTGGATATATCAAATTCTTTGCCAAATCTTTCAGAACTTCGCAATCGTAATGTTTTTGTTTTGAAATATCCTGCTAAAAAAAATTAGTTACACTTTAATTTAAATCACCTTGATTGGTTTCTTTTTTAACATTTTTAGTGTATATTTGCAAGTCGTATGAAACTTCCACCGAAAATGACGCAAACAATTGATATAGACGGTATTAATTTAAGCTATAATGTTCAGGGCAACGGCAATCCCGTGATTATACTTCACGGCTGGGGTTGCTCAAAAGAGACCGTGAAGTCAATTTCAGACCACATTTCGAAAACACATCTGGTCTATGCTCTTGATATGCCCGGATTCGGAGAGACTCCTCCTCCTTGTGAGGTTTTCGGAATCGAACAATACACCAGAGTGGTGGAACAATTTTGTCGAAAACTTAATATCACTAAACCCATACTGCTCGGACACTCATTCGGTGGACGCATATCTATATTATATTCATCTCGCAATCAAGTTGATAAAGTTATGCTTGTCGACTCGGCAGGGATTGTTCCCAAACGCACGCTGAGATACCACATCAAGGTTCGTAGTTATAAGCTCTACAAAAGACTACTACCACTGCTCGTGGGAAAAGACGAAGCTAAAAGACGCATCGAAGAGAGACAAAATCATAGCGGATCTGCCGACTACCGTGCAGCAAAAGGCATTATGCGTCAAATATTTGTAAAAATTGTTAACGAAGATTTAAAACACGTTATGCCCAATATCAAGGCTCCGACTCTGATGATTTGGGGTGAACTTGACACTGCCACACCACTTGGCGATGCCCGAGTTATGGAAAAACTAATTAAAGGCTCAGGTGTTGCCGTAATGAAGGGATGTGGCCACTACTCGTTCCTCGACAATCCCAGACAATTCTTCGCTATCGTAGACGCTTTCTTGAACTCTTAAACCTTTGATTATGTCTGAAATATTTATGACAATCATAAAGATTCTAGCATTTGCGACAATTGATATTATATTGCCGATTTTTCTGTGTATTAATAATATTCACATTCTACAACAGAACTCTTACCGAAACAAACGTTACCGCAAATGGTTCTCGTGGAAAAACTACTTTTCGACATTCAAATATGTACGTAAGCATAAGCTTCCGCTGGTCTACACACCTCGCGTTCGCAGACTTATCTGCACGTGCGTTTGTTTGATTGTACTGATCCAAGTAGCAATCTTTTCACTGACCAATACTCCTCAAATCGGTTTCATACTGATATTGTTCATATTCCTGATTGTACAAGCAGCCAATGTGATTAATGCTCCGATTGAGAAAAAAATTGCACGCAGATACTATGATGATGCAAAACAAATTCTTAAATCAATGTCTCATCTGACAATCATCGGAATTACAGGCAGCTATGGAAAAACAAGTACCAAACACTATCTGCATAAGATTCTCTCAGAAAAATATGTCACCCTGATGACACCGGGTAGTTTCAATACAACGATGGGCGTAGTGAGAACTATTCGAGAATATCTGAAACCTTATCACCAGGTTTTCATCGTCGAAATGGGAGCAAAACAAATTGGTGATATCAAAGAGATTTGTGAACTTGTAAATCCGCGAATCGGCATCATTACTGCAGTTGCTGAACAACATATGGAGACATTCTATTCCCTCGAAAATGTTCTTAAGACAAAATTCGAGTTGGCAGATTCACTCCCCTCCGACGGGTTGCTGGCAATAAACAACGATTTCCCAGCTATAGCAGAGAATTGTCACAGATACAAATGCCCAACCATAAGATACAGTCAGTCTCAGGCTGATGTTATATTAAAAAATATCACATACACCAGCAGCGGTGCCCGATTCGAAGTAGTCGCAAAAGATTGGTCACTCGAACTGCAAACATCTCTAGTAGGTGAATACAACCTCTCTAACCTAATGGCTTCAGTAATTGTCGCTAAAGAGTTAGGACTCTCAGACCAACAGATCAAAACAGGTGTAATGCGTGTCGAACAAGTCGAACACCGATTAAGTATGAAACGTCACCCATCAGGAATTACAGTTATAGATGATGCCTTCAATTCTAATCCTTACGGAGCAAAAATGGCTCTGGATGTACTGAGCAGTTTTCCACAAAACCGAATTGTAGTAACTCCGGGTATGATCGAACTTGGTAAAAAACAATTCGATGAAAACAGAAAATTCGGGGTGAAAATTGCACAGTGTGCCGACGTAGCAATCGTAGTAAACAAACTCAACTCGGAAGCTATTGTTCAAGGGCTGAAAGAGGGCGGTATGAGTGATGATAAAATTAAAACTGCAAAAAACTTTTTAGAAGCAACCTCAATCTTAAATAAAATATCAAAAGCAGGAGATACTATTCTTTACGAAAATGACCTCCCTGATATGTTCAAATAAAAACCACAACACAATGAAAACCAACGTAGCTGTATTTTTCGGAGGAAAATCCGTTGAACACGAAATCTCAATTTTGTCTGCAATTCAAGCAATTAATGCATTCAATTCCGACAAATACGAAATTACTCCAGTATATATTTCCAAACAAGGCGATTGGTACAGTGGTGCAGAATTGCTCGATGTGCAAAACTATCAAGACATTAACTCGTTACTAAAAAAAGTAACCAAAGTTTATATGATTCCTCAATTTGGTTCTAATGAGATATTCTACGATCACTCGTCCCTGCTTGGTAAACAAAGAAAAATTCTTGCTAAGATTGACGTAGTCGTACCCGTACTACACGGCACTAATGGTGAAGATGGAGTCTTCCAGGGCATTATCGAAGCAATAGGAATCCCATACGCAGGCTGTGACGTGTTATCTTCAGCAAACGGTATGGATAAAATTACAATGAAAATGATTCTCCGAGGAAACAATATTCCTGTGCTTGACTTTGTGTGGTTTACGGACAAGGAGTGGTTCGCCCAAAGAGATGAGATCATTACCAAAATCGAAAACAAAATCGGATACCCCGCAATCGTAAAACCGGCAAATCTTGGTTCAAGTGTGGGTATCTCGACAGCTGCCAACAGAGACGAACTTATTGATGCAATATCTACTGCCGAGAAATTTTCGTCAAGGCTAATTGTTGAACGCTTAGTTGAAAAACTCTGTGAAATCAACTGCTCAGCACTGGGAGGAAACGGAGAGATAGAAACTTCGGTTTGTGAACAACCAATCAAAAGTGACAAAATATTAAGCTACGAGGATAAATATCTCGGAGGTTCAAAATCGTCCAAATCACAAGGTATGGCTTCGACCCAGCGATTGATTCCTGCCCCGCTCGATAAAGAGACGACAGATCGAATCAGACAACTTACATCAGAAACTTTCTACTCGCTGGGTTGCTCTGGAGTTGCAAGAATCGACTTCATTATTGACGAGGCTTCTAACGAAATATTTGTCAATGAGATTAACACAATCCCAGGTTCGTTGTCATTCTATCTTTGGGAGGCCACGGGATTGTCTTTCGATAAACTGATGGACAAACTCATTGTGATTGCAACCAAACGAAATCATGATCGCCAAATGAAAACTCTCACTTACGACCAAAATATCTTTGCACTGAAACCGGGAATGAAACTCGGAGGTGTAAAAAAATAGTTCTATTCGGGAATATATCCCTCATCTACATTAAGATTAACCCCGTGAGCACTGCCGTTGGCCATTCGGTCACATAGTTCGTTCTCGGGGTTTTCTGCATGTCCTTTTATCCACACAAAACGCACACTATGTCGGCGATATACATTTAGAAAACGACGCCATAAATCCTCATTTTTACGACCTTTATAATTCTTTCGTTCCCAATCAAACACCCACCCTTTCTCTACTGAATTAACCACATATTGTGAATCTGAATATATCGTGACATCATTTCCATCTGCTTTTAGTGCTTCAAGCCCGACAATGACAGCCAATAATTCCATTCTATTATTCGTAGTCAAACGATAACCCGCTGTAATTTCTTTTCGATAAGGTCCACTAATCAATACTACGCCATAACCACCGGGGCCTGGATTTCCTAATGACGAACCATCTGTATACATCGTTATCTGTGCCATCTTATCGCTTGATTATAGATTTTAACATCGCCTTGATATTGATTCCCTCACAACGAATCACATAACTGCAATAGCCACTCAGTAGAGCCAAACTCACTACCCAACGTACCCACCAGCTACTATTAGTAAAGTTTTCTGCAAAGAAATATACAGCAACTCCTACGGCTACATACAGAAGAATTCTATTCCACTCATAAGGCGTAGGACAATATTTTCGATTGAGGTACAGACTGACTGCAACCATTACAGCTTCGCTGCATAAACGTGCCAATGCAGCTCCCCAATATCCCAATCTCGGAACCAACACAACATTCATTAAAATCGTAAATACAAGACCTGCTCCAGTAACTACGATTGCCCAACGCGTAGCTCCCTCTTTTTTGTACCAGAACGACAAATTCAACACCATTCCCGACAAGATATTTGCTAATAATACGGTCGGCAAAATATGCATTCCCACTCGAAAATCACGACCGATAATCAGTGCAAACTCTTGTGAAAATAGAGTAATAACCAAATAAATAAATATCGATACTATAATGAAATATTTCATAGCCTCGGCATTTATCTTCACGAAATCGTCCTTATCAAAACCAGAAAGGAAAAATGGTTCGGCAGCCAAACGATACATCTGTGTGAACATCAACATCAATACTCCGATTTTAACAACAGCTCCATATATACCCAAAGCCTCCATTGCCACATTTTCTGGCATCAGATACTTAATCATTTGACGATCTATGAATTCATTTGCAGTCCCAGCGATTCCACTGATAAGTAATGGCAATGAATACAACAATATCTTCTTGAGCAATGCTTTATCAACTTTAGGAAAAACTCCGTCACACGTTGACAGCAATACAACAAAAGTAAAAAGACTAGCCACGAGATTGGCTACGAATACATACCCTGCTCCATAATCTGCATAATATATCAGACTCAATAGTCCAGCGTCGCCCTCTGCTAAACGAGGCAAAATTGAGTAGAAAAATATACACAATAATAAATTAATCACCACTGAGATTAGCCTTACCACAACATACCTTAACGCCCGATTCTGTTCTCTCAATCGTGCAAAAGGGATAGCCGTAATAGCATCTAATGCAATAATAGCTGCAACTACTGTGATGTACGAAACGTGGTCAGCATATCCCATTATCTCAGCAATTGGCACTCTAAATAAAAAGATTACCGCCAAAAACAACAGACTAATCCAAGTTACACTACCCCAAGTCGTCGCAAAAACCTTTCTCTTATCGACAAGCTCGTTACACTCACCCGAAAATTTAAAGTATCCCGTCTCCATTCCCATCGTCAGAACTATCAACACAAAAGGTATGAGTGCATAAAAATCAGTCACAACACCATACTCACTCTGCGTCATAAATCGCGTAAAATAGGGAGTCAATAGGTAATTCAACAACCGAGCAACTATACTGCTCAAACCATAAACAGCAGTTTGACCTGCAAGTCTGCGTAACAACATTAGCCTGTAAAATAGATTTAGTAAAGAACAAAAGTACAAAAAAATTTGCGGAATACAGAGTAAATTGTGTATTTTTGCAACCAATTAAACTGATATATTAAACTTAAAATAAATAAGAAAATGCCAGGAATTTCAGAAAAAGGCCTCGGAATGGCCGCATCTCCGATTCGCAAACTCGTTCCGTTTGCTGAAGCAGCTAAAAAACGTGGTGTAAAAGTTTATCACCTTAACATCGGACAACCAGATATCGCAACACCAGATTGTGCTTTGGAAGCTATCAAAAATTTGTCTGACAAAGTTATCGAATACTCTCACGCAGCAGGTCTTGAAAGTTACCGTCGTAAATTGACAGGTTACTACAAAAGCGTTGGTATCAATATCGACTATACAGATATCCTGATTACAACAGGTGGCTCTGAAGCAATCACTATGGCTATGAGTGTTTGTCTGAACCCGGGTGATGAAATCATTGTTCCAGAACCATTCTATGCAAACTACAACACATTCGCTTACCAAACAGGGGCTGTTGTTAAACCAATTACATCTAAAATTGATAACGATTTCGCACTGCCTTCAATCGAAGAGTTCGAAAAACTTATCACTCCGAAAACTCGTGCTATTATGATCTGTAACCCTAACAACCCAACAGGTTACATTTATAGCAAAGAAGAACTCGAACAATTGCGCGATATCGTTAAGAAATATGACCTCTATCTCTTCTCTGACGAAGTTTACCGCGAATTCTGCTACGACGGAGTTCAACACTTCTCAGCAATGAATCTTGAAGGTATCGAACAAAACGTAATTATGATGGACTCAGTTTCTAAACGTTACAGTATGTGTGGCGTCAGAGTTGGAGCCTTGATTACTCGCAATAAAGATGTTATCGCAGCTGCAATGAAGATTGCTCAAGCTCGCCTTTGTCCTCCGTATCTGGGTCAAGTTGCCGGTGAAGCTGCTATTGACACACCACAATCATACTTCGACGAAGTTCAAAACGAATATGTTGCACGTCGTAACTTCCTTGTTGATGCATTGAACAAAATCGAAGGAGTTTATTGCCCGATGCCAAAAGGTGCATTCTACGCAGTAGTCAAATTCCCTGTTGAAAATGCTGACCACTTTGCACAATGGCTGCTTGAAGAGTTCGAATACAACGGCCAAACTGTTATGATTGCTCCTGCATCAGGATTCTACTCAACCGAAGGTGCAGGTAAAAACGAAGCTCGTGTGGCATACGTTTTGAAAATTGAAGACTTGAAAGGCGCAATGGAATGTCTTGAAGCTGCTTTGAAGGTTTACCCTGGACGCACTAAATAAGACATACTGATATTTTCTGAAACGACGCGTCGGTCAAGTCCTGACGTGTCGTTTCTTTATAATTAAACCTGAGTATAGTATGAACCGAAAAATTCTGCAACTTACCCTACCAAACATAGTCACAAATGTCACCGTTCCTCTGGTTGGAATGATTGATATTGCAATAGCAGGACGAGTAAATGCAGACTTAGCACTCGGAGCAGTTGCTATCGGTTCTGCCATTTTCAATTTCATCTATTGGAATTTCGGTTTCCTTCGAATGGGAACAACAGGTTTTGCAGCTCAGGCATACGGAGCTAGAAATCTACGCGAAGCTACAAACGTACTGATCAGAGGTTGTTGTGTCGCACTATTTATTTCCGCAATACTACTAATTTTTCAGTTGCCATTAGGAAGATTCTCATTATGGATAATGCAGGGGTCTCCAGAAGTTATGCAACTTGCAAAAGAATATTTCTTCATTAGGATTTGGGCAGCACCAGCAACAATTGGATTGTATGCATTCAAAGGTTGGTTTATCGGAATGCAAAATCCTCGGTCGCCAATGGTTATTGCAATTATAGTATGTGTCGTAAATTTCATATGCGGTGTATGGTTCGTATTCGGAATGAATATGGGAATTGTAGGGATTGCTCTCAGTACTGTGATTGCCCAATACTGCGGTCTCTTATCGGCAATAGGATTCTGTATCAAATATTACCACAAATTATCGAAGTATATCAACATTCACAAAGCATTGCAATGGAATAGTCTAAAACTTTACTTCTCGGTTAATGGTAATATTTTCATCCGCACCCTATGTCTTGTCTCAGTATTTACATTTTTCACATCTGCCTCTTCTGGTATGGGGAACGAATTGCTAGCAGTAAACACACTTCTGATGCAACTTTTCACACTCTATTCGTACATAATGGATGGGTTTGCTTATGCTGGTGAATCTCTAATCGGGAAATTCGTCGGGAATAATAATCTACCAATGATTCGCAAATGTGTCAGTTACTTAATGTTATGGGGCATAGTTATGGGAACTCTGTTTACATTAATCTATGCCGTAAGTTGGCGACCTGTACTATCAATATTCACCGATGATTGGAATATTATCAACCTGGCTGGTGATTTCTTATGGTGGATTCTGGCAGTGCCACTTGTTGGATTTACGGCTTTCATTTACGACGGAATTCTGACAGGTGCAACCCGCACCGATGTAATGCGTAATGCCATCATCATTGCAGCTGCAGCGTTCTTTATTATCTACTATTCACTCAAACCGATTCTAAGCAACGATGCTCTCTGGGTTGCATTTTTAACATTCTTGATTTTGAGAGGTGCATTACAAGCTCTGTCAGTCAAAGGTTACAAAGTAATTAAAGAAGCCCACCTCTGAAGGTGAGCTTCAATGTTATTTTTTCGTCCAGCCATACTCAGCTGCCAGCCGTTCCATCATCTGTCGTGCAGGCTCAAACTCATTGGATATTGTTCCCTCAAGAATCGCATCCTTTATAGCTGTCTTTATTAGCCCCAACTCTCTACAAGGTGCTACACCGTAAGTCTGCATTATATAATCACCCGATATCGGAGGCTGAAAATTTCGTACTCTATCTTTCTCTTCAACCTCTGCCATACGGCGTTTCACCTCCTCGAAATTTTCAAGATATCGTTTAACTTTTTCGTCTATACCTGAGGTAATATCGGCTGAACACAACTTCATCAAATCGTCAATATCATCACCCGCTTCAAAAAGCAATCTGCGTATTGCCGAATCTGTTATCTCCTCCTGCGTCAGAGCAATAGGACGCATATGCAACAACACCATTTTCTGAACATATTTCATATGCTCGTTCAGAGGAAGTTTCATATATCTGAATATTGATGCAATCATCTTGGCACCCAGAAACTCGTGGCCGTGGAATGTCCACCCCTGAATCGGATCAAATGCTTTAGTCTGACTCTTTGCAATATCGTGCAACAATGCACTCCATCTTAACCACAGATTATCCGAATTGCGTGAAATATTATCCAAAACACGCATCGTATGCACAAAATTATCTTTATGAGCCTTACCTGCCCGACGCTCAACCCCCTTGAGTGCCGCGAGTTGTGGCAATACATACTTCAAAAGTCCGCTCCTTTCGAAAAGCACCCAGCCAATTGAAGGAACCTCAGACATCATAATCTTGTTCAACTCGGTTACGATTCGTTCTTTTGAGACAATTGTCAACCGTTGGGCATTACGTTCAATAGCATCGAATGTCGAATCATCAATATCAAAGCCCAACTGCGTAGCAAATCTCACTGCTCGAATCATCCGCAACGGATCGTCCGAAAAGGTAATATCTGGATCACACGGAGTTCGAATCAGACACTTTTCCAAATCTGCCATACCGTCAAACGGATCGACCAACTCTCCAAAACGATCTTGATTCAGACAAAATGCCATAGCATTTATTGTAAAATCACGTCTGAGTTGATCATCTTCAAGAGTCCCGTTTTCGACAATCGGCTTTCTCGAATCACTCCGATAAGACTCTTTGCGTGCACCGACAAACTCAACTTCCCAGCCATCACACCTCAACATTGCTGTTCCGAAACTCTTGAAGACCGAAACCTTCGTATGGACCTGTTCTGCTATCGTTTGAGCCAATTCGATACCACTACCTACCACAACAACGTCAATATCGGTACAAGGTCTGTGCAGAAAATAATCTCTCACATACCCGCCAACAACGTAGGCCTCGACTCCGAGTCGGTCGGCTGTCTCCCCCAACTTCCGAAAAATCGGTCTATCCAACGGTGATTTTGACATAAAAAAACTAATACTGTTTCAATCTGTTCAGATACATTCTGACAGTATTCTCCATTCCGAGATACAGTGCATCACAAATCAGTGCGTGACCTATTGACACCTCGTCAAGCCACGGAATTGTTTGTGAAAAATAGCTGAGATTATCAAGATTCAAATCGTGTCCTGCATTAAGTCCAAGTCCTTGACGACGAGCCTCTTCAGCCGCAGCAACGTACGGAGCAATTGCTTCCTCTCGATTCAGAGTATATCCACGTGCATATGATTCAGTATAAAGTTCTACACGGTCAGTTCCGCAATCTACAGCGTGGGCAACCATTTCGACTTCAGGATTAACAAATATCGACACTCTGATTCCGTGTGACTTGAATTTTTCGACAACTCCTCTCAGAAAATCCACATTGCGAATCGTATCCCAACCATTATTCGAGGTCAATACTTCTGGTGGGTCTGGCACAAGAGTCACCTGTGTTGGACAAATTTCACACACCAAATCAATAAATGATTCTGATGGGTAACCTTCGATATTAAACTCAGTGGTCACAATCTTTTTCAAATCACGAACATCTGAATAACGAATGTGTCTTCCATCGGGACGAGGATGAACCGTAATTCCCTGTGCACCAAAGCGCTCACAATTAATTGCTGCCTCTACAACATTAGGCATATCTCCACCACGAGCATTACGCAGAGTGGCAATCTTATTTATATTGACACTAAGTTTTGTCATATCTCTTAACCCTTTCTTAAATTTAAAGCCCAAAGTTAGTCAATTTCCAATAAATTTTGTATTATTGTACCGAAAAAAACACGTTTTTATGAGGATTGCCATTTTCGGAACTGAACTAATCTCACACAAACAAGATGAACTTTTATCGTTGATAGATGTATTGGAGAGATATGCCGAATCGTATTTTGTAAATATTGATTTCGCTAAGCAAATAACTGCCACTACCGATAGAGTTCTGAATCAGGAGTATATCTACAACTCGGCAGATGATTTTCCATCAAATGTCGATTTTGTAATCAGTTACGGTGGCGACGGAACATTCTTGAATTGTGTGCGAACTCTCGCAGGAAGACAAATTCCGATATTGGGAGTAAACTCTGGAAGACTCGGGTTTCTTGCAAACGTGACAAAATCAGGACTGGAAGAGGCTATTATATCTCTTCGCAATAAAGAATTCACACTAGAAAACCGAACAATGTTGCAAATAGATGGACTTGATAACACCATCGAATACCCATACGCATTGAACGAAATCGGGATCCAGAAAAGCCACGTAAATATGATTGATGTCGAGGTGGCTACCGACAACCAATTCGTAGCAACATATCGCGGAGATGGTGTACTTGTTGCAACCCCAACAGGTTCGACTGCATACTCGCTTAGTGTCGGAGGACCGATACTTTCACCTCAGGCTAACTGTCTGGTTATATCACCCGTAGCTCCACACACACTAACTATGAGACCTTTGGTAATCCCAGATAATGTCAACCTATCGATTTCGATCCACTCTCGCAATAACCACAACTTTCTCACTCTCGACAACCGCAGCTATGAAATTCCGAATGGTTGCAAACTGAACATAAAAAAGAGTGAAAAATCAATTATTTTAGTACAGCTCCAAAATAATTCGTTTTATCAAACGTTAAGAAATAAGAGGATGTGGGGCGTTGACAAGCGTGATAATAAACGATAAGATATGAGTTCTCACCTCTATTAATAAAAAAATGACGATTTTATTTGAATTATTTGAGGTAAAAGCACTATATTTGCAAATTATTGCGTTTTCGTAAAATTAACCCACTTAAGAACAAAAGATGAGTTCTAATAACGAGCAGAGCAATTATATTGAAAATCAACCAACTGAAATGTCGGGAATCAATGTTCCACGACACGTTGCCGTTATTATGGACGGTAATGGACGCTGGGCTCAGGAACGCGGTCTGAAACGTATGGAGGGACATATCGCCGGAGTCGAAAGTCTTAGGACTACAATTAAAGAGGCTCGAAAAAGTGGAGTACAATACCTTACGGTATACGCATTCTCGACTGAGAATTGGGGACGTCCTTCGGAAGAGGTTAATGGTTTGATGTCACTGTTCTGCAAGTGTCTTGAGCAGGAATCAGAAGAACTGAACAAACAGGGTGTCAAACTGACTTTCATTGGACAACGCGATCAATTGGATGACGAAATTCGGCAAAGTATGGAGAAAAGTGAAAAACTCACCGAAACCAACAACACGCTGAACTTGATTATCGCATTCAACTATAGTGCAAGATGTGAACTCACGTCTGCTACAAAAAAAATTGCACAACTGCTCGCATCGGGGAAAATTGATGTAGAACAAATTAACGATCAACTAATTGAACAAAACCTTTATACATTCGACATCCCCGACCCAGACCTGATTATTAGGACAAGCGGTGAATGCCGATTGAGTAACTTTTTGTTGTGGCAGGCTGCATATGCCGAGTTCTATTTCACATCGGTATTGTGGCCAGATTTCGACCAAAAGTGTTGGAAACAGGCAATGGAAAATTTCAGCCAAAGAAAAAGACGCTTCGGATTGGTTGAGCCGAAATTGTAACATTTGAGAACTTGATAGATAAAATACGATGAAAATTAAATCGTTTGGAGGAAAAATCTTAGCAGTTATCGCTGCGTTGTTAATTGTTGGACCAATTACTGCCCAACAACAAGACACTATTAAATCCATTAAGAATCTTGACTATACCACTCAACGTTTATACATTATCAACGACATCACAATGACAGGGTTGAACAAACAACATTTTGACCCTCAATTGATGATTGCTAATAGTGGTTTGTCTCGCGGTGACACCTTGTTGTTGCCTGGTAGTACCCACCTGGCTGATGCCGTTAAAAGACTTTGGAACGAAAAATTCTTCTCGGATATCCAAATCTATATGGAGCTCATTGATCACGAAAAAGTTAATATCGAAATTCACGTCAAACCGAGACTTATGGTCAATGAATGGATTATCGAAGGCGTGGGCAAAGGTCAAAAAGATGAATTATTTGACAAACTCGATTTGAATCGAGGTAGCGAATTGTCTGAATTTGTACTTGATCGTGCAACAAGTATTATCAAAAAACACTACGAAGAAAAGGGATTCCACAATACTCAAATTAAGATCCAACAAACAAACAGCGCCGAGTCTGACAATATGGTTGATGTTACGTTTGTCATAGATAGAGGACGTAGGATTAAAATCGGTGAAATATTGTTCGAAGGAAACAAAGAGTTTGCAGACGCAAGATTGCGTGGTGCAATGAAGAACACAAACAAGAAAAACTGGAATATCTTCAAGAATGCAAAATTCAAAAAGGAAAAATTTGAAGAAGACAAGGAAAATATCATTGACCTCTACAACTCAAAAGGTTTCCGTAATGCAATTATCCTTAAAGATTCAATCTACCAGATTAACGACAAACGCATCGGTATAAAAATCACTCTTGATGAGGGGAATAAATTCTATTTCAGAGATATAAAATGGATTGGTAATAGTATCTATGACACATACACATTAAGTGCAGTTCTCGGCATTCTCCCTGGAGATATCTACGATAGAAAAACTATGAACAAACGTCTAGGTATCGGGAAAGATGCAGATATGGACGGAACTAATGTAACAGCCCTGTATCAGAATAACGGCTACATATTCTCAATGATCGAACCTGAGGAAAATATCGTAGGACAAGACTCTATCGACCTGGAAATCAAAATCATCGAAGGCAATCAAGCAACTATCAATTCTGTAACAATCACCGGAAACAACCGAATTAATGACCACGTTATCCGCCGTGAACTCTATGTACGTCCGGGTGAACTCTATGACCGTTCATTGCTGATGGCAACATACCGTCAACTGATGGCAACAAAACACTTCAACCCAGAGGTGTTTGCTCCGGACATCCGCCCTGTAATCGGTAGCGACAGATTGATAGATATCAAATTCCCATTGGAAGAGAAGGCAAGTGACCAATTCGAAATATCAGGCGGTTGGGGTGCCGGTATGTTCGTCGGATCAATCGGTATCACTCTGAATAACCTCGACATCGGAGAATTCTTTAAAAAAGGAGCGTGGAGACCATACCCAGCTGGTAACGGACAATCTCTCGGACTGAGAGCTCAAACAAATGGGTCATATTATAAATCAGTCTCGTTGAGTTTTACTGAACCCTGGTTGGGTGGTAAAAAGCCAAATTCATTCTCGACCTCAATTTACTTCACCGAGCAGAATACGGCAGACTATATGTGGCAGGATAGTGAAAAATTCTTCCGAACAATCGGTGCCAGCATTGGTCTGGGTAAACGTCTGTCGTGGCCTGACCCGAACTTCCAGGTTTACGGAGAACTCTCTTACCAATCTTACAACCTTAAAGATTGGGACTATTTCATCATCGAAAACGGATCGTCTAATGTAATCTCCTTCAGGGGTGTCATTTCTCGTAACACAATTGATAATCCATATTTCCCACGATCAGGATCGGAATTCTCACTCAGTATGACTCTGACCCCACCATACTCTCTCTTTGACGGACACGACTACGGTGGCCGTGCTCTAAGTGACAACAAACGATACAAAATGATTGAGTTCCACAAATGGAAATTCAAATACGATTGGTATCACCCACTTGTTGCCAACAAATTAATTCTGAGAGCTTGTGCCCAATTCGGATTGCTCGGTTCATACAACTACCACAAGCAATCTCCATTCGAAGGTTATGATATGGGTGGTGATGGTATGTCTGGATACAACGTCTATGGTGTTGAAGTTATCGGGCTGAGAGGTTACGAAGATGGATCAATCACGCCAAATGGCAATAAAGGGGATTACGCTCGTGCATATAATAAATACACAATCGAACTGAGATACCCGCTTGTAATGCAACAAGCATCTCAAATCTATATCCTCGCATTCGCTGAAGGTGGTAACGCATTTAATCACATCAAAAACTTAAATCCGTTTGAGGTTAAACGTTCGATGGGTTTCGGTGCAAGAATATTCCTCAGCGTTGTAGGTATGTTGGGTATTGACTGGGCTTATGGTTTCGACGTTGCTCCGGGAACTAA
>CAJGBR010000004.1 GCA_904501625.1 uncultured Rikenellaceae bacterium
GACAATTTTTCGCACATCTGTCTATCAGTAACTACGGCCAAACTCCACGGCTGAAGATTCTTCGATGAGAGGGCCTTCAATGCCGATTTCACAATAATCTCAAGAGTCTCTTTATCCACCACGCGAGATTCAAATCGACGAATACTATGTCGACTATTAACTAATTCTGAAAAATTTTTCATATTTCAACTTTTATTTCTTAGGACACAAATCTACAAAAATAAAATTATTATATCATAAATACGCTCCAAATTCCTGCTCAATAACCTTAATAATCACTTTTATTAAATTCTATACAATACACTTTCACTAGTACATTCTTCATAACTCTTTTGTTGATTACTCTTTTTTTACCTTAAAATATATCTTCAAAATAATAATTATTCAAAGTCGATTACTGCAATTCCAGCAACGTACCAGATAAAGGCATACAAGGCAAAGGGTTTGCAATCATCTTACACAACATCATAATCATAACAATAGTTGTGGTCATATTATCCAATACTGCAGACATAAAGAATGCTATACCAAACAACAGCCATAACAGTATGAGTTTTAATACTCCATAGCTAGGCATAGCCTACTACGAAAAGCAAAATTAACAATGAAATCATAAATTATAGCTATTTGAAATGAGATGTAAATTCACAAAAAATAATCCACAAACACCTCTTCATTCGAAATCTCACACACGAAATCACGCCTCTGAAGATTAAATCAGAATTACTCGTCGTTTTTTACTACATATTTATTATGGCAAGTTGAAAATTTAATGTACCTTTGCAAGTATTAAAAGTGAGTGAAGAGGATGGAATTTATATTATCAGTGCTGATTATTTTTTGGTTAATCGGCATAATCGCAAAATTTCTATTCAGACGTTGGATTAGAAAAAAACAACAACAGTTTGAAAATACATTTAACTACCAAAAACAAGAACATCAAGATTTTAACCGACAAGATGGCGATGTTACAATAAAGGGTACTCCCGCTCAATATGCTAAACGAATCAACGATAACGTAGGTGAATATGTTGACTTCGAAGAAATAAAGGAGAAAGATTAAAGTGCTATGAATATCAAAATGAATCTGTTTCAAAAAATAGGACAATACCTGATTCTGATGGGACGGGTGTTCTCCAAGCCTGAACGATGGTCAATCTACCGCAAACGAATAGTTGTCGAAATGGAGAGTCTCGGGGTAAATTCCATCGGCATCGTAGCTATTATATCAGTATTTATTGGTGCCGTTCTGACTCTACAGATGTCTCTCAACCTTGACAATGCATTCATTCCGCCCTACCTCATCGGATATGCTACACGAGAGAGTTTGGTATTGGAATTCTCCTCCACAATCGTTGCACTGATTCTGGCCGGGAAGGTCGGTTCAAATATCGCCTCCGAAATCGGGACTATGATAATCACCGAGCAAGTCGATGCTCTAGAAATTATGGGTATCAACTCAGCAAGTTACCTGATGTTACCCAAAATTGTGGCAGCAATGTTATTCTTCCCGTTTCTGACTATTCTGAGTATCGGAATCGGAGTGGTGGGTGCCTATATGATTATCACTTTCAATCCATCAATTATGAGTATGGACGACTTCTTGACAGGACTGAGATTCGATTTCGAACCTTTGTACATCTGGTATAGTCTGATTAAGACCGTTATTTTCGCATTCATTATCACATCGATTTCGGGTTATTATGGCTACTACACCAAAGGAAACTCTCTCGAAGTTGGTCGTGCAAGTACAAAAGCCGTAGTTTCAAGCTGTATCACTGTCTTGATTTTTAACCTGTTGATTACCCAATTAATGTTGACCTAAAAGATGATTACCGTAAATAATATTTTCAAATGTTTTGAAGGACGTACCGTTTTGAATGACATCTCTGCCCAATTTCAGACGGGAAAGACAAATCTGATTATCGGTCAAAGCGGTTCAGGTAAAACAGTGTTGCTGAAATCGCTGGTCGGGCTTCATCAGGTAGACAGCGGTGATATATTCTACGATGATATTAATTTCAGTGCACTCTCGTTCAAAGATAAAAAACAGATTCGCCAACACGTGGGAATGATTTTCCAGGGAGGAGCTCTGCTCGACTCCTCTACGGTTGAAGATAATATTATGTTGCCGCTGAATCTCTTCACCAACCAATCTCTCGAAGAAAAACGCGAACGGGTAAACTTCTGTCTTAAACGTGTAAATCTCGAAAACGTCAACTCGATGTATCCAGCCGAACTCAGTGGTGGTATGATTAAACGTGTTGCTATTGCACGTGCCATCGTGCTGAATCCGAAGTATCTGTTCTGCGACGAACCAAACTCTGGTCTCGATCCAAAAACGTCAATCATCATCGATAACCTGATTCACGAAATCACTCACGAATACAACATCACAACCGTAATCAACACACACGATATGAACTCGGTGATGGAGATTGGCGAAACCGTAATGTTTATCTTCGAAGGTAAAAAATGGTGGTGCGGGAACAAGGATGATATTCTGAATTCTGACAATAAAGAATTGAATGATTTTGTCTTTGCATCTTCTATGGCAAAACGTGCAAAAGCATTCAAACTATAACAATATTTTATGTATGACAATTTTCATCAACGATAAAGAATGCCAATGCAAGGCCACAACCATAATCGAGATGATGTCCGAACTGGATATCAATCCGAAGGGTTGTGCAATTGCCAAAGGTGATATGATTATTCCACGTTCAACTTGGGATAGTTACACACTAAATCCGAATGACCGATTGACATTGATTCGTGCAACTCAGGGAGGATAATCTCACAAAGACCTGATATGTTGGGAGTAATCATTACACTGTCACAAATCGTCAACAACGAGAGTGTTATTCTCAGGCTGGCTGCCCAAAGAGGATTCCGTATACACATACGCAAGCCTGATGTCCAAAGCAGTCAGATTGCAGCACTCGTTGACCCTGAAATGGCAGCAAGTTATTCGGTACACTACCACCCCAAAGTAGCAGAACAGAGCGGGTGTGGATTACATTGCCGAGGTGATCAAATCGAAATATTTCGCCGCCTATTACCTCCCGACACATCAATCAGTTGTTCGTGTCACAGTTGGGAAGAGGTCGAGCAGTGTCAGGGTGCAGATTACGTTTTCATCAGTCCCATTTTCGATTCAATATCCAAATCGGGATATAGGTCAGGATTCGACTACGAAGAGATAGCCTCTCGACTAACCGATAAAAAAACTAAGGTCATCGCACTTGGAGGCATTACACACACTAATATACCCAAGGTCAAAGCACTCGGATTTGACGGCTGGGCATCACTCGGAAGTGTATGGGAATTGGATAATCAAGGTAATGTAGATATCGAAAAAAGCATAGAACGATTAAATAAACTTACGATGGAAAGTTTCGTCAAGTTGCAATATATAACAAGAAAAAATACAACTGAAGAGGTTTTGTCCGAAAGCCTTGCAGTACTTAAGGGGGGGTGCAGATGGATTCAACTCAGAATGAAAGATGCTGACCACCAGACTATCGTTGAGACAGGTCGTCAACTTGTAGAACTATGCCACCGATATGGTGCAATCTTTCTGATCAATGACTCACCTCAGACCGCACTCGAAGTCGGAGCTGATGGCGTACATCTCGGAAAATCGGATATGCCTATCGAACAGGCTCGAATAATTATGGGTAATAAAATCATCGGTGCTACGGCAAATACCGCTGAAGACATAGTCAATGCATATAACAAAGGTGCAGATTACATTGGTCTCGGGCCATTCAGATTTACCAACACAAAAAAAAATCTCAGCCCGATACTTGGACTTGAAAGAATCTCAAACATCGTTAGTTCGGTGCGTGAACAGAATATAATGATTCCAATTGTAACAATCGGAGGTATTAATCTCGATGATTGTCCTGACATTGTGCGTAGCGGTGTCAACGGTATTGCTATCAGTGGTGCCATTGGTGATTGTTCCGACCCCGAAAATATGACTGCTCAGTTTTTAAATTCAATGAAAGAATAACTATATGAAACGGCTCTCTTCACTGAAAAATTTTGCAAAGCAGTTGCTCAATCGTTCGTTTCTGATATTTTTGCTGCTATCGGCAGTAATGTGGTATCTGAACAAATTGAGCCATACCTACTCGTCAAACATTGTCATTCCGGTCAATATCGTAAACGATTTCAACTCAAAACAGATGTTGATTGAAAAGACAAATATGGTGACCTGCCAAATCGAAAGTGAAGGACACAGATTGCTCAGCAGAAAACTATTCTCTAAACATCGGAAAATAACAATACCATCGAACGAATTGATATTCATTGATGTGGCAGATGCTCCGTTCACGATGAAAATTGAGAACGAATCGCTTGCTGATGCGCTGAATTCCCGACTCTCACCGATTAAACTTGTATCTATAAAAACGGGCAATATCTATGTCACATCTTCCGAAACTGTAACTAGAAAGCTGCCTGTATTCAGTACGGTAGAAATTGACACAAAACAGAATTTCAGAATTATCTCCGATGTGGATATATCTCCCGATTCAATCATCGTCAAAGGAGTGAAACCAATAGTAGATACAATGACAGGCATTTGGACAAAAAAAAGAGTATTCAATCGTGTTGACCGCAGTCTATCAGGAGTCCTCGAACTCGAAAAAATTGAAGGTGTAACCTACTCTACCAACGAGGTAAATTTCAATGTTGACATAGACACCTACACCGAGATGGTATTTGAATCGGTCATAAGAATAAAAAATTGTCCAGACTCGTTAAAGGCAACTATTTTGCCTGAAACGGCTAAAATCAAACTGAATGTCAATCGAGGCAATTTCAATTTCATAAAGCCTGACCATATATGGCTGACTATTGACTATAAAGATTTCCATACAAATATCTCAAATAAGTTCAAGGTCAACTGCAATTCGTTGCCCCAAGGGATAAAAATTATGTCGATACAGCCTTCGTATGTCGACGTTATCTTTGAAAAGGCTAATCGCGAAAACATTGCAAATAACAATCAACAAAATAGCAAGCAATAATGATACGCGTTGGTTTAACAGGTGGAATTGGTAGCGGGAAAAGTACCGTGGCTCGAATATTGGCAGCAGAAGGAATACCCGTATATACCGCAGACTCAAGGTCTAAACTATTGCTGGATAACGACCCATTGGTCATTGATGCAGTATCCGCCGAGTTCGGTCAGAAGATATACCAACAAGGCATAGCCGATAGAAAACTGCTGGCAGAAATCGTCTTTACCGACAGAAAACGACTCGAGATACTCAACTCGATAATGCATCCCGCCGTCGAACGTGATTTCATACGATGGAGTGCAGAACAACAGAATGTTCCATACGTAATTGAAGAATCAGCAATATTGTTCGAGTCTAATGCTCATCTCAATATGGATTTCGTAGTTACGGTTTCAGCACCTATCGAAGTGAGAATCAACCGTGCTACCAGACGAGATAATTGTAGCCGTGACCAAATAGTTGCTCGAATCAATAATCAGATGTCTGACCAACAACGCGAAGAACTTGCAGATTTTGTTATTACAACCGATGATAAAAAACTTCTTATACCTCAAGTTTTATCACTACACAAACTATTGATTGACAGAATACCGTGAAAATTGACAATATAGATCTCGGAGAAAAACCACTAATGTTAGCTCCAATGGAAGATGTGACAGACCCATCTTTCAGATATCTGTGCAAAATGTACGGAGCTCAGATGATGTATACCGAATTCATCTCGGCCGACGGACTGATTCGTGATGGTAAAAAATCTTTAGCAAAACTGACTCTGTTTGACTATGAACGCCCGATCGGCATACAAATATATGGACACCAAATCGAGCCAATGGTCGAAGCTGCTCTGATGGCCGAAGCTGCCAAACCAGACCTGATTGATATAAATTTCGGATGCCCGGTAAAGAAGATTGCAAACCGCGGTGCCGGTAGCGGAATGATGAAAGATGTTCCCCTAATGGTCGAAATGACACGTCGAATCGTCGAGGCCGTAAAGCTACCCGTTACGGTAAAAACACGTCTAGGTTGGGATAATGACCATAAAAATATTGTCGAAATTGCAGAACGGTTGCAAGATGTCGGAATAAAAGCTCTCACAATTCACGGCCGTACACGTGCACAAATGTATACAGGTCAGGCCGACTGGACCCTGATAGGTGAAGTTAAAAATAATCCAAGAATCACAATCCCAATTATCGGAAATGGTGACATTGATAGTGGAGAAAAGGCTGACGAAGCATTCAATAAATACGGAGTTGATGGCATAATGATAGGACGTGCTACGTATGGTCGCCCGTGGATATTCCGCGAAATCAGACACTATCTCGATACAGGTGAAAAGCTTGCCCAACCATCTGTTCAAGAACGGGTCGAACTTGCTAAACTACACATCAAAAAATCTATCGAATTTAAAGATACCCGTCGCGGAATTTATGAAATCCGCCGACATTTGTGTAACTACTTCAAAGGATTACCCGATTTTAAATCAACACGTATGAAACTCGTTACCCAAACCACCCCAGAAGAGTTATTCTCAACTCTCGATTTTATTGCAGAAAAATGGGGCTACTGTGATATGAGCAACGAAATTCCACTGTCACTTTCTCACGAAGTGTAAAAATATACGATTCGTAACTGCTACGAATCGTTTTTTCATAATAATACTTTGTAATTAGAGGAAAAAAATATAATTTTGTAACATCAATTTTAGAATCAAAACCTAAAAACATTTTATATGATTCAAGACAAATTTATGGATCGTCACATCGGTCCGTCTAAACAGGAAATCGACCAAATGCTGGAAACTATCGGCGTTAAAAGTGTCGAAGAATTGATTTCTCAAGTGGTACCTCAAGCTATCCGCTTGGAAAAAGATCTTGATCTGCCTAAAGGTCTGAGCGAACACGAATACCTCGCTCACGTAAAAGCATTGGCAGCTAAGAACAACCCGTTCAGAACATTTATCGGTATGGGGTATTATGGAACTGCAGCTCCTGCAGCTATCATTCGTAATATCCTCGAAAATCCGGCTTGGTATACATCATACACTCCGTATCAAGCAGAAATCTCACAAGGTCGTCTCGAAGCTCTGTTGAACTTCCAAACTGTCATCATCTCATTGACAGGTATGGAAATTAGCAACTGCTCACTGTTGGACGAAGCGACTTCTGCTGCAGAAGCAATGTTTATGATGTATAGCCAACGTTCAAGAGCTGCTGTTAAAGAAGGTCGTAATTTGCTTTTCGTTGATGAAAAAGTATTCCCACAAACTCTCGACCTGCTGATGACTCGTTCAGAACCGCGTAACATCGAATTGGCTGTAGGTTCATTCAAGGACTACGAATTCACAGGTCGCGAATTCGGTGCTATTCTTCAATATCCGAATGCAGCTGGTGAAATCGAAGACTATGAAGAATTCACAAAGAAGGCTCACGAACGTGAAGTGCTGGTTACTGCTGACGTAGATTTGTTGGCTCTGACTGTATTGAAATCTCCGGCTGAATGGGGTGCTGATATCGTTATCGGTTCAACTCAACGTTTCGGTCTTCCGATGGGATTCGGTGGCCCACACGCAGGTTTCCTCGCAACTAAAGACGCTTACAAACGCGTAATGCCAGGTCGTATCATCGGTGTTTCAGTTGACCGTCTCGGAAACAAAGCACTGCGTATGGCACTGCAAACTCGTGAACAACACATCAAACGTGAAAAAGCAACTTCAAATATCTGTACATCTCAGGCTTTGATGGCTACAATGACAGGTATGTTCGCTGTTTATCACGGTCCGGAAGGTTTGCGTCGAATCGCAACTCACGCACACTCTTGTGCAGTAGCTGCTGCTGAAGCTATCAAAAACCTCGGCTACAACGTATTGAACACAAATATCTTCGATACATTCGAAGTAGAATGTGATAGCGAAAAAATCAGAACTATCGCATTGAATAACAAAATTAACCTCTACTACCCGAATGCAGAAAAAGTTCATATGTCATTCGACGAAGTAACTACAGTTGAAGAGGTTAACACAATCATCGCAATTTTTGCTGAAGCTGCAGGTAAACAAGCCGTTGTACTGAACGACATCGAAGAAAAACTCTACCTGCCGGCTAAGTTCATTCGTACATCAGAAATTCTCCAAGAACCGCTGTTCAACAAATATCACAACGAATCAGACTTGATGAGATATATCAAAAAGCTCGAACGTCGTGACATCTCATTGGCTGATAGTATGATTCCGCTGGGTTCGTGTACAATGAAACTCAACGCTGCAGCGATGATGATTCCTATCACTTATGCAGAATTTACTAATATTCACCCGTTTGTTCCAGCTGATCAAGCGCAAGGTTACCTCGAAATGATCAACACCTTGTGCCACGATCTCTCTGTAATTACAGGTATGAAGGCTACAACATTGCAACCAAACTCAGGTGCAGCAGGTGAATACACAGGTTTGATGGTTATCCGTGCTTACCACATCGATCACGGTCAAGGTCACAGAAATGTAGCTTTGATTCCTGCTTCAGCTCACGGTACTAACCCTGCATCTTCTGCAATGGCAGGTATGGAAGTTGTTGTAGTAGCTTGTGACACTGATGGTAATATCGACGTTGAAGACTTCCGTGCTAAAGCAGCTCAATATAAAGACACTTTGAGCTGTGCTATGATTACTTACCCGTCTACTCACGGTATCTTCGAACCTGAAATCAAAGAACTCGTGAAGATCGTTCACGAAAATGGCGGTCTCGTTTATATGGACGGTGCTAATATGAATGCTCAAGTAGGTTTGACTAACCCAGGTACTATCGGTGCTGACGTTTGCCACTTGAACTTGCACAAAACATTCGGTATGCCTCACGGTGGTGGCGGTCCAGGTGTTGGCCCAATCTGCGTAAACGAAAAACTTATGCCTTATCTGCCATCTCACCCAATCGTAGCTGTTGGTGGCGAAAAAGCAATTACAGCAGTTTCTGCAGCTCCATTCGGTAGTGCTAATATCTTGCCTATCACTTATGGATATATCAAGATGTTGGGTGCAGAAGGTTTGCGTCGTTCTACAGAAATCGCTATTGTTAGTGCAAACTATATGGCTTGTGCATTGAAAGGCCACTACGGCATCGTTTACACAGGCAAAACTGGTCGCGTAGGTCACGAAATGATCGTCGATTTGAGAAGATTCCGTCTCGATTACGGTATCGAATGTGGCGACGTTGCTCACCGTCTGATGGACTATGGTTTCCACGCACCTACCCTGTCATTCCCAGTTCACGACACATTGATGGTTGAACCAACTGAGAGTGAACCTAAGGCAGAACTCGATCGCTTCTTGGAAGCTCTCATCGACATCAAAGCTGACTGCGAAGCTATCAAAGAAGGTCGAGCTGATGCAGAAGACAACGTGATTAAGATGGCTCCGCACATCGCTGAAGAAATCTCTTTGGACGAATGGAACCACCCATACAGCCGCCAAAAAGCAGCTTATCCGTTGGCTTGGGTTCGTGAAAATAAATTCTGGCCACACGTTACTAAGATTGATAACGGCTTCGGCGACAGAAATTTGGTTTGTACTTGTGCAAGCATCGAACAACCTAAATAGTCTTTAAACAAAATACCGAGGTAGGATCTAAGAATCTCACCTCGGTTTCTAAACTATAAAATTTTAAGAAATGAAAATAGGAAAAGAAAGTTTCGTATCAATCACATATAAACTCACAGTTGACAACGAAGTAATTGAAAACGTAACTGCAGAACGTCCTCTGGAATTTATATTTGGAGCAGGATTGCTTTTGCCTGCATTCGAAGCTAATCTCGAAGGTAAAGAAGTTGGTGATAAGTTTAGTTTTACACTAACTCCGGAAGATGGTTATGGCATCGTTCACCCAGAGGCTATCGTGGAACTCCCACGCAGCATCTTTATGGTTGATGGTGAGATCGAAGAAGGTTTGTTGACCATTGGCAACCAGCTTCCAATGGCAGACAACCAAGGTAACCATATGATCGGAACAATTCGCAACGTCGTTGAAGATACTGTTACAATGGACTTTAACCACCCATTGGCAGGTAAAACTTTGAATTTCGAAGGTGAAGTTCAAAATGTTCGCGAAGTTACTCCTGAAGACATTGACCGTCTGAATCGTATGATGGGCGGTGGTGGCGGTTGCGGTGGCGGCTGCGAAGGTGAATCTTGCGGCTGTGACGACTGCGGTTGCGAATCACGTGCTAACGGTCAGTGTGGTTGCTAATTGCAATATTCTCAGAAAAATTTAGGCTGTCGAAAATTCGGCAGCCTTTATTATTAATCTTTAATCTGATTTTCAACCCATTGAGTCAACTCAATAAATTGGTCACAACTAAGTACTTCAGGTCGTAATGAATAATATTTATGCTCGGAACTCAACTGCGGAAACAGCGACTTAAGTGAATTGCGTATAGTTTTACGACGCTGATTGAATGTCGCTTTCACAATCTTAAAAAACAACAACTCGTCACAAGGCAACTCAGTTCTTGAGTTTCTCACCAAGCGAATCACACCACTTTTAACTTTTGGCGGAGGATTAAACACACCTTCACTTACAGTAAACAGATATTCAATGTCATAATATGTTTGTAACAACACGCTGAGAATCCCGTAATCACGCCCACCCGGTCCAGCCGCCAACCTTACAGCCACCTCACGCTGTAACATACAAACA
This sequence comes from uncultured Rikenellaceae bacterium, assembly GCA_904501625.1. GTDB lineage: Bacteria > Bacteroidota > Bacteroidia > Bacteroidales > Rikenellaceae > CAJGBR01. The sequence continues at coordinate 10,718 of CAJGBR010000004.1, forward strand.
ACCTCTGGAACCCGATTACGATTTTCCAAAATACGAAAAAATATTTGCGACGAAATATTATATGGAAAATTTCCAACCACATTAAACCTTTCAAAAAATTCTCCTTCAAAATTCATCTCAAGAAAATCTGCCTCAATAAGGTTCAACTGTGGAAACTCAACTTTCAGATATTCAACACTCTCAGAATCGACCTCGACAGCACATAATTCAATATCTTCACGAGCTAACAGAAACTGAGTCAACACTCCCGTTCCTGGACCAATCTCAAGAGTTTTATTACAGTAAGATACACTTAATGCAGCTGCAATTCTTTGTGCAACAGACATATCAGTCAAAAAATGTTGACCTAATCGTTTTTTCGGACGAACGTACATCTATTTATTTTTTATATATTCATCAATAGCTTGAGCAGCCTTTCGACCTGCACCCATTGCTAAAATAACAGTAGCAGCTCCCGTCACCGCATCTCCTCCTGCAAATACTCCAGGACGTGTTGTAGAACCATTTTCATCGGCCTCGATACAACCTTGACGCGTAGTAGATAAGCCATCTGTAGTCCTGTTAATCAATGGATTAGGAGATGTACCCAACGCCATAATCACAGAATCACAAGGAATTTCAAATTCAGAACCAGCCATCGGTTGTGGAGATCTACGTCCTGAAGCATCAGGCTCTCCGAGTTCCATTCTAACGCATTTTATTGCTCGCACCCAACCTTTCTCATCACCAAGAATCTCTATAGGATTTGTAAGCAATTGAAAATCGATATTTTCTTCCTTAGCGTGATGTACTTCTTCTGTTCTTGCAGGCAACTCAGACTCACCACGACGATAAACGATAATAGACTCAGCTCCAAGACGTTTGGCAGTTCTCACCGAGTCCATTGCCACATTTCCGCCCCCCACAACTACCACACGTTCTCCCACGAATATCGGAGTAGCAGCATTCGGATCAAACGCTCGCATCAAGTTCGCACGCGTAAGAAATTCATTTGCCGAGACTACACCATTCAGATTCTCTCCTTTAATATTCATAAACTTAGGCAATCCGGCTCCTGAACCAATGAACACAGCCTCAAAGCCTTCATCGTTCATTAAAGAATCAATGGTGACAGTACGACCAACCACAACATCGGTTTCAATTTCAACTCCAAGATTTATAACATTTTGGATTTCAGCAGCAACGACCTTTTGTTTCGGTAATCTAAATTCCGGAATTCCATAACTCAAAACGCCTCCTGGACGATGCAGTGCCTCAAATATTTTCACAGAATACCCCATTTTTGCAAGGTCGGCAGCACAAGCCAATCCTGCCGGACCGCTACCTATTACTGCCACCTTATGTCCGTTAAATAATTGTTTTTCAACATTATTCAAGTTATGTTCACGAGCCCAATCCCCCACGAAACGTTCGAGTTTTCCGATACTCACAGGCTCACCCTTAACACCCATTACACAAGCACCTTCACACTGTTTTTCTTGTGGACAAACTCTACCACAGATCGAGGGAAACAGCGAATCTTCTGCAATTACACGTGCAGCCTCTGCAAAATCTTTACGGCGTATTGCCTGTATAAATGTCGGTATCTGAACCGAAACAGGACACTGGGTCCTACAACGTGGATTTCGACAATTTATACATCTATATGATTCTGCCACAGCCTCTTGTTCATTATAGCCATAGCAAACTTCTTCAAAATTTTTATTTCTTACATCAGGTTCCTGTTCTCTCACCGGGACTCGCAATAATCCTGTTGCCATAACATATAAATTTTAAAAACCGATTCGACAAATATGACCTTCAGCCCGTTCTTTTTCTTGTTTTAATTTTCGACTCTCCAGGGTTTTATACATCGACTGGCGTCGAATAGCTTCATCGTAGTCAACTTGATGACCATCAAACTCTGGTCCATCAACACAGGTAAAATAGACTTTATCGCCAACTGTTACACGACAAGCACCACACATTCCTGTACCATCAACCATCAACATATTCAGACTGACTATAGTTTTGATTCCATATTTTAGAGTAGTCTCAGCCACGAACTTCATCATAATCATAGGACCTATTGCCACCACTACATCATATTGTTTCCCGTGATTATCAATCAGATCTTCAATTTGCTGAGTCACCAATCCTTTGAAACCACAGCTGCCATCATCTGTTGCAATATACACATTGCCAGCAACTTTAGACATTTCATCAGTATATATCAGCATATTTTGAGTTTTGGCACCAATGATAACATCAGCCTCAATTCCACGTTCGTGCAACCATTTGACCTGAGGATAAACCGGAGCAGTTCCAAGTCCCCCCGCCACAAATAATATTTTTTTATTTTTCAGTTCATCAATATTTTCATAAACGAATTCGGATGGATTACCCAATGGACCGACAAAATCGGTTAGCGACTCGCCTTCATTCAGTTCACAAATCTTCTGAGATGAATAACCCACAATCTGGATTACAAGTGTAACAGTATCATTTTCAAGATCATAATCTGATATTGTTAATGGGATTCTCTCACCATCATCCCCTACTCGCACAATCACAAACTGACCTGGTTTTGATGATTTCGCAACCCGGGGAGCATAAATATCCAATTGATAGATATTTTCTGCAAGTTTTACTTTTCGTTTTATCTCAAACATATTCTGCAAATTTGGCTAATCTGAAACATTTGCAACAATCCTAATTTCACGCATCGGCTTAATCGGATCATTACAAATCAATTCTACACTTTCGTTGATTTTAATATTATCATTACCACACTGCATATTTATCTGCAATTCGGCCTTTTCTCTAGGTTTTATATGTGACTTGCTTATAGAGGTATTCAAAGCGTCATCTGACACGTTAATTTTCCTTATTATCAAGTCATTATCACCTTTGTTATAAAGTTTTAATTTAAGAGTAATATTATCACCTTTGGCAACATTTTTCAAATAAAAGAACTGGTTTTCAAGTACCAATTGTGGAGCTTCAGCATTCGATTGAGAAAAATCTTCGACAATAATTGCCGAAATCGGAATCTCAAAAGATTTACCCATAACACTTAATTTAAGTAGTTTCGAGAGTGTTCCATATTGCAAAGTATCTCGTGGAGTAAATTCTACATTTAACACACTCTGCTGCCCAGCACCTACCTTAATTTCATCTATAGGAAACTTAAATCCAGCTCCATCTTTTGATTCAACACTCAACACAATCGATTCATTTCCAGTATTATATATACCCAACCGACCGACTGCTGTCTGCTTATGCCCAACAAGCCCCAAATGAATCTCCTCAGCCGTCACTCTACACCCGGACATCAACTCATATGGATACAGAAATTTCAGAGAATCGCGAACCTTAACTACGCCCCTGACTATCAGTTGTTCAGGATTTTTCGACTGACTATGATAAACGTATACAGGCTTGTAAAATCGTCCACTCTGCCCCTTCGGATCAAATTTGAGTTTGATGCGAAGCGTCTCTCCCATTTTAATCGGCTTCTTTGAATACTCAAATTTCAAACAACCACAATTCGAAATAATCTTGCTTATTATCAGTGGCTTTATAGACCTATTATAAAGTTTCACTTCAGATACCACAACACTATCGTCTACAAGCACTTCACCTAAATCAAGATTTTCCTTATCAAAAACCAAACGATTTTGAGCAACAACATTTTGCTGTAGTAATACTACAGATAAAACGCATAAAACACTTATTGCGATTAGATTACACCTCACGGCCTAAATCTGCAAACATTTTAAAATCATCATCAATACCACAACCAATCGTAGTCAGCATATCACCTACAATAGCAGCACTAATACCACAATTCATCAACCTATGCTGGAGATGTTTAATCTTAATTCGACCTCCGGCAAATCTAATATCAGCCTCAGGATTCACAATTCTAAACATCGCGAAACTCCTCAATATCTCCTCATCAGACAATGGCGGAGTATTTTCCAATGCAGTTCCTGGAATTGGATTCAAAACATTCAACGGAATTGACTTTACCCCCATATCTCTCAGTGTAATAGCCATTTCCACACGTTGCTCCATCGACTCCCCCATTCCAATAATTCCCCCACTACATATCGTCATTCCGACCTCTTTAGCCCACTCCAGTGTTTGAAATTTCTCCTGTTGAGTATGTTTTGTACACAATTCTCCAAAATAAGATGGAGCCGTTTCAATATTGCAATGATAACGTTCAACGCCCGAGTCAAACAATCGCTTCAACTGATTTTTATTAAGCAATCCCATTGAAGCACACAACTTTAAGGACGTCATCTTACGTAGAACTTCAAATGATTCACAAGCAGAATCCACCTCTGAGTCACTCATCGAACGGCCACTCGTCACCAACGAAAATCGCTTAATACCCTTTTGTGCATTATACTGCCCCATCTCAAGACACGTCTGGCTATCAACAAGCGGATAAATCTTCACATCACATTTATGAAAACTTGACTGAGAACACCATTTACAATCCTCACTGCAACGTCCACTCCGAGCATTAATTATCGAACAAGTATCCACTTTTTTCCCCGAGAAATGTTCCCTTAAAAGATTTGCAAGTTGACACAATTCATCAGTTGAAACCTCAGCAATCAATTCTAACACAGCATCTTGAGTCAATCTCAAGCCATCTACAATGCGTTTAGCCAATTCACTTATATTATACATCTCTGTCAAAATATTCTTAAACTCACGCAAATTTACTAAATTTGCACATATTAAGAAATTTTTATGATTGAAAAGGGAATATATTTTATAAGCGGCATTGATACTGATTGCGGAAAAACTTTCGTAACAGGTTCTCTGGCCCGTGAATTACAAAGTTTAGGACACTCTGTAACCACCCAAAAATTAATTCAAACAGGCTGCATTGGCATATCCGAAGACATTCTGACTCATAGACAATTAATGGGCCTCGAACCTCAAGATTACGACATTAATGGCCTGACCTGCCCTCTGGTATTTACTCACCCTTGTTCGCCACATTTGGCTGCAAAAATTGACAACCGAGAGATCAATCTATCTCAGATTTCGAGTTGCACATCTCAGTTAGCAGAACAATTCGACACACTACTTATCGAAGGTGCAGGTGGTTTAGCCGTTCCGATTTTAGACAACTACACAATGGCTGACTACGCAGCCGAACACAATCTGCCACTGATTTTCGTAACATCGCCCAAATTGGGAAGTATTAACCACACGATTATCAATTTTGAATATTGCAAGACAAAGAGATTAAATCTGAAATATTTGATTTACAACAATTTTGGTTCTAACGACCAATTGATTATTGACGACACCAGAGATTATATTGTCAAGGCTGTTCGACGTTATTTCTCAGAATGTGAAATACTCGAACTATCAAACAACAAATTTATCAAAATAAAGTAAAAAGACTGACATTCAATAACAAAAAAGGCTGCCCTTTTGGGACAGCCTTATCTTTTCACACCAAGATGTTAGTCGTTCAAAGAGAAACGTTTGTAAGCAATAACCTTAACTTCCGGATCAACACTCTTCAGATATGCTTCAACAGTCATCTTGTCATTCATAACGAACTTTTGGTTCATCAATGTATTTTCTTGCAAGAATTTGTTTACTTTACCTTCAGCAATCTTATCCAACATTTGTTCAGGTTTACCTTCAAGACGAGCTTGTTCGCGACCAATTTCACGTTCTTTTTCGATAATGTCAGCTGGGCAATCATCTTTAGAAATTGACACCGGAGCCATTGCTGTAGCTTGCATTGCAACCTCTTTTGCAACTTGAGCAGAAACTTCTTTGTTGAATCCCAACAATGAACCCAACTTATTGTTCATATGAACATAACATCCGCAGAACGCAGCTTCGATGCGTGCATAGAACGGCATTTCAACTTTTTCACCTGTTTGACCAGATTTAACAACAATCAGTTCTTCAACTGTTTGATCACCAACTTTCACGGCTTTCAAAGTTTCGATATCTGCACAATCGTTTTTGATTGCGATTTCCAAGATTTCGTTCGCTGTTGCAGAGAAACCTTCATTCTTAGCAACGAAGTCAGTTTCGCAAGCCAAACAAAGCATATATGCTTTTGCACCTTCAACGCGAGCAACAACAACGCCTTCTGTTGCAGTACGATCTGCACGTTTTGAAGCGATCAATTTTCCTTTTTCGCGAATAATTTCTTGTGCACGTTCAAAATCGCCATTAGCTTCAGCCAAAGCGTTTTTGCAGTCCATCATACCTGCTCCGGTCATTTTACGGAGTTTCGCAACATCTGCAGCTTTAATTTCCATAATTCTATGTTTTTCAGTTATTAATTTTACGTTTACAGTCTGCAAAAATAATCTTTTTTTTCAGTAAATGCAAAAAAAAATTCACTTATTACACAGACTCAACATTTTAATCAAACTATTTTGTGGACTATAATATTTCAAGTTTCACCAAATCTATTTTTGATCCAGAAGTTTTCAGTACTTCGAATTTCATATTATCAATTGTTATGAACTGTCCCTGTCTGGGTAATCCCTCGTTATTAAAGATTATAAATCCAGCCAACGTATCATACTCGTCTGATTCAGGGATTTCGAAATTATACTTATCATTTAGATAGTCAATCTCCAAGCGACAAGACAACACATAATGTTTTGAATCTAAACACTTTTCTACCATTTCAGGCTCATCGTGTTCATCTTCAATTTCCCCAAAGATTTCCTCTAGAACATCTTCAATGGTAATCATTCCGGCTGTTCCACCGAACTCATCAATCACAATTGCCAACGATTGATGACGCTTTATAAATGAGCTAAGTAGCTTTTCGACTCTCATTCCTTCGGTCACATAATCAACCTTGATCAGAACATCACGAATGGTTTGAGGGCGTCTGAACAAGCTTTTACTTGTCACATATCCAATAATATTATCGATACTGCCATCATAAACCGGAATCCGAGAATAACGTGTTTCGGCAAAGAGGTCTCGCAATCGTTCCATTGGTTGATTTACATCAATTGTCTCCATATCGATGCGTGGAACCATACAATGACGAACCTTCAATTCTGAGAAATCCAAAGCATTCTGAAATAATTTAATATCCATATCAGATCCCACAGAAGACTCTGTTTCAACAGCAACATCTTCTACCAGATGAGCGAGGTCTACCTTATTGAAGGTTTGATTTTGATCTGTTTTTTTAACCTTTATTCCGAACAATTTCAACAGTATTGACGACAACCAAGTCGAAAACCTTGCTATAGGATAGAGCAATATGTAGAATACATAAATCGGAATACAGAAATAGCGGTAGTAAAGATTCGGATTGGAACGTGCAATTGCTTTGGGCAAAAACTCGGCTGTAAATATGATTATAATTGTTGAGATTAATGTTTCAGCAATAAATGCAGCCTGATGATGTTCTATTGCCCACTGTCCAAATACTACAGACAATAACACAGTCATCTGCAATGAAAAGACGACAAGTGCGATATTATTTCCGACAAGAATAGTCGTCACATATTGTCCAGGTTTACGATTAAAAACATCGACAATTTTCGAAAATGTTTTATACGATTTTCTATCAATTTCGAGTTTCAACCGGTTTGAGGCAACATAAGCAATCTCCATCGCCGAAAAAAACGCCGACAGAATCAACATTGCAACAATTGAAATTATTACTGATGTCATCTTTTGATCTATTCTACGACAACCGAATCTTTTGCTGTAACCTCTGCATTCAGTGAATCTGAAGACGTCATATCTGGTCGTGTGATTGCATCTACTGCAATTCGTCCCTTAGGTTTTCTGAACAAGAAGTTCTCCATTTTTTCATCTGATTCAAAACCTTCACCCACAATAACATCTTCTTTTTGAATTACTCGTGATTCCACATTCGAGTATATTTTTTTAGCCTGCTGATCCCAGAACAACTGCTCGGTTTCGAGTATTTCACCCTTTGCATTTTTAGCCACAACGTTACCTCTCACCTCCCACAGTTTTTTCTTTTCAAGGAAAATTGCATAATCGCCTCTCAAATCAGATTCTACGCGACTTGAATCGTCATAGGTCGTTATATGCAACCCCTTCTTATACTCGGTATAAGGCTCTTTTGCGTACTCGTATCGTTCCATTATCGGTGCTTCGAATCGGTAGTTCACCTTTGCATCTTTCGACGCTATCAACAACATATTCAATGTTTGCTGAGTCTTCAGCGAGTCCATATTCACATTCGAGACAGTGGCTTCAGATCGACACGAATACATAAGAAGGATCGTGCCGATACACATCGACACGATCTTTCCAATATTTATGATATGTTTTATCACGATTTACGTTCTCTGACTGTTGTATTACCGTTAATCCAAGAGACGCTAACTTTATATGCAGCACCCGGAGTTTTTGAACGGAAGAAACATTCATCTTGGCTTGGGAAGTTCGCAACACAATTGCTCAACAATCCCTGAATAACCTTCTTAGTACGATCATCATCAATCAGAGAGATTGCACGTTGGAGGTTATCTGCTGCCAACCAATAGATTGTTTGACGATCCCAGTCTTCACATTGAATGCTGTTTGCTGCGAATGCATAAGCCTGACCCAATGCGAAATATGCCAAACCATTCTTCGAGTCTACTTCCAATGCCTTACGTGCATAGTTTGCTGCGATTTGATATTTCTTTGCATCGAGCATATAACGAGCACCATTTACCAACAATTCTGAACGACGTGCAGGATCTGGTTCGAGTGCTACGGCTTTATCCATATATTCTGCTGCCTTTGTATAATCGCCCTTTCTTTCATAGAAACCAGACAACTGAACAGCTGACATCGGATCCTGAGACAATTTAAAATATCCTTCGAGTGCAGTCTGCAAGAATTCAGACTCAGGAGCCTCTCTCTGAACATAATAAATAACCTTCTTAAACAATGCTGTATCATTTGGATTTTCCACGAGTTTCGGACCAAACAATTTCTGAAGATTTTCGATACTTGCAGCACCACTCTTAATCATTTTTTGTTCGATAGCCTGCTTGTATTCTGCCATTTTTGGATCATTGTCGTCCAACAATTTTGACAGACGGTCGAATGAATCCAAATAATCCTCTGTTGACAACATATCTGTTGACACATAAACTTCATCGAGGTAATTGAAATAGTAGTAAACGATATCACCATTTACATTACCGCTGTTTTGAGCAGCTTCGATTGCCTCGTCAAGATACATACAAACAGTTTCAATATCGTCTTTTCTGTATGTACAATAGTCTTGAGCCTTTCTCTCTTTAATGGTCACTTCACTTGAAGGGAAATTCTTCATACGAAGGTCGTAATAGTACATCAATGAATCGACATACATATCACGTTCTTCGAGTTCGGTTGCGAGATTAATCTTCATCTTATAGTTGTTCAAGATGAGAATATATGCATTTTGAGATGCTGCCGGTGCCAGATTAATAAATCCGAATGCACACTTGGTTGCTTGCTCATTATCTCCGCAAGTAGTCGCATCTTTCATCATATTCATTAATTCAATCACTTTAACTCGGGTTGCTGAATCAGCACCATAACGAGGATCTTCATAGAAATTTTGTGCTTGAGCCAAGCCACACACTGTCATCAGTGCAAACGATAACAATAAACGTCTCATAACATTTCTGTTTTGTAATTTCTTGTAGTGTTTCTCCATCTTTTAGTTTTTTATTTTATTATCTTTCATCTTTTCATTTATATTTCAGCTTTCTAAACCAACCGTCAGTTCCATAGAGGGACAATCCGATCTTAAAGTTTAAAAAATTTTCTTTAATGATAAGATCTGATTCAAATCCTCGCCGACCATATTCCAAGGTCAAACTGCAACTGGACATCTGTTTCATCGGCATCTCTATTCCAAGGCTCACCATTCTCAATCTTAATCTCCGCCCTGAATCAGAAATATACCCATTATCATATCTGAATCCGACTCGATAGGTCACCCGATTCCAATAATTTCTGACATCATTAAATTTAGGTGTAAACTCCACACCCACTGCCCACAGAAAAAAATTTTCAGTTGCTATTCGTGCAGATACAGCCTCACCAACAAACGATTTTTTCCAACGCTGCCACTCACAATCCGACTCTAGTGCGACTTGTCGATTATGCCAACCAATACCTATTCTCCATTCTGCAGGCAATCTGACACGTTGTATTTCCGTAAAATTGGGCAACGTATCAAGACTCGTAGCTATTTCAGTTTCGGTAGACATTTTAACATTCGCCCGTGGGACGAACTGCATTCCGACAGTCAACCGTTTACCATTCAATGAAAACAGGTCGTATTGCAGTGCGACTCCGACTCGAAGTTTTACAAATGTCTCAGACTTTATGACAGAAGTTGTCTCATCAGACTTACCTTCAATTAAAGAACTCATTCGGGCAATGCCCTCTCTTGTTATACTGCAATTCAGTAATATCAACTCGGCTCCGAGTGACAATCTTCGATCTCTTCCCGAGCAGAATCCTGCTCCCAACGACCATTTTGTTACGCCACCCTGACCTGAATACTCATAAGTCACATCTTGCTCTGCGAACTGTTCTATGTCAGAGTTGTCAATTCGTGAACTCGAAAATTTCACTCTATACCCCACACTCGAACGAGGTTCGATATCCAAGCCAAGACCTACTCCTTTGGTAATGGGTGCTACTAATGAAACGTTTGAAAGATTCACAGTATTGTTTACTTTCCTCAAATTTCCACACTTCTGACGGCAACTCATCACCGCCACTCCCATATCCAGCAACATTGTATTTCGAGCCACTCGCCCATAAGATGCCACATTACGAGGATTAATTCTCACCGAATCATAATCGGCGACACCGACTCCACCCATAGCTCGCTGAGCAATCGTAGCATCTGTTGCCAGCACACCAATTCCATAGAACGTATAAGGCGAAAAAATACTAACACTGCTTGGTTGTGCTTTCGCCACACTCACAACCGACAGGCTACAAATCAGTATTATTTTCTGTAATCTGTACATTGTACTCAAGTATTCGGTTCAGTCCATAGACCACCAAATCTCGAGTAGCCATCATCGGTTTTTTAAACCTCTGAGAGAAATAACCTCCATCACCACCTGTGAAGACGATTCTCAATTCAGGATACTTTTCCATATAGCGGTCAATATATCCCTGTATCTCAAATACAATACCATTCACCACCCCAGATGTGATAGCCGTCTCCGTACTTTGAGGTGTAAGATATGTCTGTTCCGGCACGTTACACAATGGCAATACTTGTGTAAATTCATTCAATGCTCTCAATCTCATCTTCAAACCCGGCGATATTACACCTCCCACGAACTCGCCATCAGCCGACACGAAATCCACCGTTATTGCAGTTCCGAAATCTACAATCAGTATATTTGAATTCGGATACACTGCAGCGGCAGCCACAGCACCAGCGATACGATCGTGGCCCAAAGTTGCCGGAGTTTGATAAAGATTTTTAATTGGGATTTTGATATTGTTATCAAACCAGAAATATCTATTGACACGTTTCTTCACACCCTCTATACACGCATCTCCGTCGGCACGCGTCGAAACTGCAATCACAGAATCAATCTTTGGATATTTCTTAAATAGTTGTTCAAAAAAAGTGTCATCCGGAGACTCGACTCTAAAAGTATCAACAATCTGGTAGTCTTTTAACACCGCCATTTTGGTCATACTATTCCCAATATCAATTGCAAGATTCATTAGTCCCATTTTTTCGTTAAAGTGCAAAGTTAATAATTTTTTAAATAAAACAATTCTTTAGAGACATTTTTCACCACAATTTACACTCTATACTATCGTAATAGATTTTAATGCTGCCAATCCTGCCTCGGTATCTGCGACAGAACGGACACTTATCTGCAACCGATTTTTAAATTGTTTGAACGTATAACGTTGTTGATGAGCAGTTACGTACTGCAGTATATGTTTAAACTTATCACTCTTATAGTAACTGCTATGTTGGTCTTCAACGAAATACAATATCATTATTCCATTTTTTAGCAACACTTTATCAAATCCCCACTCAATAGCCAGCCATCTCAATCTGATTATATTAAGCAATTCCTTGACTTGTTCTGGCAATCTTCCGAATCGGTCTTCAAGCATCTCTACGAACTCTGTAAGTTGTTCTTCAGACTGCATCGAATCAAGTTGTTTATACAACGCTATCTTCTCACGAGTCGATCCTACATAACCATCAGGAATCAACACTTCACGATCGCTACTAACCTGACAATCCGATACATAACGCACATCTTCAGCTGTAATGTCATTTTCATTCTGCTTATCAGACTTATCCGTTTCGGCCATTTCGAGGTGTAACTCACGCATCGCCTCATTCAGAATTTTCTGGTAGGCTTCGAATCCTATATCCGAAATAAAACCACTCTGTTCGCTACCCAAAATATTACCAGCACCACGAATATCAAGATCCTGCATTGCGAGGTTAAAACCGGCTCCGAGATCTGAGAACTCTTCGATTGCTCTGAGACGTCTACGTGCATCATCACTTAACAGATTATCAGGTGGTGTTAAAATATAGCAGTAGGCCTTACGATTAGAACGTCCGACTCTTCCTCTCAATTGATGCAAATCACTCAGCCCAAACATATGTCCATTGTCAATTATTATCGTATTGGCATTGGGAATATCGATTCCGGCCTCGATTATAGTCGTTGCAACCAGAACATCATACTCGCCATAAATAAAATCCATAATCAATTTTTCCAACTGTTCAGATTTCATTTTTCCGTGTCCGACGGCCACTCTCACATCGGGAAGCAGACGTTGGATCATTCCACTCACAGTCATAATCGACTCAACCCTATTGTGCAGAAAATAGACCTGCCCTCCACGTTCAATTTCTTGAGAGATTGCTTCTTTAATCAACTCTTCATCAAATAGATGAACCTCTGTTTCGATTGGTTGGCGATTAGGTGGCGGAGTATTTATAATAGACAAATCCCGAGATCCCATCAACGAGAACTGTAGTGTTCGGGGGATCGGTGTTGCAGTTAGTGTCAGAGTGTCAACATTTGCCTTTATCTGACGCAGTTTTTCTTTGCTTGCCACACCAAATTTCTGTTCTTCGTCAATTATAAGCAATCCGAGATCCTTGAATTCTACATCTTTATTAAGCAATCGATGTGTACCAATCAGAATATCAATTTTACCGGCTTTAAGATCTTCAAGTATTACTCTTATTTGAGATGCAGTTCTAGTACGGCTAATCTGCTCAACTCTTACAGGGAACTCTCTAAACCGCTTTGAGAACGATCTATAATGTTGCAAACACAAAATGGTCGTCGGCACAAGCACAGCCACCTGTTTTCCATCGGCAGCAGCCTTGAATGCTGCTCGCATCGCCACCGCTGTTTTTCCGAAACCGACATCTCCGCAGACAAGGCGATCCATCGGAGCCGAAGATTCCATATCCGCCTTAACATCAGCCGTAGCCTTCTGCTGGTCTGGTGTATCTTCATACATAAACGAAGCCTCGAGTTCATACTGCAAATATGTATCGGGCGAAAATTTAAATCCCTCAGATGCTTTACGTTTGGCATACAACGCAATCAACTCTTTGGCAATATTCTTAACACGCGCCTTTGTCACCTGTTTCATTCGTTGCCAAGCACCAGACCCCAATTTATAAATCTTAGGCGGTTCGGCATCTTTATCCTTATACTTGGAAATACGATGCAGGGCGTGAATATTAACCAATAATACGTCATTATCTCGATAAACGAGTTTTATCGATTCAACTGTTTTGCCATTTTCGACAGTCCTTACCAACCCGCCGAAACGTCCTACTCCGTGATCGATATGCACTACATAGTCACCATCTTTCAGAGCATTCAGTTCACTGATTGTCAGTGATTCGCCACGTTTTACCTCCTTGTGCAACGAGTACTTATGGTGACGATCAAAAATTTGGTGATCTGTAAATAGATTAAGTTTCAATTCGTGATCAATGTAACCCGAATGCAAATCACACGAAAGATTAGAGAACAGGATTTTTCGACTGCTCGACTGCACAAATATATTTTCAAGGCGTTCGATTTGAGCCTTGTTATCAGTCACGATATAATTTTCATAACCATCATCTACGGCATTTGCCAGAGTATCGGTCAATAGTTCAAAATTCTTATTGAATACGGGCTGACTCTCAGTACTAAACACGATCCTCTCCTGAGTTCTCAACTCTTTAAGGGATTCATTCAGAAGAATTGTTGTCCGAGTAGAAAGATCATCAAGAAGTGTAGCTTTTGAGATTACGGCCATTTCAGCCTCAACTTGTTCCAGACCTCGGTTCATTGCCGCGGCAATATGCTTCACCCGAACATCCGCAATACGTCTCAACATATAATCGACATCTTCGACCCACAACACACGACCTTCTCCAACAAATTCTATAAGTGATACCCTCTGTTCTTCGCTGTTATTTTTCGACAAGTCAGCAACTATCTCTACCTCTTCACACTTCTCGATAGAACGTTGTGTCGAGATGTCAAATCTTTTCAGAGATTCGATTTCAATATCAAACAGCGTAATACGAAAAGGCTGATTATCAACATACGAAAATACGTCAACAATTCCGCCTCGAATCGAGAACTGTCCTGGCTCGCACACGAAATCCACCTGTACGAACCCGAGTTCTATGAGCTTTGCTGCAAATTCAGCAATATCAAGCAAATCACCAGGTTTGAGTTTAATCGAATTCGACACAAATGCTTTACGCGTAGTGACCGTCTCAGCCAATGCCTCAGGATATGTACATATAAACAACGATTTATCGTGTATTGACTCTACTGCATTCAGTACGGCCGTACGTTGCACGACTCCCGACGGGTCAACCTGATTATACTCGATAGACCTTTTATAGGCAGTCGGAAAATAGTAGACATTTTCCTGATTGTTCAGGACATAAAGGTCATTGTAGAGATAGGCTGCATTCTCCTTCGAATCCATCACGAATACGTGTACCCGAGGTTCTACAAGTCCCGCAGCCGATGCCACTACAGCTACGTGCGAACCACGAGACCCCTCCAACACAAAGGGACGATTATATGTAATAAATTCGACAAGCCGTTTTTGGCTTGTCGAATTAGATGTCCTTTTAATTAATTCTCTGAGATTCATTACATTAATTGTTCACCTCGTCGATTATAAAATTGCGATTCGACATATCCCATAGACATATCAGAAACGACCTTCAGATAGCATTTATATTTCAATGCCCATCTCCATTTCACAGACCAAAGGCCTTTGCATAAGTATGCTGCCACATAAGGTCCCGTATGAAGTTCGATCCAGCGTTCTCCTTTTTCCTCTGTCAGATACGCAAGCTGTGTTTCGATCTGCTCTTCGAGTGAAACTGTGGGTGCAATTCGGCCTGCACCTCGACACGTTGGACACACGTCGTTTATTTCGATTTTAGTTTCTGGTCGCACTCTCTGACGTGTAATCTGCATCAGTCCGAACTTTGACAATGGCAAAACCGTATGTTTAGCACGATCCTCACTCATTGCCTCTTTCATCATTTTGAAGAGTGCATTTCTATTTTCGGATAGATGCATATCAATAAAATCGACTACGACAATACCGCCCATATCTCTTAGTCTGAGCTGACGTGCAATTTCTTTAACAGCATCACAATTCACTTCCATTGCAGTATCTTCCTGATTATCTGCAATCTTAGCACGTTTACCGCTATTAACATCGATAACGTGCAGTGCCTCAGTATGTTCGATTATCAAATAGGCACCTCTCTTAAACGAAACAGTTTTCCCGAATGCCGACTTAATCTGACGTGTAATATCAAAATTATCAAAGATCGGAACTTTTCCCTTATAGTATTTTACGATCTTTTCTTTTTCGGGTTCGATGCTACGTATATATTCACGAACTTCGTCAAACGTCGCTTGGTCATCAACGTAAATATTTGTAAATGATCCGTTAAGCAGATCTCTCAATATTACGGTTGTTCTATTCATCTCGCCAGCCAGCAGACTTGGATTGGGTTGGCTTTTTATTTTTTCCAACACACTCTCCCATTTTGCGATCAGCGAGGCTATATCTTCTTCGATTTCGGCGTGAGATTTATCTTTTGCTGCAGTTCGAATTATCAATCCATAGTTCGGTGGAAGTAAATTTTGGGCAATTGCCTTAAGTCTTTTTTTCTCCAGATTTGAACGTATTTTCTGCGAAATCGAAATTTTATTACTCAGTGGCACCAACACCACGTGTCGTCCGGCAAGCGATATATCAGCCGTCAACCTTGGACCTTTTGTTGAGATTGCCTCCTTTACAATCTGTACAATAATTGGTTGTCCTACAGTTAGTACACTTTCAATTTGACCCTCTTTGGTCAGACCCTTTTCGCGACGAGCATTTTCAAAGTTCGGATCCACTCCTCGTTTGGCTACATCTGCGACAAGACGTTTCATTGTCGAGAAATTTTCGCCTAGATCGAGATAGTGAACAAATGCATCTTTTTCCGATCCGATATTTACAAACGCGGCATTAAGTCCGGGCATAATCTTTTTGACCGTTCCCAAGTAGATATCTCCGACAGAGAAGTGTGATTTCGGAGCCTCCTTGTTCAACTCGACAAGTTGTTTGTCTTCGATCAGTGCGATTGAAATTTCACTCTGAGTTACATTTACAATTAACTCTCTGTTCATATTTCCACTGCGTTTGTTCTCTGGTCTGGAACCAGATTGCTCAATTGGTTTCCTCTATATACGATTAAGAACAAAACCTAAAAGAGTCTTCGGGCTCTTTTAGGTTTTAATAATCAAAGGAAAATGTCCGAAAGAACTATTTTTTCTTTTTATGACGATTCTTTCTCAGACGTTTTTTTCTTTTGTGTGTAGACATTTTATGTCTTTTTCTTTTTTTACCGCTTGGCATTTTGGTTAGTTTTTAATGTATTAATATTTTGTTTCTTCTAATTAGTTCTGATTATTTGCCAGATTTAACGCTTTCCATAAAGCATTTAGCTGGTTTGAATGCCGGAATTTTGTGAGCCGGAACTGTTACTGTAACGTTTTTAGAGATATTACGAGCAACTTTTTCTTTACGTTCTTTAACGATAAAACTTCCGAAACCACGGAGGTAAACATTACCTTCCTTTCCACCCTTTGATACTGAATCCTTCACTATTTCCATAAAAGATTCAACAATAGCTTGAACCTGATTTTTTTCAACACCAGTCGATTTTGCTATCTCGTTAACAATATCAGCTTTAGTCATATTTTTGAATTTTTATAAGTTATTTTTCACCTTAGAGACTGCAAATATACACATTTTTTTTCGAAACAAATTTCTTTTCCACTTTTTTTTCGTCTTAACACTCATTATCTGTTTATTATAACAATAGCGAGTAAATTTCAAATCCAATACCCTCTATTCTATTTTCTGTGCTATTACACTATGGAATAACAACTTACGATGTTTAAAACATCTCTTACAAATTGCATACCAAAGAATTACTGGAAAAAACTCATTTTATGGAATTTCGCAATATCTCGACCGTAGTTTCAACACCCTCAGCAAAGAGTAAATCTATTATACTAAGATTCGACACAAATGGATTTTTCTCACAAAAAGTCTGGTAATACTCGATTTGTTCAAATTCGGGATCATCACGTTTAAGTCGTGGTTTTGATGAGATTGAGTTTCTGAAGTCACGTTCAACCTCACCCTGTTCATAGTAGCGTGAAGAGTATTCCCACTTTGGCGAGATGCCCAAGATTGAAAACAGAGTCTGCTGTAGCCCTTCATTCAGATCGATAAGACGTTTAATTCGGCGATGATAAAACGGTTCGAGATCAGGAGCATACTCATCGAAATAGGGAGTCTTTCTATATGCCGAAACTATCGAATGCCAATGCGAAGCCTGCCATTGTTTCGAGTAGTCTATCTCTATGTCTCGAGTCATCACCTTCGTTCCGTGTGGACGCAACACCGGCACAGACATTACAATCGGCCCGTTTGCAGTCATTATTTCTGTCCGCGATCGATAACTTTGTTTCATAAAACTCTCACAGACATCAATAACAATACGGCGGTCCGATAATAGTTTGCTATAATACTGAACATTGCCAAGATATGCTGTAGACAATAAAATCATTACAACTACATTTATTTCTAATAAAAAATTTCCTTCAACACCTCTATTGACTTCACAGCCCCGATTCCCTCGTTATGGTAGCCTATAAACACCAACATACTCTCAAGAAATTCTCGACGTCTAACCCGCGACATCTCCAATCTGACGAGTTGTTCGGTCTGCACGACCGACATCAGTTGAGCCAACAGTGTCGAACACTCACGACTGAAATACATCTTATGCATTGGTGGTATAACCACAAATCGCCCCTGACAGATATCAAAGAAACTCTCTTCAGTCCAATTATTTTCAGGACAGAATCCGAGCAATTCCGATAGTCTTACCATAAACCACAGATGCAAATTTTCCAACCCGTCTGACATTTTTCTAAGAGCCATCGATATCTGCTCAAAGAAATTATACATCTCTTCGTTAGCGACCTCTTCTTTTACCAGACGATATATCACCTCTGCCATAAACATTGATAAAGCACTTCGTCGGATATCGAATTCACAACATAAGGGTTGAGTTGTCGAGACATCTTTAATTCGATGCATTTTCCCGTGCGGAACCTCCGATGCCTCGTAATCCACCAAAAACATCGGCTGTAGTAATGCGGCCCGATTCCCCTTTGTTTTACTACGCAAACCATTAAGCATCAGCACATCCCGACCATTTCTTCGACTATACATATAGACAATGAGTCCAGATTCGCCATACTTTATTGTATGCAGTACGATACCCTGGCCCTTATATGATTCCATCAGACCGATATTGTTTCAGGAATTCCACGAGTTTTGCCACTGCACGGCCACGATGACTTATCTGATTTTTCTCCTCCATAGACATCTCTGCAAAGGTTCTGTCACAACCGTCTGGCACAAATATCGGATCATAACCAAATCCGTCACAACCTCGTCGGTCTTCTATGATTCGACCATTAACAATCCCTTCGAACAAATACTCCTGACCATTCAATATCAGAGAGATCACAGTTCTAAACCGAGCAGATCGGTCTAATTTTCCGCTAAGATTTTTCAACAGTAAATCTATATTTTTACTATCACTTTTCTCAAGCGAAGCATATCTTGCAGAGTGAACACCTGGAGCTCCATTCAGTGCAACCACCTCAAGCCCCGTATCATCAGCAAAACAATCCTCACCCAAGCGGTCAAATACATAGTGTGATTTCTGCGATGCATTCTCTTGAAGAGTTTCACCTGTTTCAGGAATATCTTCAACGATTCCGACCTCTTTAAGTGTCACGAGTTCAAACGCATCACCCAACGAGTGCTGCACCTCTTCGAGTTTATGACGATTATTTGTCGAAAATATTATTCTTTTCATCATATCTCAAACTCCCTCAGATTCGAATCCGAAACGATTTTTTCTATTATAGACTTCACCAATCTGTCCAATTCGCTATCGAGTCGGTAGTCGGCCTGGCAAACATAACTTACTCGACCATCTCGAATCAGTTTTTGCATCTCTTCTCGTTTTGAGTGCGACTCTGGATTGAATACCGCAATCGAGTGACCAGACTTCTCTTTTACCAATCTCATACAAGGAATATCGGTCATTCCGTCACCGATATAAATCATATGTCTGAATGGTATCGGACGATTTCGTTCCTCAACAAATTCGTTTATCAATTTGCTTTCAAACACACTCTCAATGCCCTTATTTATTTTAAACAGGAATTGTGTCTTATTCGTGTAATTAACAGCCACTGCAGGCCAATAGGCTATTCCGTCGACATCATACAGAAACGAACACGCATAAATTCGCTTGAATTCTTTTGCGATTTCAGTTCCTTCAATAATCTCCTTCAACCCCGACGAATTGATATAGTGCTCCAACACGATACCACGTTCAGCTGCATATTTGTTCACTCTCGAGAACCACTCTTTCACACCCGGATAGAGCAATATATTTCTACCACAATCAACAAAAGCCTCACGACGCAAACTCTTCGATGCAGCAGTTGCATCTCGAATCATTTTTGACAAATAGACCAAAATCGGGTCTGCATCTTGTGCGACGGCCAGGGCATTACTCTCTTCCCAGAATTGTTCATTTTGTTTACCCACGCCAGGAATAAAATCATACTCCTGCATTGTTCCGGGTGATAATGTACCGTCAAAATCGTAAATCAGAGCAACCGTTATCGGATTTTTCATCAATACTATTATTTTGATTGAATTGGTTTCGAATCTTTACGCACAGGTTCAGGACGAGCAATTTGTTCTCGCATCTGAGTATCTGCCTGAATATTCTTCAATTTATAGTAATCCATAATACCGAGATTACCATTGCGAAATGCCTCAGCTATTGCCATTGGAATTTCAGCCTCAGCCATAATAACCTTAGCACGAGCCTCCTGAGCTTTAGCTTTCATTTCCTGTTCGTTTGCTACAGCCATTGCACGTTTCTCTTCTGCTTTAGCCTGAGCTATGTTTTTATCGGCATTAGCCTGATCCATCTGCAAGAAAGCTCCAATATTTTTACCAACGTCTATATCGGCAATATCAATTGAGAGAATCTCAAATGCAGTGCCTGCGTCAAGCCCCTTATCCAACACCACGCGAGATATGAAATCAGGATTTTCCAACACACTCTTATGAGAAACAGACGAACCGATTGATGAAACGATACCCTCACCAACACGTGCAAGGACTGTCTCTTCACCTGCTCCACCGACCAATTGTTTAATATTTGCACGAACAGTCACACGTGCTTTAGCAATCAGCTGAATACCATCTTTTGCCACTGCCGTAACTGGAGGCGTATTAATAACTTTCGGATTTACAGACATTTGCACAGCTTCTGCAACATTTCGTCCAGCCAAATCGATTGCTGTTGCCATCTTAAAATCGAGTGCAATATTTGCTTTTTGAGCAGAAATCAGAGCTTTCACCACGTTTGGCAGATTTCCTCCCGCCAAATAGTGAGCCTCCATTTCGTTCACATTCAATGATAATCCGGCTTTTGTTCCAGTAATCAATTCATTTACAATCATCGATGCCGGCACACGACGCCAACGCATAAAAATCAATTGCAACAACCCTACTCTCACGCCTGAGACTACAGAATAGAACCAGACTCCGATTGGCACATAATAGAACAACAATGCCAACACGACAATCCCAACGACTGCCAAAATTCCCAAAAACATTAATTCATCCATTATCATAAAATTTAATTAATTATTATCTTTCTGTTTTACAATTAGATAAGAATCACAGAGTTCAACGACTACTACCTCTGTTCTCTCATCAATATAACAATCTATCGACTTGGCCTCGAACTGGCGATTACCGACCTGAACCTTTCCCATCGGAGCCAATCGACTGATGGTTCTTGCTAAATCACCAACTGACACCCCTTCAAAAGTCGAATCATTTACCGTTGCCGTAATAGTCTCTTGCAACGAAACTTTTTTCCAAGTTCCATATTTGAGCCCATAACACACAACCAACCCTATTGACAGCAACGACACTCCTACAACTACACACCCAATCAAAAACGAATGCTCAAGGTATGATATAACAATTGCCGTAATCATACACAATAGCGAGAGAACTCCCGACACACCGAATCCGGGCACAAGGAAGAGTTCAACAAGCATAAGAATTATTGCAAGAAAAAGTAACGATATAATTACCCACATACGTTTCAAATTTGGCACAAGATAGAAAAAAAACACGACAATATCAATCTTTCGGCATAATTTTTTCAAAGACAACAATTCAGCTAACCATATCTAAATTTTAAACCAATTGTAATCTGATATGTTATTTTCATCTATCTTCGGCGGACGTATAGTAAAAGTCCCCATAATCGAATCTTTCGATTTGAACAGATTTATGGGAGTTTGGTACGAGATTGCCAGACTCGATCACCCGTACGAACGAGGTCTTGAACGCGTAACTGCACACTACAATTTCACCGACAAGAGTCACGTTGCAGTGCTAAACCAGGGATTCAAATCGGGCAATATAAAAACAAGTCGGTCAGCACGTTTACTACCGACTACAAAGCCTAACTACTTTAAGGTCTACTTCGGCTTTCCCATTGGATTTGCCTACCGAGTGGCATACATTGACAAACACTACACTGTGGCCGTAATCACCGGGTCTCGCTCAAATACACTTTGGTTTATGGCACGTACTCCGACCCTCGAACGTGAAATAAAAAAACAACTCGAAATTTTTGCCACAGAACTTGGATTTGACACATCAAAACTCATCTATACCAAACAGGTCTGAATCAGATAACAAGAGAGGATATCCAACAATAGTGGAATACCCTCTCTTTTCCATATTAAGATTATCTCTAAAATTTCAGGTGAATACTTACGTTAAATGCATATTTATCGACTTTATATACACTCTTATGTTCACGATGAGTTGCCCTCCATATAAAATCAAAACGCAATAGTCTGAAGATGTTTTCAACACCAACTCCCACCTCAATGTATGGTTTTTCAAGAGAGGTCATTCCTTCTGGTGATCTCAACAAGGCCGTCGTAGATGTTACACTATTTTTATCAGAAAGTCCACCGTATGCCACCTTGCAGACTACTACCTCACGCCAATTCGTCTTCTTGAGCAACGGCAATCGTCCAAATAACCAGCCATTGAAATGGTGTTCATAAAACATCGTCAGCCACTGATCAGAGGCAAATTCATAGTAGTTCATACACGAAAACGCATACTGATCATAGAGATACGTACCGTTACCTTCGTGCAACTTCAACAACGGATATGGCACCTGTCCGAATATTCGTCCTGCCCGCAGTGATATCTCTGACACCCCGATAGGTGGAAGTTGCAGATCATAATCCATTCCGAAATCGACACGTGCATAATCCCTATCCACACCTGCCACCGAGTAATTTCCATATGTAGCATTCAGGATAAAGACCGGATAAGGCGAAGCAAAATTATACTTATCGAACGTTGTTCGTACAATGTTTTCATCAGTTGCATATCTGAAACCAACAGAGGCAGACTTACTCTTGACAAACTCTACAGGTTTTCCGCTGAGTGTCATCATCGGCACAAACTCGTTTCCGAATATTTTTCTCACATTTCCACCTATAAACAGACTCTTCCCGGGTTTCAGTTCGTGTTCATAACTCAAGGACAAACAATCAACCATCGAAAGACGTTGAGAACCTCGCGACATAATCGAAGACAAAATATTGCTTTCTGTCAATGCATTCTCCCCTGCCCCCAACTGCATCACATCGTGTTTTGCCGTTACATACAATTTCCGAGTTAGGGCATTTGATCCAAACACAAATTCGACATTTCCACCACCTTTCCATCTCTTATCATCGAGTCCATAAGCCGCATAGGCCTCTAACCGCACTCGCTTACTGAATGCCTCTCGGGTACGGACACCAATCTGACCTCTAAACCCTTCAAGGTCATTATGACTCAACGCTTTGAAATATGGTCCAACTCCGATATATTTTGTATTGTAATAACCCGTAAATATTGTATTGAGAATGGTATAGATATTCTGGTAGAGTGGGACATCTTTTACAGCCTCAACCATTTCATAGATTTTTGTCTCACGTTCGGTCAGCTTATAGGGACGAGCTTCAGCCCAAAACTCCTCATCGGTGATTGACACATTTTCACTTGCGAGTCCCACCTGATACTCCATATTTGCCACCTCTGTCGGAATCTCTGCATCTATCTTAACATCCGAATAAGTTATCTGGCGTGTCCCCAAAAAGGTTATATGTTTTTCAGCAAACTTATCATCGTCAATCGAAAATTCGACCGTAGCCTTATCCGTATGTCTGAACCACCCTATCGATTCGATGAATTGATTTCGACACTCCAGACGCAAATTGTTCACCCAATTGACATTTACACCGGATGACATCTTTGCCGATGCTGACACCAATCCTGAAGTAAGGTCATCAATATACAATTCCCCCTCAAGCACCGGAGTGGCAGTGCGCTTCGGATGGAACGTAATCTTAATAGTCAAACGACCATCAATATAGAGACTGTCAGCCAACGTATACTCATAAAAATTCGACTTATACTGAGCAATAGGACCAGCAAAATTAACGTCCATAATGTCAATAAAGTTATCATAAAAATTCACATTAATGTGCATTCTACCCGTAAACTGTGCAAAGGAAGATGTATTTTCGACACCCGAAGCACGGTTTGCCAAGATTATCTCTCGTTTGACTTTCGGATTTCGACTATGGTAGTAATCTGCCACCGTTTCGGAAATCATCACAGGCAACACAGATTTGCCCGTCAATGCAGAAGTATCCATATAGTCAAATATAAATCCGAAATTACGTTGCAACCTATCCGATCTAAACTCGGGTTTCATATTATTGATCTCAAGTTGCATCTTGGTATAAGTCTTACAAATGAAACGATTATACCTATCCGGATCATTCTTATTTCGATTTTTTACGACGTGCTCAAGAACCAGCAATGCTGGATTCACACCAGCCTTGACAACGACCTCATCAGCACTATACTTTTGAGGATTCAAAGCGATGTTTATCTCGTTGTATTTTCCACGATTAATTTTTCTGGAGAAATTTTCATAGCCTATACACGAAGCCACGAGTTCATCTTCAACTTCACGACTTTCAAACGAAAACAAACCATTTTCGTCAGTGATCGTACCTGAAGTTGTTCCCTTTAACGACACATTTACATATGCCAAAGGCAGACCTGTTTTCGAATCGGTAACACGCCCTCTCACCCTTGTGCTCTGTGCATAGGTGGATACTGCACAAAACGCCAATATTATCAATACAATAAACCTTTTCATAACAGCAAAGATACTAAAATTTTCCGACTGCAATCTATACCCTTTCAATTTACTTTCAAATCGAACACTTATTCGGAAATTACAACAGATTATAATTAGACCAATCAACAATAATTTCGGCAAATATTTAGGGTATAAGTATTGCTAATTAAATTTCAAATGATTATTTTTGTGAGTTGAATGTCGCTGCTAGTGCAGCCCAGACAAAACTTATTATGACTATTGAAGAACATAATTCAAATACAGATAATACACCGTTAGAAGAATTATACTCAAATGATTCCAACAACGATTCAAAAAGACAGGAAATTGCATTCATCGGTGCAGAGTTATGTCTGGGCAGTCGAAAAGTCGGGACACAGTTTGCTCCGAACACACTTCTTCGTGGCGGAATTATCAATAAATTGAGAGCTATAAATATCAATATTTCCGAGTACGGAAACGTCTGCGTATCAGACAACTTGCAGCCAGAGTTCAATCCAAAAATGAGAAATATAACTCAAGTTGCCGATTTCAATGAACGACTCGCACAAAAGGTTTATAATGCAGTCTCAGAGAATTCGATTCCGATGATTGTAGGTGGCGACCACGCAATTGCTATTGGAAGCGTTTCGGGAGTTGCAAAACAATTCGGACACAACCTGGGAGTGGTTTGGATTGATGCCCATACTGACATTAATACGGCAGAAAGTTCTCCAAGCGGGAATATTCACGGAATGCCTATTGCGGCAATGCTCGGACGAGTTGACAAAAGATTAGACGACATTTTGTTCTGTGGAAAGAAAATTTCAGGAGATAAAGTTCTGATTATCGCAGCAAGAGATATCGATCCCGGAGAACGGCAAATCATTGCACAAGAAAATGTCAAAGTCTTGGAGATGTGTCAAATCAAACAAAAAGGCTTTGAATACATCACTCAACAGGTAGCACAAATTATCAAAAGCTGGGGTGTGAATAACATTCATCTCAGCATTGATATAGACTCATTGGATCCGAAATATGTTCCCGGAACAGGCACACCTGTCGAAGATGGTCTAACTCCAGAACAATTGTACAGACTTATTGATACGGTCACTCAAAATCATCGTGTAAAAAGTGTCGATGTTGTAGAACTCAATCCACTGCTCGACGACCAGAATAAAACAACCGAGAAGATTACGACCGACATAATTGAGTATTTGGCAAAAAAATTAAACTAAAAAATAATAACTCAAACTTTTTTGAAAATGAACGAACTCAGCGAACAGGAATTAATCAGACGTAATTCACTCGAAGAATTAAGACGTTTGGGCATAAATCCTTATCCGGCTCAAATGTTCGAAACCAATGCTACAACACAGACAATTCGTGATGAATTTGATCCTGAGAAGAATAATATGCAGAACATCTCTATCGCGGGACGTATTATGACTCGCCGAATTATGGGTAGCGCTGCATTCTTTGAACTGCAAGACCAATATGGACGTATTCAGGTATACATCAAACGTGATGACATATGTCCTGAAAATGATCCGACATTATACAACACCGTATTCAAGAAATTGCTTGATATCGGAGATATCATCGGAGTCAAAGGTTTTGTATTTATTACCAAAACAGGCGAGCTTTCAGTTCATTGTAAGGAGTTCACCATTTTGAGCAAATCTCTCAAACCGCTACCTATCGTAAAAGAAAAAGATGGCAAAACTTTTGATGCATTCAGCGACCCGGAAATGAGATATCGCCAACGTTATGTCGATCTCATTGTCAATCCGCACGTTAAAGATGTATTCCTCAAACGCACGAAAATTATGAACACGATGCGTGAGTTCTTTAACCGTTTTGGCTATACCGAGGTTGAGACTCCGGTGCTTCAACCAATTCCTGGTGGAGCATCAGCACGTCCGTTTATCACTCACCATAACGCTTTAGATATTCCACTCTATCTGCGTATTGCCAATGAACTCTATCTGAAAAAACTGATTGTCGGTGGATTCGAAGGTGTATACGAATTTTCACGAGATTTCAGAAATGAGGGTATGGATCGTACTCACAACCCAGAGTTCACAGTATTAGAAATCTATGTTGCGTGGAAAGACTATCGCTGGATGATGGAGTTCGTTGAACAGATGCTTGGCGAAGTGGCAATGGCTCTTCACGGCAAAAAAACAGTCACACTCGGAGGTAAAGAGATCAGTTTCGAAGCTCCGTTCCGTCGTCTGAGTATGACCGATGCCATCAAGGAAAAAACGGGGTATGATATCACAGGTCAAAATGAAGATCAATTGCGTGAAGCCTGCAAACGTCTCAACGTTCCATTCGATGAAACTATGGGTAAAGGCAAACTCATTGATGCAATCTTCGGACAATACTGTGAAGACGATCTAATCCAACCAACGTTCATCATTGACTACCCCAGCGAAATGTCACCACTGTGCAAACGCCACAGAGATAATCCAGACTTAACAGAACGTTTCGAATTGTTTGTCAATGGTAAAGAATTGTGTAATGCATATTCAGAGTTGAATGACCCAATTGACCAGCTGGAAAGATTCCAAGAACAATTGCGACTCAGCGAAAAAGGCGACGATGAAGCAATGTTCATTGATATGGATTTCATTCGTGCGTTGGAATATGGTATGCCAACCTGCTCAGGACTCGGCATTGGTGTAGACCGTCTGACTATGTTTATGACAGACAGTCCTTCAATTCAAGATGTATTGTTCTTCCCGCAAATGAGACCTGAAAAGAAACCCGTTATTGACAATGACGAAAAATTTATTGAAGCAGGCGTTCCAGCAGAATGGGTTGACGTACTCAGAAAGATGAGCATTCAAACTATTGACAGTCTGAAACGTGCTTCGGCAGGAAAATTGTTTAACGATTTGTGCGGACATAATAAAAAATATAAATTGGGTCTGAAGTCTCCATCAATGGAAGATGTAAAAAAATGGTGTGAATAATTAGATATCAATCATTATGAGAAGAAAAATAGTAGCAGGAAACTGGAAGATGAATACCACTCCGCAAGAGGGTGTTAATCTTGTTAAAGGCATTGCAGAACTGAAAAAAGATATTTGCAGTTGTGTTGAACTGATTGTCTGCCCCCCTTTCACTCATTTGAGCTGCGTTATCAATGCTGCAAAGGAGACAGGCATAGCAGTAGGTGCACAAAATTGTGCTGACCACGAATCTGGTGCATATACAGGAGAAGTTGCTGCAAAAATGCTCAAATCAATTGATACTGAGTATGTAATCTTGGGCCATTCTGAACGCCGTCAATATTATGGAGAAACAGCAGAAACACTGAACTCGAAGATGGCTCTTGCATTTGCAAACGGACTCAAACCAATCTACTGCGTTGGTGAAAGACTCGAACAACGCGAAGCTGGTCAACATTTCGATGTCGTTAAACAACAAATCGAAGAGGTCGTTTTTAACCTTAACGAAGAACAATTTTCACAATTAATCATTGCGTACGAACCTGTTTGGGCTATCGGAACAGGCAAGACTGCAACAGCTGAGCAAGCTCAGGAAATTCACGCGCATATCCGCAGAGTTTTGGCTAATAAATTTGGCGTTGCAGCACAAGACACTCCGATTCTGTACGGTGGCAGTTGCAAACCATCTAATGCTGCGGAACTCTTCGCAAAAGAAGATGTAGACGGCGGTCTGATTGGAGGAGCTGCTCTTAAAGCCGAAGATTTCATCGGTATTGCCAAAGCGTTCTAATTATATTAAAAAAGAAAGACACTCGGTGTCTTTCTTTTTTTTCCGTTCAAAAATACAATGAAACTAAACTATTTATTTAAACTTTTAATTGTTTTGGTTTTCTGCTCAACATCGTGTAATATCAACGACTCGCTCTCTCATCAGGAAAGTACAATCGTGAATATAGATGATATGGCAAAATCCTTCAAGACTTTGCGAACAGATAGTACTACTGTTTCGTTAAATGATTATCTCGGAGAGCCGTTCATTTTAC
Organism: uncultured Rikenellaceae bacterium; assembly: GCA_904501625.1. GTDB lineage: Bacteria > Bacteroidota > Bacteroidia > Bacteroidales > Rikenellaceae > CAJGBR01. The sequence goes on from CAJGBR010000004.1 coordinate 39,649, forward strand.
TGCTAATTTCGTGCAGTTGTCCCGATTGCAAATATCTACTTGATGATTTGCATAAAAAAATAGCGAACAATTCAAAACCGATTCGCATTCTGGCAATCGGTCGCAACGCCTCTTGCGAGGATCTTATAAACTATAAAAAGACGAACGGATATACCATTGATATGGCACAAGATCCCGAAGGTGAAATTTATAAAACATATGCAAGTGCATATGTTCCTCGTGCTTATGTTATAGATTCAAGTGGCAAAGTCGTTCTGCAAACAATCGAATATCAATCGACATTTGCAGACTCACTGCTGAAAAAGTATAACGAATTGTAACTATATTTTGACAAAAAGAAAGGGCAACCCCGCGGGACTGCCCTTTCTTTTCTTTTGATACGACTTACTATTTGATACGTTCGTAGTACTCACGAGTGCGAGCATCTACTCTGATACGTTCGCCTGTCTGAATGAACAGAGGCACCTTTACTGTAGCACCTGTTTCAATTGTAGCAGGTTTCAATGAGTTTGTTGATGCAGTATCACCCTTCACACCTGGTTCGGTATAAGTAACGGTTGTTTCGATAATTGGAGGGAGTTCAGCTGAAAGAACCATATCTTTTTCAGTATGGAACATAACTTCAACAATCTGACCTTCAGCCATCAAGTCTGCATTTTCGATCAAATTCTTATCGATTGAGATCTGTTCGAAAGTTTCTTGATGCATAAATTGGCAGCCCATATCGTCTTCATAAAGATACTGATAAGGACGACGTTCAACTCTCACCGGCTCGATGCGTTCGCCAGCAGTAAATGTGTTATCGATCGTACGACCGTTTTCAAGATTTTTAAGTTTTGTTCTTACGAATGCAGGACCTTTGCCTGGTTTTACGTGCTGGAACTCTACGACACAGAAAGTTTTTCCGTTGAATTCAATGCACATTCCGTTTTTCAAATCTGCAGTAGTTGCCATATTCTTAGATTAATTTTGCCACAAATTTCGCATTTTTTTCCAATTATTCAAAATATTTCCACATTAGATTACAACTATACAAAAAAAAGAGTCCCAATAAATTATCGGGACTCCTAAGAATTTCGGGCAATTACTACATCATACCGCCCATTCCACCCATTCCGTTCATTGCAGCCGCAACGGGTTGTTCATCTTTTTTATCAACCAAAACACACTCGGTTGTCAGGAACATTGAAGCAACAGATGCTGCATTTTCCAAAGCTACACGAGTAACCTTTGTCGGGTCGATAATACCAGCCTTCATCAGGTCTTCGAAGCGATCTTCACGAGCATTATAACCAAATGCACCTGTACCCTCTTTAACCTTGTTTACTACGACAGAACCTTCGCCACCTGCATTTGCCACAATTTGACGCAATGGTTCCTCTACGGCACGACGTACAATTTGGATACCTGTATTCTGATCGTCATTTTCACCCTTAAGGTCTGTTATCGTAGCTATTGCACGCAGATACGCTACGCCACCACCAGGAACAATACCTTCTTCAACAGCTGCACGAGTTGCTGCCAGAGCATCATCTACGCGGTCTTTCTTAGCTTTCATTTCGACTTCTGTTGCAGCTCCGACATAGAGGACAGCTACACCACCTGCCAATTTTGCCAAACGTTCCTGAAGTTTTTCACGATCGTAGTCTGATGTTGTATTTTCGATTTGTTTACGAATTTGAGCTACGCGAGCTGCGATTTTTTCTTTATCACCCATACCATTTACGATGGTTGAATTCTCTTTGGTGATTGAAACTTTCTCAGCTGTACCAAGCATTTCAACCGTAGCCTGATCAAGACGGATACCCTTTTCTTCAGAGATAACTGTAGCACCTGTCAATACTGCGATATCTTCGAGCATTTCTTTACGACGATCGCCGAATCCCGGTGCTTTTACTGCAGCAATCTTCAATGTGCCACGCAATTTATTTACGACAAGTGCAGCCAATGCTTCGCCATCGACATCTTCTGCAACAATCATCATTGCACGACCGCTTTGAGCAACAGGTTCAAGAACGCTCATCAATTCTTTCATTGTTGAGATCTTTTTATCTGTCAACAAGATGTATGGTTTTTCGAGAGTTGCCTCCATCTTTTCAGAATCAGTCATAAAATATGGAGAAATATAACCTCTGTCAAACTGCATACCTTCAACTACATCCACGTAAGTTTCTGTACCCTTAGCCTCTTCGACTGTGATTACACCCTCTTTTTTCACCTTACTCATAGCCTCAGCAATCAGTCCTCCGATATACTCATCGTTGTTAGCAGAGATTGTAGCAACTTGTTTAATTTTTTCGATATTGTCACCCACCTCTTCGCTTTGAGCTCTTAGGTTCTCAACGATTGCAGCAACAGCCTTGTCAATACCTGCTTTCAGATCCATCGGATTGGCTCCGGCTGTAACGTTCTTAACGCCAACATTAATAATTGACTGTGCAAGAACAGTTGCAGTTGTTGTACCATCACCTGCATTATCTGCAGTCTTTGATGCAACCTCTTTAACCATCTGAGCCCCCATATTTGCCAGTGCATCTTCCAATTCAACCTCTTTAGCAACACTTACACCATCCTTAGTCACGTGTGGTGCTCCGAACTTTCTATCAATAACAACGTTACGACCTTTAGGACCCAGTGTTACTTTAACTGCATTTGCCAATGCATCAACACCAGCTTTTAAACCTTCACGAGCTTCTGCTGTATATTTAATCTCTTTTGCCATAGTATCTGAACTTAAATTTTGCCGTTAATTAAAATTTTGCGAGGATATCGCTTTGACGCATTATAATCAAATTTTTGCCATCAACATTAATTTCTGTTCCTGAGTATTTTCCGTACAATACCTTATCACCGACACTCACCTCCATAGTGACATCTTTTGTACCGGCACCCACAGCCAACACTACACCTTCCAGTGGTTTTTCTTTTGCTGTGTCAGGAATATACAAACCGCCTGCGGTCTTTTCTTCTGCAGTTTTGGGTTCAATGACCACTCTGTCTGCTAATGGTTTAATGTTCATTGTTGTAATTTTTTATTTAAGTTATTGTTTTTTATTAGTATTCACACTATTGTGTACATCAATCTATGTTATACACAAAATGTGCCAAATCTAAATTTGACACATTCTATACGTTTTTACTGACAAAAAGAGTTCACTCTATTGTCAGTTTGTGACACTTTGTCACTTCTTAGATCTTTTTGCAGTTGATTTTCTGTCAGATTTCCGCTGACGTTTCTCGCCACGTTTAGCCGATTCATCACGACCTTTCGAAAACTTTTTATCTTTACGACGTTCAGATTTTCTGTCACTGCGTTTCCCCTCTTTGCGAGATGATGACTCATCTCCTTTTACATCTTTATCCTTCGCCATCGAAGCAATCGGACGTCCTTTACTCAAACTATTGAGAGTTCGAGTTACACGTTCGGCCTCTGAAAATGGAACCGTTGCAAACGAAAATTCATCAAGAACCTTTATGTCATCAATTTTTGATGCTGGCAAATCACACTCACGGACAATCAAATCAAGTATCTTTCTGGGAGAGAATCCATCAGAACGTCCCAAGGCAAGGAACAATCGTGCCGAACCTTTTCTATCAACCGAGAACGAACGGATCTCTGGATAACTACTTTCGTCGAGTTCGCCTTTGAATGCCAATTTCAACAACGATGCAAGAGCTACTTCCGGAGGATAATTCTGCAAAATATCGCGAGCCATTGTTCCACAATCGCCGTAGAGTTCGCCCTCAATTATTTCTGCCAAATCCTCCATTATCTTAGACTTTTTCATTGCCACGATATCTTGCGGAGTCGGCAATTTCTCACGACGAATATCTGCTTTAACCTGACGTTTCATCGCCGAGAACTGACGAAACTCGGCCGGAGATATAAAGGTTATAGCAGTTCCTTGATTTCCAGCTCGGCCTGTACGACCAATTCGGTGAACATACGATTCCGAATCCTGTGGCAACGAATAATTTATTACGTGCGACAAATTGCTGATATCAATACCTCGGGCAGCCACATCGGTCGCTACGAGTATGTTCGAGTTCTTACGTTTAAATTTACGAAGAATCTTTTCCCTTAATGACTGAGACACATCTCCGTGCAATCCTTCTGCTGCATACCCCCTATCTATCAGACGATTCACAAGTTCATCTACCCCCACCTTTGTTCTCGAAAATATTATTCCGTAAAAATCTGGAGTAACATCAATGATTCGGGTCAATGCATCAAATTTGTCTGCCTCTTTAACTTCGAAATATATCTGATCGGTCAAATCTGTAGTGAGATTCGGAGTATCAACTTTCAACAAAGAGACGTTGGTCATATATTTTTTTGAAAGTTCTTTTATTCGGTCAGGCATCGTCGCCGAGAATAACAATACCCTATGAGGCTCAACGATATGACTCATTATCTGTTCAACATCTTCAATAAAGCCCATATCCAACATCTCGTCAGCCTCATCAAGCACCAACCAATGCAGACTACGCAAATCGAGAGTTCCACGACGCAAATGGTCAAGGATACGCCCCGGAGTACCGACTACGATATCCGAGCCCTTAGCAAGACGACGTAACTGCTCGCTTATAGAGGCACCGCCATAAATAGGTGTTATTGACAATTTCTTGTTGATATTAAACGACAATAATTCGTCGGTAACTTGCAGTGCCAACTCTCTTGTCGGCACTAATATCAGAGCCTGGGGGACTCCACGTTTTTCTGCGAAGAGTTCCAATATCGGCAGTCCAAACGCAGCAGTTTTTCCGGTTCCAGTCTGAGCTTGTCCAATAATGTCATTTTGGTCCTGCAACAATACAGGAATTACCAATCGCTGGATCGGCGATGGTGTTTCAAATCCTTTACTTCGGATTGCTCCTAGTGTCGAGTCTGTTAAACCTAACACTCGGAATTCGTCGGTTTCTATCATTTTTTTACACTGTTTTTCATCTGTTGCACATTACTACCCAAAGTGAGATGAGCTGCAACGATAACACAAACGGATAAATCATAGTCTTAGTTTGTGTTTAGTTTCACTCCTTCAAGACAAGATTTCCGCCATTGCCACACCGGTTAAAGAGTCTCCTGACGATATGTATAATTATTTCTCAGAGACTCGAAACACTCGGGATTAGCTCTCAAGCGTTGACAATCACCAACAAGATCACACTCACGTGCAATAGACTCTCTTATCTCTTTGAAAGTCAATTTCTGACAATTGATCACATTGGGTTCAACCTCGCTTGGATACCAATCATTCAATCCCCAACCATATATTTCGGACAGAGCTCGGATGCACATCGCACTACCGTTAGCCTTTCCCTGTCGTGAATATCCCGCAATATGAGGTGTTGCCAAATCCACGAGCATCATCAATTCACGGTCAATCTCTGGTTCATTTCGCCATACATCAAGCACCGTATGGCTCAAATGTTTACTACGTATAGCACGTTTCAAAGCCTCTTGATCAACAACCTCTCCCCTTGATGAATTGATAAATACAGCACCCTTTTTCATTTTCGAGAAGAAATGCTCATCGGCCATATTCTCTGTAACAAACTCGTCATTGGTAACCAGCGGCACGTGAAGTGTCACTATATCACAACATCTCAACAACTTGTCTAATTCAACGTGAGAATCAAGTTCTCCCCTCAGCATCTTGGGTGGATCACATTCCATCACATCTAATCCCATCACTTTTGCAGCCTGAACGACCTGTGTACCGACATTTCCGACACCGATCACACCAAGTCTTTTTCCAGTCAGATCAAATTTCTGTTTTTCGAGTTCAAGCAATGCAGCCACCACATATTGTTTCACACCACAAGCATTACATCCGGCTGCTGAAATCACCTTAATTCCACGTTTGTGACAATACTCCCAATCGATATGATCTGTTCCAATTGTTGCCGTAGCAATAGTTTTCACACGACTTCCCTCGAGCAACGATGCATCACAACGGGTTCGGGTTCGGATTAACAGTGCGTCCGAATCTTTCACAGATTCTGCCGAAAACTCTTTTCCCGACAGCCATTGCACAGAAACATCTTTAGGGAAAACACTCTCGATATAAGGAATATTTTTATCTACAGATATTTTCATATACACAACAAAAAAAGGACCGTCCAACGAACAGCCCTCTCGTTTCGTAGTCCCTAGGAGAATCGAACTCCTCTTTGAAGAATGAAAATCTTCCGTCCTAACCGATAGACGAAGGGACCCCTCATTTGCAGTGCAAAGGTATAACCTTTTTTTTATTTATGCAAATTTTTGTGCAATTATTTTTTGCATTTTTTCTCTAAGACAATCTGTCCCCGGCACAAGTGGCAACCTAACCCATTGATTACAAATACCTTCTATTGACAAAGCCGTTTTCACTCCCACAGGATTACCCTCTGCAAATAATAATTCAATTATCTCAAAAAGTTCCAATTGTAACGCACTCGCACTAACAGCATCACCCTCAAGTGCATAATTAATCATCTTGCTGAAAGGTTTCGGGAATGCATTTGCAGCTACGGAGATTATACCCTTTCCACCCAAAGCAATCGTTGCAACGGCCAGATTATCCTCACCAGAGTAGAGTTCAAATCCATCGGGTTTATCACGCAGAATTTTGCTAACCTGAGCCATATTTCCAGAAGCCTCTTTAATACCCATTATATTTTTGTTATCACGAGCCAGACGCACTACAGTTTCAGGCAACATATTCGACCCCGTACGACCTGGCACATTATACAACATTACAGGCACCGGAGATGCCTCTGCTACGGCCATAAAGTGTCGATATATTCCCTCTTGAGATGGTTTATTGTAGTACGGCGAGGCTGACAGCAACGCATCAATTCCCGTAAAATCAAAATTACGAATCTGCTCAATCAGCAGAGCCGTATTATTTCCACTCATTCCGACCATAATCGGCAAGCGTTCTGCATTGAGATTCTTAACAAATGATAGAATTTTTTGTTTCTCGTCATCATTCAAGGTAGGAGTCTCAGCTGTAGTTCCAAACACAACAAGAAAATCCACACCCGAATCTATAACATTTCTTACGACACGTTCGAGTCCCGAATAGTCTACTGAGCCATCTTGATTAAACGGAGTTACCAATGCAACCCCCGTTCCTTTAATTTCTTTCATAAATTTTGCGTAACTTTTATTGGTTGCAAATATACCATTTTTACACCAAATTATCACCACTTCACCTACGTTTTAACTGAATAAGAAGATTGTTAGGGAAATTTTTTTAAAAAAAATTAATGATTTTCTAAATTTTGCTTATACTTGCAGAAGTTTTTGTATGGATTTCACATACATAAACAGAGTTAAAAAATTGATTAATAGCTGATTAGTTTAAAAGTTATCAATGAATACAAAGAAAAAATTAGTTGTAAGTTTCAAGAACCTCTCACCAGAATTGCAGGAAGAGGTCAAGAAACAATATCCGTTGGGGTTCTCAGAGAAAATGATGAGAATTGATTTAGGACCTGATAAGTTTTTTTATGCGGTACCGTTTGAAACCGATGACACAAGCTATCTTGTCAAAATCAATGTGAAGATTGATACTAAGGTTGATGACGAAGATGAAAAAGACTACTTCGATGAAGATGGCGAAATTAAAGACGCAGAAGAAATCGCCGATCAACTTGACGAAGATGATGAAGACTAATAGTCAATCTAATTTCAAATAAAAAAAGAATCGCTGTTGCGATTCTTTTTTATTACCCATAATACAAATTGTCTATTTTGCCAACGATACGGGGACTGCCATCACACGTCCAAATTGATAAATTGGCAATCGTTTGCTACTAATAATTTTTCTATTATTACTATCAACGACATTTACATTAACCATCTCTGCCACACGGACATAAACCTTTGCTCCCTTCACATCAGCCGCTACCGAATTTGAATTATCGCCTTCCAGTTTGAACTCCATAACGATAGGATAGCCACCGAGATTACTTGCATCAACTACACCCTCTGTCGGCGAGAATCGACAAACAATCATCGAATTATTCTGATCAGGAATCAGTTCAAATGTTTTACGTTCAATCGTTGTTACAGTTTTTCCGGCAAACAACGCGATATATTCACGTTCAAGACGATTCAATTCTTCTATTGCCACCTTCAGACCTTCACCAAATACATTTTCACCAAGTTCGCCTGTCAGTAATTCGATGCGTTTTCTTCTCAGCATAAAAATCGTTTGAGCTGCATTCTGAGCCATTTCACTCTGATTGAGTTCTGCCATATTTCGTTTATCAATCTGCAAAATATCATCTGCACTTGTATTTTTTTCATTCTGACAGAGCAGTTCTTTCGCCACTACACATTCATTGACAAGTGGCATCGTTCCCTTTGAGATGATTCCACTGGGAGTTACTCTCAACAGACTCTCACGATCCTCTTTGGAAATATTATCCAACCTGTATACAAACTGAGGATCACTCTCTTCAAATGGCGTGATTATGGCAGACTCAATTGAATAGTTAACCTTGTTTGACAGTGGAACAATTATACCCAGATATTTCTGAGCATAACGAGCATAGGGACCAGCCGTAATCTCTGTTTTTTTTGTTATGATTTCGACTTTCAATACAGTTCGCGGCAATGAATAGACTGCTGCTGATATTGATGTTTGAGCAGAACTTTGCAAACAAAACAACACCATAAACAATGATGTCAGCAATACAAATTTTCTCATTTATTCATTTTTTTTTGGTTAATGCAAAGATACAGATTTTTTTGGTTTAATATTTATTATTTAGAAAAATATTGCTACCCAATTTTTATGGCTGTTATTTTGAGACAAAACGTTCATAATAGAGCCTTGCAAATGTTCAATATTTCAACAAATGTGTATTTTTGTTCTTAATTAAAAATACTCTTATTGCAATTGACTTACAAAAATATTTTTTTTGCATTTCATAAAAAACACATTAAACGAAAATAAAATAATATGAACGAAAAATTATTAAATATAAAACGCTTGAGTCTTGAGAATTACGATTCGTTCGTACATTGTTTTACCCTCTATGATAAATATACTCAGATTGACTCGACGATACCTGCAATGGTCGATTTTGTCGGATTCATAATTTGTCAAAAAGGATATATTGATATAGAAATCAACGACAATAAATTTCACGCTGAATCGGGATATTTGATCACTCTGTTCCCCAATTCTATCATCAATTCGGCGTCGTGTAGCGAAGATTTTGATGGGATCGGACTAGTTGTGCGAAACGATTATCTGCGAGAAGTCGGAGCTGCTCCGACACATTCGGTGCTAATGGGAGCTCTTAATATCAAGGATAGACCCATAATTAAACTTTCTCGCGAACAAGAAGAGGATTTAATCTCGATGTACGAGGTAATCAAATCAAAACACTCACGCAGGAACTACCCATTCAAAAATGAGATTACGGGATTTTTACTGATATCATTCTTCTTTGAGATATTTGCCATATATCAAACCGAGCGAATTACAAAACAGAGCTCACACACTCGCAAAGAGGATATTTTCAAGAAATTTCTGATTTTATTGTCCGAATACTCAAATCGCGAACGTTCAGTCGAATTCTATGCCCGAGAGTTGTGCATCAGTCCCAAATACCTATCAACACTGGTAACCAATGTTTCTGGACGCAGTGCTTCTAACTGGATTTCTCAAGCAGTAATTTCAAACGCAAAAACACTGCTCAGAAATTCAGATCTCTCAATCCAACAAATATCAATGGAGTTAAACTTCCCGAATTCATCGTTCTTTGGACAATATTTCAAGCGTAATGCGGGAGTGACCCCGAATGCTTACCGCAAGAAATTTTAAAGCAATTTATCTTGCATACGTTCTATAACAAGATTTTTATTTAATGCTCCAAGCGGAATCTGTTGCTGTCCTATCTGAATTACATTATTCTTTAGGGCAGTGACACGTTCCATATTAACGATGTATGATTTGTGGGCACGTATAAAATTTTGAGGCAAACGTTCACTGATATTCTTCATTGAACTCTTTGTCACATAATTTTTCCCGTTTCGAGTATAAATCTTGATATAGTCCTTCAGCCCCTCAATATAATCTATCTCGTTTATTTCGATTCTTACAGTGGAATACTCGACACGAATCATCATATAGTCTGCCTCGGAGATTGTCGCAGCATTCTGTCTGATGGTAAAAAGTTCGTGAGCTTTAGTCACTGCTTTTGTAAATCGGTCAAATGAGAATGGTTTCAAAAGATAATCCACCACATCGAGTTCATAGCCTGAAATCGCGAACTCTGGATAGGCCGTAGTAAATATAACCAACGGAGCATCTTCCAGCTCTTGTATCAACTCAATCCCATTCATATTTGGCATATTTATATCCAAGAATACCAGATCAACCGGATTATCCTGAATAATTTTTTTAGCCTCGATAGCACTCAGAGCCTCCCACTCCAATGACAGAAATGGTGTAC
>CAJGBR010000005.1 GCA_904501625.1 uncultured Rikenellaceae bacterium
CTTCTTCACAGCAGCAGTTTTCAATTCCTCCAGATCACGATCAACCGGATCTCCTCCCAACTCTTCCTGAATTGTACGAATCTGTTGTTGTAGGAAGTAATCTCTCTGTTGCTGGTCAATATCCTGTTTTACCTTTGCCTGTATTTCGTTCTTAAGTTCAACGAGTTGCTGTTCGCGAATCAATATCTCAAGCAATCGTCGTGCCCGCATCAACAATCCTGGAGCCTCCAACAAATACTGACGATCAGAATCCTTCATATCGAGATTAGAACTGATAAAATTCACGACACCTCTCTTACTGTCAATATTTTTCACTGCGAATGCAGCCTCTTTCGGAATCAACGGCGAGGTATTTATTATATTCAGTGCGACATCTTTCAATGATTCGACCAATGCATCAAATTCCACATTATTTTCGTCCGGAGACAAATCTTTCAATTGAGTTACTGTTGCCTTATAGAATGGCTCTGAAGCCACATAATCCACCACTTCGAACTTTTCAAGTCCGTGCAATATCACTGTCAGATTACCATTGGGCATTTCCAGAATCTTCAGAATCCTTGCCGCGGTTCCGATTCGGTACAAATCATCAGGTGCAGGATTCTCTATCTTCGCATCTTTCTGCAACACAGCTCCGAGTATCGAACCCGAACTCTCCACATCACGCACAAGTTTCATCGATTTTTCACGTCCTACCGTAATCGGAGTAATTGCCCCAGGAAACAACACCGAACTACGCAACGTCAATATCGGCAACACCAATGGCAACGTCACACTACTCAAAATATCATCATCTTCACCTGCAATTACAGGAATAATCTGTGTTTTTCCCTCCACAAGATCTCCAATATTCACAAGTTCCTCCATAAAATCTTTTTTCTTACTATCCATTTTTGACATTCCTCACTTAATGCACATCAACAAATTAATCTGCAAAATTAGCAATTTTTTTCCAATCTGAAATAAAACGTTTTCAATTCTCACTAAATTGTATCAAAACAAGATTCTCTTTCAGAGAAAAATTGTATATTTGCAACCTATATCATCAATAACTGAATTTATCGAACTAACGATCAATACGATGGAGAACGAAAATGTAAAGTACACTCCTGCCAATATCGAATCCAAATGGTATGAATATTGGCTCAATAAAGGCTTTTTTCATTCAGAGCCAGATTCACGAACACCCTACACTATGGTAATTCCGCCACCAAACGTGACCGGAGTGCTCCATATGGGACATATGCTTAATAATACTTTACAAGACGTTTTGGTGCGTAGAGCCAGAATGCAAGGTAAAAATGCCTGCTGGGTTCCGGGCACCGACCACGCCTCTATTGCAACAGAGGCAAAAGTTGTGCAGAAACTCGCAAACGAGGGTATCAAAAAAACAGACCTTTCGCGTGAAGAGTTTCTAAAACACTGCTGGCAATGGACAAACGAACACGGTGGCATTATTCTCAAACAGTTACGTAAACTTGGAGCTTCGTGTGATTGGGATCGTACCCGCTTCACAATGGAAGAAGCACTGAGTCAGAGTGTAATCAAAGTCTTTGTAGACCTTTACGAAAAAGGTAAAATCTACCGAGGTGTACGTATGGTCAACTGGGACCCCGTTGCTCTCACAGCCATCTCGGACGAAGAGGTTATCTACAAAGAAGAACACAGCAAATTGTTCTACCTCAGATATCGCATCGAAGACTCTGACCAATACATCATCGTAGCAACAACAAGACCAGAAACCATTCTCGGTGACTCAGGTTTGTGCGTACACCCCGAAGATCCGCGTTATGCTCATCTGAAAGGCAAACGTGTCATCGTTCCAATTGTTGGTCGTTCGATTCCGATTATCTTCGACGAATATGTCGATATGACTTTCGGAACAGGTGCCCTAAAAGTAACTCCGGCACACGACGTGAATGACTATATGTTGGGAGAAAAATATGGTCTCGAATCTATCGACATATTCAATGACAATGGCACAATCAACGATAAAGTAGGATTGTATGTTGGACTTGACCGATTCGAAGTAAGAAGACTCATCGAGAAAGATCTTTCCGATGCAGGACTGCTCGAAAAGGTCGAAGCTTACGAAAATAAGGTCGGCTATTCAGAACGTTCTCACGCCGTAATCGAACCAAAACTTTCAATGCAATGGTTCCTGAGTATGAAAGAGTTGGCTCAACCGGCATTGGAATCTGTAATGAACGACACAGTGAGATTTGTTCCCGCAAAGTTCAAAAACACATACCGCCACTGGATGGAAAACATCAAAGATTGGTGTCTCTCTCGTCAATTGTGGTGGGGACAACAAATTCCGGCCTACTACCTCCCAGAAGGAGGATATGTCGTAGCAACTACAATCGAAGAGGCTCTTGAGAAAGCTCGCCAGAAAACAGGTAACAATAACCTCACACAAGAAGACCTCAGGCAAGATTCAGATGTTCTTGACACTTGGTTCTCATCGTGGTTGTGGCCAATTTCAGTCTTCGACGGAATCAGAAATCCGAACAATGAAGATATGAAATATTATTATCCAACCTGTGATTTGATAACAGCTCCGGATATTATGTTCTTCTGGGTAGCGCGTATGATCACTGCCGGATATGAATATGTCGGTGAAAAACCATTTAACAATGTCTATTTCACGGGCACAGTCCGTGACAAACTGCGTCGTAAGATGAGTAAGTCGCTGGGCAATTCACCAGATCCGCTTGACCTGATTGCAACATACGGAGCAGATGGTGTTCGTGTGGGAATGTTACTCTGCTCAGCTGCAGGTAATGACCTTATGTATGACGACTCGCTGGTAGAACAGGGACGAAACTTCGGAAACAAAATCTGGAATGCCTACCGTCTGGTCAAGATGTGGGAAGAAGATGTCAATGCAGAACAATCTGAAAATAACCGCATTGCGATCAAGTGGTTTGACTCGATGCTCAGCAGAACCATCGAACAGATTGACGAAATGTTTGCTCAATACAGAATTTCTGAAGCATTAATGCTGACATATAAACTCTTCTGGGACGAATTCTCTGGTTGGTATCTCGAACTTATCAAACCAGGTTACCAACAACCAATCGATTCGGCAACATTGAACGCAACAAAAGATTTCTTCGAAAAATTGCTCAAATTGCTGCATCCATTTATGCCTTTCATTACCGAAGAAATTTGGCACGACATTGCTGAACGTAAGGATGGTCAAAGCATTATGATTTCATCGTTGCCGACTGCAGGAACTGTTGATCAAACTCTGCTCGACGAATTCGAACAAGTAAAAGAGACTATCACTGCTATTCGCAATATCCGCAAGGAAAAGAATATTCCTAATCGTGACACGATATCATTATCAGTCAACTATAATGGCAATGTCTTTTCAGCATACGACCCAATTCTGATCAAGATGACTAACCTCGACTCAATCAACATAGTTGAATCGAAGGTCGAAAATGCTATCTGTTTCATTATCAAAAATCGAGAATATTTCATTCCGATGGACGACAAGATTGACACAGCAGCCGAAATCAAAAAAATTACAGCCGAGTTAGAATACGCACAAGGTTTCCTCGCATCGGTAATGAAAAAGCTTAACAATGAACGTTTCGTAAGCAGTGCTCCTGCCAAGGTCGTTGAAACAGAACGTATAAAAAAGGCAGATGCTGAAGCAAAAATCAAAAGTTGCGAAGAACGTCTTACTCAATTGAAAAAGTAATGCAAAACTCGCACAATAGGTGGTATCACCTGTGGGCTCTTGGTGTAATCATAATCTGGGGAACGACTCTGTCATCAACAAAAACATTGTTGATAAACGGATTGAATAATAATTCAATAATGTTCTTCAGATTTCTGATTGCCTATTTATGTCTATCCGCGTTAAGTCACAAGCAGTTGTTCTCCAAATCGATAAAAGACGAATTGCTATTTTTGGCAGCGGGAATAACCGGTTGTTCGTTCTATTTCACCTGCGAAATAGCAGCACTCGAACGTGCTAACGTGGCAGACGTATCTCTTTTGCTGAGTATGAGTCCAATCGGAACTATGATTCTCTCTTGGATATTCCTAAAATCCAGAGTTACATTCAAAATGCTGATTGGCATACTTGTAGCAATGGGAGGTGCAGTCCTTGTGATTCTCAATGGGTCCAAATCGCTGGAATTCAACCTTTGGGGATATCTGTTCGCATTGTGCGGAGCTGCATCCATTTCTTGTTATCTAACACTTACCAAACGACTTGATAGTTACCCGGCACTATTTGTAACAAGAAAGGTATTTTTCTATGGTCTGATCACGATGTTACCGACATTTCTATTTACACCACTTGTCACAGACATTGCCTTGCTGGTACAACCGAAGATTATCTTCAACCTATTGTTTTTGGGAATGGTTGCATCGTGTTTCTGTTACTACTCGTGGAATGCTATTATGCCGAAACTTGGTGCAATAAAACTCGGCAGCTACTCATATTTTCAGCCCGTTGTAGCTATGATTACGGCTGCAATTTTTCTGCACGAACCAGTAAGTGCCGCCGCCATCATAGGTGCTATTCTGATCATCGGCGGAGTCTGGAGCGTCGAAAAATCTTAACTGAATACATCAAAAAAACGCCGATCACCCTATGTGTTCGGCGTTTTTTTGTTTCTTAGAGGAGCAATACTACCTCAACATTGACACTGCTTTTACCACGGAATCATACAGAGTACCGATCTCATCTTCGGTATTATACATCGCAAACGAAGCCCTTATCATACCTGTCAATCCATAATGAGTCATAATCGGCTCAGCACAATGTGTACCAGTTCTTACGGCCACTCCCATCTTATCCATAATCATTCCCAAATCATATGGGTGAGTACCCTCTACCGTGAATGAGACTATTGCACATTTATTCGGACAATTACCATAAATACGCAACCCGTCTATCGTAGACAACTTTTCTGTCGCCAACTGCAACAAGCGGTTTTCGTGTTCAGCAACAGAGGTCATATCAAGTCCCTGCAGAAAATTAACTGCTTCACCAAGTCCTATTGCTCCGATGTAGTTTGATGTTCCAGCTTCGAATTTCAACGGCAACTCTGCGTAATCAGTGTGAGCAAATGTCACAGTCTTAACCATATCACCACCCCCCATAAAAGGCGGCATCTGTTCAAGCCATTTTTCTTTTGCGTACAACACACCAATACCCGTTGGTCCGTACAATTTATGTCCCGAAAAAACATAAAAATCACAATCCAATTCTCGGACGTCGACTCCACCGTGAACTACCCCCTGAGCTCCATCAACCAGCACGGGAACTCCTGCAGAGTGAGCCACATTGATTACATATTTCAAATCTGGCGTTGTACCCAACACATTAGATGCTTGTGTTACACAGACTATTTTGGTACGTTCGTCCATCAACTGTGGCAACTTTTCAACTGCCAAACGACCATCATCTTCGAAAGGCAGAACTCTAAGTTCGGCACCTCGCATCGCACAAACCAATTGCCACGAAACAATATCTGCGTGGTGTTCCATCTCGCTAACAATGACATTATCACCCTGATTTATTGACAATTGTCCATAACTATACGCAACCAGATTTATTGATGCTGTGGTTCCTGAAGTAAAGACAATTTCCCGAGGTGAAGCGGCATTCAAAAAACGACAGATACGACCACGAGCCTGTTCATACTGTTCGGTACATTGTTCACTCAGATAGTGTACTCCTCGATGGATATTCGCATTTAATTTATTATGCAATACATCTATAATCTCAATAACAGACTTAGGTTTTTGAGCCGTTGCCCCATTATCCAAATAGACCAATGGTTTTCCGTAAATCTGCTGATTCAATATCGGGAACTCTTCACGTATTTTCTTTACATCAAACATCTTACATTCGTTCGATTTTGGCTGTAGCCAACTCGTTCAACAACTCGGTTAATTTCGGATTATCTACGCGACTAATTATCTCATTGACAAATCCATACACCTGCAATCTCTTTGCATCTGCCTCTGACAATCCGCGTTGACGCATATAATATATCTCTTCTGCATTAAGTTGACCTACGGTTGCCCCGTGGCTACACTTCACATCGTCGGCATATATTTCGAGTTGTGGTTTTGCATAAATCTTTGCAGAATCACTCATCAGGAGATTTCGGTTCTCTTGGAATGCCTGAGTGCGTTGTGCATCTTGAGCCACATAGATTCGACCATTGAACACTACACGCCCACAATCTGAAGCCGTTGATTTAAACTTCTGACGACTCGTTGCATCACTACTGATGTGTTCGATATTTGTACAGTAGTCAATATGTTGAGTTTGGTTACTCAATGCGAGTCCAAATGTTTGATTATCAGCACCGCGACCATTGAGTTTCACATTCCAATTATTTCTCACCACGCCGCCATCTATGGTCAGTGACACAGACTTTACACTCGAATCTTCTGCCTGCGATACAAATGTCGTTGTAACATTTTTCATCTCAGCACTAAATCGCTGAACTTCAACAATATTCACATTTGCACCACTCTCAACGAAGATCTCTCTCACGCTGTTATTTGTCACCTGTTGTGAACACCCAGAACGCAAATCCAGCACAATAGTACATTTCGAATTTGCTTCAAAAGCCATCAACATTCGGCCAAACGTACTCGAAGGTCCCTGTGTACAGTAAGACTCAACCACCGATACGGGCAGTTCAACCTCCACACCTGACGGCACATACAGAAAGAATCCATCTTTGACAAATGCTGTGTTAAGGTCGCTCACGACATCACCATTATCTGCCAACGAATTCAGATATTTCTCTACAATCTGCTGGTAGTCGCGTGTAGCGGCTGCCAATGACCCCAAGACAACTCCCTGTTCCGTAACGGTCAATTTCTCATCTGCAACATAAATACCATTGCACAACTCTACACGAATAGATTCTATAGGCAGTTGGCCGGTCTGACAATCAGTTTCTCCTGCACTCAACACAAGTTCAGAATCCGAGTTATACATCGACCGAATATCCGTTTGTCTGTAACGTTCGACACTTTTTGTAGGTAATCCCTGCTCGACAACGCGTGTCATTGCCTCTTGTCTACGAGCATTCATCAACTCTGACGAGCCATTCTGAATCTCCGACAATCGGTTCTTAAACAGATTATTTAATTGATATTCTATATTTCTGTTATCCATTATTCTGCTATTGATGATCCTTAATCAACCAATCATAACCTCTCTGTTCGAGTTCAAGAGCCAACTCTTTTCCTGCCGAGTAGATTATACGTCCGTTGTACAATACGTGAACCACATCGGGCACAATATAATCTAACAATCTCTGATAGTGTGTAATGACAACGGTTGCATTATCTTCGCGTTTAAGTTTAGTCACACCCGTTGCAACGATTCTCAATGCATCAATATCCAGACCACTGTCAGTTTCGTCGAGAATTGACAGACTCGGTTCAAGCATTGCCATTTGGAATATTTCATTTTTCTTTTTTTCGCCACCAGAGAATCCTTCGTTTACGGCACGATTAGTCAACTTTGAGTCAATCTCTACAACCTTTGCACGTTCTTTCATCATTTTTAGGAATTCGGCTGCTGTCAGCGGATCCTTACCCTGATACTTGCGTTTTTCATTTACGGCAAGTTTTAGGAAATTTGCCATACTGACTCCGGGAATCTCAACTGGATACTGAAATCCAAGGAACAATCCAGCACGAGCACGATCCTCGATTGACAGATCCAATAGATTTTCGCCCTTATATGTAACCGAACCTCCGGTCACGGTAAACTTTTCATTACCGGCTAGCACTGATGCAAGTGTACTCTTTCCTGAACCATTAGGTCCCATAATCGCGTGAACCTCACCTGCTTTTACCGTGAGATTAATTCCTCGTAATATTTCACGGCCTTCGATTCCCGCGTGTAGATCTTTTATTTCAAGCATATCTTTTTCTTTTTTTCGTAATACATTTTTACTATCCCACACTGCCTTCAAGACTGATCGACAAGAGTTTTTGAGCTTCTACGGCAAACTCCATCGGCAATTTGTTAAGTACCTCTTTGGCATAACCGTTAACAATTAATCCTACGGCATCTTCAGTTGAGATTCCTCGCTGGTTGCAGTAGAACAACTGATCATCGCCAATCTTCGAAGTCGTAGCTTCGTGTTCGACACTAGCCGTTTTATTATCAACTTCCATATATGGGAACGTATGGGCTCCACACCTATCTCCGATCAACAGAGAGTCACACTGTGAGTAGTTCTTTGCTCCGTCAGCCTTAGCCGAAACCTTAACCAAGCCTCGATAACTATTCTGACTGAATCCCGCAGATATACCCTTTGACACAATTCGAGAACGTGTATTCTTCCCGATATGAATCATCTTCGTACCTGTATCTGCCTGCTGGTAGTTGTTGGTCAGTGCAACCGAATAGAACTCACCCACACTATTATCGCCGACCAACACACAACTCGGATACTTCCACGTAATAGCCGAACCTGTTTCGACCTGAGTCCACGATATCTTCGAATTTTCGCCTCGGCAAACACCCCTCTTGGTGACAAAATTATATATGCCTCCGCGACCCTGTTTATCACCCGGATACCAATTCTGAACTGTTGAGTATTTTACCTCGGCATCTTTCATTGCAATAATCTCCACCACTGCTGCGTGCAACTGATTCTCATCACGCTGTGGTGCTGTACATCCCTCAAGATAACTCACATAGGCACCTTCGTCTGCGACAAGCAACGTACGTTCAAACTGTCCCGTACCCGACGCGTTGATTCTAAAATATGTCGAGAGTTCCATCGGACAGCGTACACCTTTGGGAATATAGCAAAACGAACCATCCGAAAATACGGCTGCATTGAGAGCTGCAAAGAAATTATCGGTATAAGGGACTGCCATTCCCATATACTTTTTCACAAGATTGGGATAATCTTTCAGTGCCTCAGAGAACGAGCAGAAAATGATTCCTTTCTCGGCCAATGTCTCTTTGAATGTTGTTTTGACCGAAACCGAGTCCATAACGGCATCTACAGCCACACCAGACAGGGCCATCTGTTCTTCAAGCGGAATTCCGAGTTTATCGAACGTTTCTCTCACCTGAGGGTCAACCTCATCCATACTGTTGAGTTTCTTGCGAGGCTTAGGTGCCGCATAATATATAATATCCTGATAATCAATCTGAGGAATATTCAAATGTGCCCACGTAGGCATTGTCAAAGTTTGCCAGTGTCTGAATGCTTCGAGTCGATATTCAGTCATCCACTCAGGCTCATCCTTCCGCTGGGATATCATTCTAACAATATCTTCATTCAAACCGCGAGGGATAGTCTCGGTTTCGACATCTGTAACAAAACCATATTTATACTCGCCATTTGTCACATCTCCAATTATTGCATCTTTTTCTTCCATAAAATCGCATTAATATAGTTCGCAAAGATAAAAATTTTAACCTTAATAATCAATCTAAATACCATAATTTATACCCAGACCGTAATGTTCCGAAAAAAACACATTATTGCAACATTAAGACTCAATTAATTTTCACAACACAATAGCCATATTGCAGTCCACATATTGATTATTAAGTTGTCAAAGTGACATTTTTTATGGTATACACCTGCAATATATCAATAAAAATAGCTATATTTGGGGTGTAAATTAATTTTGAGGTATGCCGTTTATTGTATTGGAAGGTCTTGATGGTGCAGGTAAAAGCACCCAGATAAAAAAAATTAGAGAGTTAATCGAATCTAATGGCAGAGAGGTTGAAATGTTACACTTCCCAAGATTCGATTCGCCATTCTACGGAGAGTTGATTGCACGTTTTTTGAGAGGTGAATTTGGATCTGCATCAGAGGTTGATCCGTATCTGGTAGCACTGCTCTATGCGGGCGACAGAAAAGATGCAGCCGAGATGATTGCCTCATGGCTCAGTAGTGGGAAATATGTAATTGCAGACCGTTATGTATGCTCAAACATTGCATACCAATGTGCAAAAATTGATGATCCTGAAAAACGCGAACGACTGACTCGATGGATTCTCGATTTGGAATTCACATACAATTCCATTCCACGTCCGGACATCAACCTGTTTCTAGACGTGCCATTCGGATTTACACGTGACAAACTGACCTCTCAGCGTCAGGGAGAAGACCGTGAATATCTGAAAGGGGCTACGGACATACACGAAGCATCTCTGACTCTACAAGAACGTGTGCGTGAAGTCTACATATATCAGGCTCACGAGGAATTACTATCAATTGTCGATTGTTCGGACAGCAATGGGAATATGCTTTCACCAGAAGATATATTCGAGAGAATTAAAACCAAAATTAAAGACTTTATTTAAAAACATTTCAGTCTAATACTGTGAATCGCATCTTTAGAGACATCACTCTGTGGATTAGAGTTTTAATCGCTGCAACATTTATCTTTTCAGCCATCTCAAAAGCAGTTGATCCCGTCGGAGGACAACTAAAAATCGAAGAGTATCTGAATGCTTGGGGATTAAATTTTCTATCACCGATTTCTCTGACAATCTGTTTTATTCAGATTGCAGCCGAGGCTCTATTGGGATTCTCTCTGCTGTACAAAATATTCATCAAAAAAGTCTCTGTCATCTCAATAGTTGTGATGTCAATTTTCACATTGTTGACCCTATACATCACACTAACAGATTCGGTGTCCGACTGTGGATGTTTCGGCGAAATAGTCAACCTCTCCAACAGACAGACATTCTTCAAAAATATCATTTTGCTCCTACTGACACTCATCATCTGGAGCATCTACCGAAAAACATCTCTGCAAACCACCATCAAGAGCATTATAACTGCAATCATATTTTCAGGTATAATATTGTGGGGTGCCATCTGGAGTCATCAAAACCTACCGTTAATTGATGCTACGAATCTCTGTTCGGGCACCAATATACCGCAATCTATGGAGATTCCGGATAATGCTCAGATGGACAGATTCCGCACCGAGTTACACTACCGCAACATCGCTACTGGGAAAATACATATCTTCGACGAACAGGATACAACCTGGTGGGACTCATCGAAATGGGAGTTTGTTGACACTCGTTCCATCTTGGTAGAAAAGGGGTTCAGACCTGAAATCGAAAATTTCAAAATATTTGATAACAGAGGAGAGGTCACCGACTCGTTGTTCAATCTGAACGAGGTCATTGTTTTGACCATAAGAGATTTGTCTGCACTTACACCGCACACAATAGAATCACTCAAATCAGCTGAACAATTCGCCCTCAACAACAAATTGAACTGCATATTACTAACTTGCGACCCAGCAGTCGAAACGACAACGATATTCACAGTTCCGACATTTAGGATTGATGCAACTACACTCAAGACATTATTGAGAACAACAACAGGGATAATACTGCTTAACAACGGCACAATCGAAGCAAAATGGAGCATCAGAAATATGCCCGACTGGAATAATTTCAATTCAGACTTAAAAGAATTTGCACAACGTTATGCTGCTCAGCGTGAAGTATTTCCATTGATTTTAGTTTTGATATTCATCGTTCTTATTGCAACCTCATATAAATATGTAACAAATAAATGAAACCGATGAAATTCATATTCATAATTGCGATTTTACTGCTCGGAGTAACCTCAGCCAAATCTCAGCAATATGCTAGATTAATCCGAAATCACAACTTGCCGATTCCTACCCTGGACTTGGCATCCGATAAATCTATATCCAATATCGTACATTATGGATCTTTCAAAACACCTCTGCATACCTCAGCCGTAAGACTATCAACACGTGGCGAAAATATATTGCTTGCATATATGCCTCATAATTCCAAAGAGGTCTCCCTAAAGTTATCTAAAGACGGAGGGCAAAGTTGGGATTCAAAATTCAACAATAAAATTCTTATCGGCAACCCGGCAACCCACATATCGCTGTTCACCCTGAGAGGCAAAAACATTCTGCCCAAACAGTACCAAAAAGAACGCAAACTCTCAAATATTGCCAATCGTAATAATCTAATTATGTTCTTTGAAGGCTATCCTATTAAGTCTGCAATCTCTATGGACAACGGCATTCAGTGGCACAAGACCTTCAATCACCTTGTCCAATCAGATATAAAGGTAACATCTATGATACGCCTTGATAATGGACAATATATAGCCCTGCTCAATAGTGGTCGCAATATGCTCAATGGCCGACACGTTATCTATAAAAGTTACTCTAGCGACGGAGGATTAACTTGGACCTATCCAGAGATTGCAATCAAACATAATATCTATTCTATTGAAAATGCCCGAATTGCCAAAGTCGATTTTAACGGCAAACAGTATATTGTAGCCTTGGCAAACGATATCGAACGCAGAATTGGTGTAATCTCTGTCAGTCAGGATGATGGAGATACGTGGAGTTACCCTTCGCCACTGCCAAGTTTCATTCAGGGTGATCACTATAACATCACGACCTTGGACAATAAATTGTATATTGTCTATCGAGACACCTACGGCAATTTCAATAATGATATAAACAATCCTACTTGTGGAGATTTGATGCTATGGTATGGGACCATTAACGATTTAAAACACGGAGGGAAAAATACCTATCGGGTTCGACTTGCCGATTTACCAGACATCAAAATACAACTCCAAAATGAAAAAAACAATAAAACATCAATCGAAATACCCACGATTAATCTACTTGCAAACAATAAATTGTCAATCATAGTCTATGGTATGTGGAACGAAAAGTTTCCACCCAGCATAAAATCATTTACACTGCTGACCAACAGACTCAACAAATTTAACAACAAAAATTACGAACTACTTAAAAAATAGAGTCCTATTATGATGAAACGCGTATTGCTTGCCACCAGCGGTGGTGACTGTCCGGGACTGAACGCCGTAATCCGAGGCGTGGTCAAACGTGCTGCAATGGAGGGAAATTGGGAGGTACTCGGTAGCATTCAGGCCTACAATGGGATACTTTGGGAACCGACAGAAATCAAAATTCTAACTGAAAGTACAGTTAAAGATATTCATAACTTGGGTGGTACGATTATCGAAACTACAAATAAAGGAGGTCCATTTGCGTGGCCACTATTCAATAAGCAGACAGGTCAATGGGAGTACGTAGACCGTTCGGACGAAATGATTCGTAAATTACGTCTAATGGGCGTTGATGCCGTAATTTGCATCGGAGGTGATGGTTCACAACGCATCTCTCATCAACTATACGAAAAAGGTCTTGACATTGTCGGAGTACCTAAAACCATTGACAATGATCTTTCTGCCACAGACTTAACGTTTGGATTCAGGACAGCCGTACAGATTGCCACAGAAGCTATTGACAAACTCGTAACAACAGCAGCATCACACAACCGCACATTCATTATGGAGGTTATGGGCCGCAATACGGGTTGGATTGCTCTCGAAGCAGCACTCGCCGGTGGTGCAGATGTATGCCTTATTCCTGAAATTCCTTACGATGTAAATAAGATTATCGATAAACTCAATTCAAAATACAAGCGAGGTCGCGGTTACGCCATAATCGTCGTAGCCGAAGGTGCTCAACCTAAAGATGGACATATTGTTGCCGAGAAAGCCGACGAAATTGGTTACAGCAATATGCGAATGGGAGGCATTGCCTTCGAACTGAGTCGTCAACTGAAGGAGGCAGGTTTCGAAGGTGACATTCGTGAGACCGTACTTGGACATCTACAACGTGGAGGTGTACCCGTTGCATACGACCGAATTCTAGCAACAAGATTCGGAGTTAAGGCTTTCGAACTTGTTAAAGATGGATTATTCGGACAAATGGTTTCTTTCAAACAATCCGAGATTATTTCGGTTCCGTTGTCTGAAGCTGTCGGCCACACAAAGTTCGTCGAACCAGACAGTGAAATAGTCCACGCAGCACGCAGTTGCGGCATAAGTTTTGGTGATTAATTTTATCAATTATAAAAAGAGGGAACGAGTAATGATCGTTCCCTCTATTATTTCGTTAACCGCTATTTGGTCAGTTATTTCTGAGCCACCTTTTCTTCGGCTTGTTTAACCATCTTTTCTGCTGTTTGTTCTGCTTTTTTCACCAAAGCATCACCAGCCTTTTGGGCTGCGATTTTCGCAATGGTAGAGTTCGCTTTACTCACTAAACTATCTCGCTGAGCTTTCGCCTGATTAACAAGTTTTTCACCCGCAACACGAGCCTCTTCTACGACATTTTCTACAGCACTTTTAGCCACGCCACTTGTATCAGCACTCGTCTTGGCAGATGTTCCCAAGACCTTTCCCAGTTTATTTTCGAGCACTCCCTTTGCTGCATCTTTAACAGCATCCTTCAATGATACAGAAATCTTCGGAGAGGTGAATGTTCCTCCGATATTGATACCGACTTTACTCAACAGGTTAGAGGATCCTTGTGGCAACTCAACCTGACCAGTATAATCGATTGTTCCATCTATTCCCGTAGCACCAGACAGATTCATCACAATATTACCCATTGACACTTTAAACGGAGATGTATACAGTTTTCCATCTTTTATTTCGAAATCGATATTAACATTCTTTGCTTCGATATTTTTCAGCTTATCGCTTTTCAGCATCTCAGCCATTACATTGAGCACCTTTATATTCTGCAACTTGACATCTGCCGTAGCAAGTTTTCCGCTGGCTTGCAGTGTTGAATATATCGGTGAAAATTCACCATCGAGACTGGTTGCCAAAGACATTCCCAATGAGTAACGACCGCCTGCCGACTTAAACAACGGCACCATTCGGCGAATCAAATCCATCTGTGCAAATGTCGTAGCAAATGAAGCATTTGAGAAATCGAGATTCAATGCGACACTCGGCTGCTCTTCTGCCGTAGAGAAATGCCCCGTAGTCGTCAACTTTCCGTCAAATGCATTCATATCGAGTCTATTGAGTTTCAGTTCTCCATTTGCCAATGTCACCTGCCCCCTCAGATTATCGAGAATCATCTTCTGGAACAAAATCCTATCGAATGAAACATTAAGTCCTAGATTCATATTTTTCGGTAGACGGAACATATCTTCCGTAATCTCAGCAGGTTCTTCCTCAACGGGTTGTTCAGAGTCTTCAATCTCTTCGGGCACAAGATTCATTATTTCATTGAGATCAAGCAACTTCGACGAAACACTCAGATTACCCTTCAGCAATTCACCCTTCAACAAGAAAGGCAAATAATTTGACAATGCTCCACTTGCCTGAATATCACTCTTTCCAATCTTCAGATCAAACTTATTCAGACTCATCTGAGCAGGAGTAATCTTAGCGACGGCCTGATTGATTGCCACCGTTGGCAATCCGGCCAATTCAACCGACATATCTGCTATTTTAAAATCTCCCGTAGCCTGAATATTATTGAAACGTTCTGCTTCGATATCAGACATTCTGCCCGCAACACCTACATCGGCAGTAATAACACCCGACAATGCAACAGAATCATCTAGCGGATAGACATCTTTAATTGCAGCGAGATTTATTACCCCTACAGCCTCACCTGCAAATGTAAGATCACTCATCAGATTTCGTGCATTAAACGATACATTCAATCTATTTCCGGCCAATACCAGACTGAGGTTTTGCAGATCAACAACGATATTATCCATCTTTCCACCGGGAGATGCAACCGATGCTAACACGTTGATATTATCGACTTTAGCTGGCAGTGATGCATAACCAAATGCTCCATTTGCAACCTTCAGATTCATATCGAATGCAGGAGTAGACTCGCCCTGATAAATACCCCTAATCCAGGCATCAAACAACAATTGTCCAGATGCAGACAAATCCTTGAAATCTTGGGTATAGAACGCAGGTATCATTGACAAAATATCCTTGAATTCCACTTTCGATGTATTTGCCTTGAGATCCATCTCTATACTTTGATCTTGATTCATTTGAGCCCAACCATCAATACCCAACTCGATAGCATTAATACTCAACGTATTATCCTTCAGTGTAAATTTATTATTAACCAAATCGGCTTCGATTAAAGCATCGAGTTTTACTGTCACATCTTTCAACATATTAACATTTCCGGTAGCAAAGTTCAACTCGCCAACTGTCAGCAACATATCCAACGTTGTCTTGTCGGCAGCCAAATCACCACTGAGTCGCAAATTCAAATTACCTATAGATGCTACCATCTTCGATGAATCGTCAATGTAACTCAAATATCCAGAATTGATTTTCACCTCTTTAACTTGCAGTTTAAAGGCAGATGGACCTTGTGGAGTAGTCGTCGGAGCAGGAACCTCTTTTACCTCTCCACTCGGAGCTGCCTCCTCTTTATTATCTTCAGAAGTAGCGACACTCTCTACCTTATCCTCTTCTAAAGTTGGTTCACTTTCGATAGGCATAATATCCCAATTAACTGCCCCATCTTCAAGTTTGTGTGCCATCAACATCGGTTGATTTACTATCAGACGGGTAAGTTCATAACCATCGCTACTGAACAACGATGCCAGATTTACGACGAGTTCAATCTTATTGATACTTGCTAACGTATCACCTTCGAACTTGTCGACACCCGTAACTGTGAGCCCCGAAAGCGATATCGATGCGTGAGGGAAATGACGCAACAAACTGATTCCAATATCACTGAAATCGACCTTCGCTGATAACATATTATTTACTTGGGTCTTCACCACCTCATTGACCTTTGACTTGAAGGCCAATGGTGCTACCCACAACAACACAACTACCGAAACAATCAAAATAGTTATGGTTTTCAAAATCTTTTTCATAAATGTTAATATTTTTTACTCCACAAATATATATAATTATCACAATGATTGAATACAATTAAAAGAATAAAAGTTGGCTGATTAAGGAAAAAAAAGTAATTTTGCGAAAATTTGAATAATCAATGGCACTACAATGTGGAATAGTCGGACTGCCCAATGTTGGCAAATCGACACTTTTTAACTGTCTGTCTAATGCCAAAGCTCAGGCAGCAAACTTTCCTTTCTGTACAATCGAGCCCAATGTGGGTGTAATTACTGTTCCTGACGAACGTCTTACGGCACTCGCTGAAATTGATAACCCTAAAAAGGTAATCCCCACAACCATCGAAATCGTAGATATCGCAGGTCTTGTAAAGGGTGCTTCCAAAGGTGAAGGTTTGGGAAATAAATTTTTGGCTAATATTCGCGAAACAGATGCTATCATTCACGTTCTCAGATGTTTTGAGAATGATAACATTACTCACGTTGACGGTTCGATAGACCCAGTACGTGATAAGGGAATCATAGATACAGAGTTGCAACTTAAAGACCTCGAAACTATCGAAAGTCGTATTGCAAAGGTTCAAAAACAGGCTCAAACCGGAGAAAAAAACGCAAAACGTCAATTCGAAATTTATAAGCAATATAAAGAGGCTCTCGAACAAGGGCTCTCAGCTCGTACGGTGCAACTTGATAAGGAGGATCGTAAAATCGTTTCAGACCTCAATCTACTAACAGACAAACCAATTCTGTATGTTTGCAACGTCGATGAAGCATCGGCTGCAGAGGGTAATAAACACGTAGAGGCTGTTCGCAAAGCTATCGAAAATGAAAATGCCGAAATACTTATTGTAGCTGCAGCAACTGAAGCGGATATCGCAGAACTCGAAACATATGAGGAACGACAAATGTTTCTCGAAGAGATTGGGCTGAAAGAATCAGGCGTAAATCGATTGATCAAGGCTGCATACAAATTGCTGCAACTCGAAACATATTTCACTACAGGTCCTGACGAAACTCGTGCGTGGACATATCACCAAGGAACAAAAGCACCTCAAGCTGCGGGTATTATCCACACCGACTTCGAACGTGGATTTATTCGTGCCGAAGTGATAAAATATGCCGATTACGTAGAACTGCGTTCAGAGTCAGCGTGCCGTACTGCCGGCAAAATCGGAATCGAAGGCAAAGAATATGTCGTTCAAGATGGCGACATTATGCACTTCTTGTTTAACGTTTAAAACTTAAATTATGGATAGAAGAGTCAGAGTTCGTTTCGCACCGAGTCCAACCGGACCTTTGCATATGGGTGGTGTAAGAACTGCACTATATAATTATTTGTTTGCCAAGAAAATGGGAGGAGATTTTATTCTTCGCATTGAAGACACCGACTCTCAACGATTTGTTCCTGGGGCCGAAAAATATATCACAGAGGCACTGAATTGGTGTGGAATGAAATTCGATGAAGGTGTCAATGAAGGAGGACCTTGTGCTCCGTACAGACAAAGCGAACGAAAAGAGATTTATCTGCAATATGCACTTCAACTCGTAGCCTCAGGTCACG
Source organism: uncultured Rikenellaceae bacterium (assembly GCA_904501625.1). Classification (GTDB taxonomy): domain Bacteria; phylum Bacteroidota; class Bacteroidia; order Bacteroidales; family Rikenellaceae; genus CAJGBR01. The sequence goes on from CAJGBR010000005.1 coordinate 18,303, forward strand.
CCTACTATGCATTTGATAGTGCCGAAGAACTCGATAAAATACGTGCCGATTATGAGGCTCAAGGCAAAACTTTTGCCTATAATTATCTGGTTCGCGAATCTCTGCAGACATCTCTGAATCTCGATTCAGAAACAGTTCAAGAACGAATCAGAAATAATCACAATTGGGTTATTCGCTTTAAGATGCCCGTTGACAGAATTGTCAAAATGCACGACCTTATTCGCGGAGATGTTGAAGTAAACACATCAACACTGGACGATAAGGTACTCTACAAATCCACAGACAGCCTTCCGACATACCACTTGGCAAATATCGTTGATGACCACTTGATGGAAATTTCACACGTAATCAGAGGTGAAGAATGGTTACCATCATTGCCATTGCACTATCTGCTCTATGAGGCATTGGGCTGGCAAGATTCACAACCGAAATTTGCACATCTGCCATTGTTGCTCAAACCTACGGGAAAAGGTAAGCTCAGCAAACGTGACGGCGACAAGATGGGATTCCCTGTATTCCCGCTTGAATGGCACTCACCTGACGGAGAAACTGCACACGGATACCGCGAAGACGGATACTTTGCAGAGGCTTTTGTCAATATGTTGGCACTGCTTGGCTGGAACCCAGGTGATGATAGAGAAATTCTCTCTATGGAGGAACTTATTGAGGCTTTCTCATTGGAACACTGTGGGAAATCGGGTTCACGATTCGATCCTGAAAAAGCTCGTTGGTTTAATGCTCAATATCTCAAGACAAAAGACAACTCAGAATTAGCAGACCTCTACCAACCAATACTCGAAAATTACGGTGTCAAAGCAGACAAAACTATGGTTGAAAAGGTGTGTGGTCTGATTAAGGAACGTGCTACGTTTGTCAGTGACTTCTGGAGCTTGTCAGACTATTTCTTCGTAGCACCGGAATCATTTGAAGATAAAGCAGTTAACAAATTCTGGAAAGGCGAAAATCCAAACCGACTGCAACAACTCAGAGATGTTATTGCCACTATTGAAGATTTCAGAGCCGAAGTACTCGAACACACTATTCACAGTTGGATTGAACAAAACCAATACCCTATGGGACAGATAATGAACACCTTCCGACTTGCAATTGTAGGTCGCAGTATGGGTCCGAGTATGATGGAAATTGCCGAGCTCATCGGACGTGACCAGACAATTCAACGAATCAACTCGGCACTCGACAAACTCGGCAATCCAGCCTAAGTTTGGTTATAGATTAAACCGGAACCATTTTATATAACTTATCGCCGCGACGAATCAGTTGCGGCGATTTTATTGAACATATCATACCCTGAGATACACTTGACACCTTTTGACCCGCAGCATTACGAATCTCAACATCTTTGAGTTCAACCACACCTGTAGTTTCTCCGATGAACATCATTTCGTCAGTATCGTTAAGTTCAGCAGCTTCAACCAATATCTCTACTACAGAAATCTTCTGGAAGAAATTTGTAACCTTGCCGACATAAACTTTACGATGTGTTGCAGCCGAGCCATACAGCGAACTCCATTCGCCGGCAGGTGCTCCCATATAGTATCCCTGCCAGAATCCGCGATTGAAAACCGAAGCCAACTGTTCTTTCCATTTCAGAGCCTCGTCACTCGAATATGTACCATCACAAACTGAACGCACAGCTTGATCGTAACTTTCAACTACACGTTTGACGTACTCCGGACCTCGGGCGCGACCTTCAATTTTCAGAACACGGACACCTGCTCCGATGAACCTATCAAGAAAATCTATCGTACACAAATCCTTCGGAGACATTATATATTTATTGTCAATGACCAACTCGTGTCCTGTTTCGCGATCACGCACCTCATACGAACGACGACAAATCTGTCGGCATTCTCCTCGATTAGCCGAACGCCAAGCATCGTGCAGACTCAAATAACATTTTCCCGAAACAGCCATACACAATGCTCCGTGAGCGAACATCTCGATTTTAATCAATTCGCCCTTCGGACCTCGAATTTGTTGTTCTTCAATTTGTTTGTATATATACTCGGTCTGTTCGATTTTTAGTTCACGAGCCAAAACCACCACATCGGCAAACTGTGCATAGAATTTCAGAGTCTCAATATTCGACACATTGAGTTGAGTTGAGATGTGCACTTCGAGGCCTATCTCACGAGCATAGAATATCGCCGCCTGATCACTCGCAATAATTGCTGTAACACCCTCTTTTTTAGCACGTTGCAATATTTCACGCATAGCTTCAAGATCCTCATCATACAGAATCGTATTTACTGTGAGGTAACTTTTCAATCCATTTTCGCGACAGATTGCAACTATTTTAGCCAAATCGTCTAGCGTAAAATTTACCGACGAATGGGCTCGCATATTCAGACGTTCCACTCCGAAATATACAGAATCTGCTCCGGCTTGAATCGCTGCATACAGAGATTCATAACACCCAACCGGGGCCATTATCTCAATATCTTTTCGTGTTATACTCATTATGAATCTATTTTTCTCGGTATCTTATTTTGGTTGCATATTCGGCAAGTTCCGATTTACGATTCTTATCTAAAGAAACTTGTTCAAGAGCCTCCATTGCCAATCGGAAATATTTATCAGATGCTTGCTCTGCCACCTGTCTAATATTAAATTCGTCATAAATTGCCGTAACTGCCGCAATTTTTTCTGCGGCTGCCAACGACTCATCTTCCAGCAGTTTACACAAACGATCTCTCTGCTGTTCGGTAGCATTTTGCAGTGCTGATACCAACAAAAACGTCTTCTTGCGACACAGAATATCACCACCTATACTTTTACCAAATACTTTCGGATCGCCGTAAGTATCCAATATGTCATCTGTAATCTGAAACAAAAGTCCCAAATTCACTCCGAATTCATACATCAATTCAGCATCTTTGTCTGAAGCACCTCCACACAATGCACCCAACTGAACTGCTCCAGCCAAAAGCACTCCCGTTTTCAGTCTAATCATCTCGATATAATTTTCGAGTGACACCTCTTCACACGATTCAAAATCCATATCAAGTTGTTGACCTTCACACACTTCGAGTGCTACGCGGGTAAAAATAGGAAGCAATTTTACAATCAATTCGGGATTTGAACGAGCCAAAATCTCGTATGATAAAATCAACATAGCATCGCCCGAGAGGATTGCCGTATTATCATTCCAACGACAATGAACCGTTGGTTGACCTCTTCTCATCGACGAGTTATCCATAATATCATCGTGGAGCAGTGTGAAATTGTGAAAAATTTCGATTGCCATTGCTGCATTCAGTGCAGACTGCCACTGATCTGAAAAGGCTTCACAACTCAACAATGTCAACACGGGTCGCATTCTTTTTCCACCTGATCCCAATGCATATCGTATCGGTGAATACAACATCTCCGGGGAACGATCAATATCTGCAATTTCGAGTTGATGTTCAATTATTTTTCTGATCTGATCGGCACTATTCATATCTTAAACCTATTTTTTATTATCTAACGCACACCATTGTGCACACGATGATGCTGTTTCATAAAGTTTCAGTTCGACCAACTCAACACTGCTTGGCAACTGTTCTGAAATAGCCTCTGCAAAATATGATATCATATTCTCACAGGTAGGTTGATAATCTACACGTTCGATTTTTTTATAATGATCTCTCATTTCCTGACACAACTTTTCGTTTGCCTGAGTTGCTCGAACTATAAATGCGTGATCATAACGATCTATTATCACATTGTTTACGATACGTTTAAGATCGCCAAAATCCATCACCATTCCGTACTTGGGTGATGTCTCATCTTGATTTGGTTCACCTGCAACGGTTACATAGAAGTGATATGAATGTCCGTGAATATGACTACACGCCCCGTCATAATTTTCCAGAGCGTGTGCCATTTCAAATGTAAATTCTTTGGTCAAACGAATTTTTGCCATTGAGTCTAATGATTTTGTTTTGTGTAAACATACTGGTTACCATCTTTCAGTATTGTAACCTTTGCACCCTCCATCGGTTCGACACGTCCGATGATCTGAGCATCAACCCCAAATGAACGTGCTATTGAGAGAATTTCATCTGCACCTGCCGGATCAGCATATATCTCCATTCGGTGCCCCATATTGAATACGCTGTACATCTCTTCCCAATCGGTCTGGCTCTGCTGTTGTATCATCCTGAACAACAATGGCGTATCAAACATATTATCCTTTATAATATGCATATTGTCAACAAAATTCAGCACTTTGGTTTGAGCTCCACCTGTACAGTGAATCAATCCCTTAACTGCACCACGGCACTCTTTCAAAACACGAGTCATTACCGGAGCATAAGTTCTTGTGGGTGATAACACCATTTTGCCTACAGACATTCCGATTTCGGGAATAATTTGTGTCAATCCATACTCACCCGAATACACCAACTCTTCGGGAACTCCATTATCATACGTTTCGGGATAACGTTCAGCAACTATCTTCGAAAACACATCGTGACGAGCCGAAGTCAAGCCATTGCTACCCATACCACAATTATACTCACGTTCGTACGTAGCCTTGCCAAACGAACTGAGTCCGATGACCACATTGCCCGGAGCAATCAACTCATTTGTAATAACATCTTTTCGATCCATTCTCGCAGTAACGGTACTATCGACAATGATGGTTCTTACCAAATCACCAACGTCTGCAGTCTCTCCTCCCGTCGAACAGATGTCTACTCCGAGGTCTCGCATATCACTAAGAAACTCTTCTGTCCCGTTGATAATTGCCGAGATTACCTCACCTGGGATCAATCGTTTGTTACGGCCAATTGTTGATGAAACGAGAATTGGACCCATTGCACCGACACACAACAAGTCGTCTGTATTCATTACGATTGCATCTTGTGCAATTCCTTTCCAGACAGACATATCGCCCGTTTCACGCCAATAGGCATAAGCTAAAGACGATTTTGTACCTGCACCATCAGCGTGCATAATCAGACACGAATCTGGATTTCCGCTGAACACGTCCGGAATAATCTTACAAAATGAGTGAGGGAAAACTCCCTTATCAATATTTTTAATTGCACGATGCACATCCTCTTTGAGTGCTGATGCACCTCGCAATGCATATCTCGAATTCTTATTCATATCTCAAAACTTTATTTCTTGTAATTTATCGAACAAAATTTCACAACATTAAAAGGCATCATTGCCATCATTGGACATTCGTGCTATCGGTGAATTTCCCAATTCGGCAAACTGTTCTGCCAGATACTTGCGGTAGCCGACCATTGCGACCATTGCTGCATTATCTGTGGTAAACTTGAATTGGGGTAGAAAAACACGCCAACCTCGACGATTGCCCTCTTTGGTTATTGCCTCTCTCAAACCTGAGTTTGCAGATACTCCGCCTGCGATTGCAATCATATTTATATCCAATACACGTGCTGCCTTGACTAATTTATTCATCAGAATATCTATAATCGTAGCTTGTAACGATGCACAAAGATCGGTCTTATTTTCCTCTATAAAGTTTGGATTCTCAGCCATTTCATCTCTCAAAAAATAGAGAAACGAAGTCTTCAATCCGCTGAAACTATAATTAAAATCCGACACAGACGGTTTTGCAAATTTAAATCGTTTCGGATTTCCATCTTTTGCAAGCCTGTCAATAACGGGACCTCCCGGGTAGGGTAATCCCATAATTTTGGCACACTTATCAAATGCCTCGCCCGCTGCATCATCAATAGTTTGTCCGAGAATCTCAATCTCAAGGTAATCCTTCACCAGGACAATTTGAGTATGTCCACCCGATACCAGCAGACACAAAAACGGGAATTCAGGATGATCGATCATTTGATCAGGCAGATCAATCATATGTGACAATATGTGTCCATGCAAGTGATTTACTTCCATCATTGGGATATTGTGAGATAGGGATAATCCCTTTGCAAAAGAGGATCCTACGAGCAATGAACCCAATAATCCAGGCCCTCTTGTAAATGCTATACCATCAATATCCTCAATACACACACCAGCCTCCTTTAGAGCAACATCTACCACCGGTACGATATTCTGCTGGTGAGCACGGGATGCAAGTTCGGGAATCACACCGCCATATTGCTCGTGTACCTTCTGACTTGCTATGACATTCGACAACAACACTCCCGACCGCAATACTGCAGCCGACGTATCATCGCACGATGACTCTATTCCCAATATTGTTACTTCCATTACTCCTGACTATAAACTTCTACCAAGCGTAGATCTCTTTTTTGTATGCTCTCAGTGTATTGGCAATCAATGACGAAATTGTCATCAGACCTACACCTCCTGGAACAGGCGTAATATAGCTGCACTTCGGAGCGACATTTTCGAAATCAACATCACCAACCAACTTCCAACCACTCTTAGTTTGGTCACTACGCAAACGATTCATTCCGACGTCTACGACAACTGCACCTGGTTTTATCATATCGGCTGTAACAAATCGAGGGCTGCCTACTGCTGACACAACAATATCTGCACGACGAACCTCTTCTGCAAGATTTAACGTACGACTATGACAAATCGTAACGGTGCAATCAATCCCCTTTTGCGACAACAAATTTGCCATTGGACGACCTACGATATTGCTACGGCCAATAACTACGCAATGTTTACCACGTGTGTCAATATTATAATATTTCAACAACTCTAGTATTCCACACGGTGTTGCAGGCAGAAATGATGGCAAACCTGAAACCATTCGGCCCGTATTTGTCGGATGGAATCCGTCAACATCTTTGCGAGGATCTATTGCTTCGATTATTCGCGATTCGTTTATATGATCGGGCAACGGTAACTGAACTATAAAGCCGTCAACCTCTGGATCTTTATTCAGTTTATCGATCTCCTTCAACAAAAATTCTTCGGTTATATCTGCAGGGAATTTCAACACTGTCGAACCGAATCCCACCTCCTGGCAGGCTTTATCCTTATTTGCCACATATATCTTACTTGCGTCATCGTCGCCAACAAGGACTGCCACCAAAAACGGCACACGTTTACCTTGAGCCTTGAGCTCTGCAACCTCGGCTGCGATACTATCTTTCAGACCTCGAGAGACTACTTTACCATCTAACAATTCCATAATCTATAAGTTTTATTGAGTTATCGGCGACGCATCGGGATTTTCCCTCCTGCAGCCATTTTCATTAATTTACGTGTATCCTCAAATTGTTTGAGCAAGCGATTGACTTCCTGAGGTGTACATCCACTTCCTTTGGCAACACGTTCACGACGACGTCCGTTAAGCAACGATGGATTTGCACGTTCAGCAGGAGTCATTGAATAGATTATTGCCTCTACGTGCTTGAATGCGTCGTCTTGGATATCCACATTTTTCAATGCCTTGCCCACACCCGGAATCATTGATGCCAAATCCTTCAGATTACCCATCTTCTTAACCTGATGAATCTGTTTTAGGAAATCATTGAAATCAAATTGATCGTGAACAATTTTCTTTTTAAGTTGACGAGCCTCTTGTTCATCATAATGTTCCTGAGCCTTTTCAACCAACGATACGATGTCACCCATACCCAGAATTCGGTCTGCCATACGTTCGGGATGGAATACCTGAATCGAATCGGGTTTCTCTCCAGCCGAGATAAACTTCAATGGTTTGTCAACAACCGAACGGATTGAGATCGCAGCACCACCTCGGGTGTCACCATCTAATTTAGTCAGAACAACACCATCATAATCTATTCGCTGATTAAACTCACGAGCTGTATTTACAGCGTCCTGACCTGTCATCGCATCTACGACGAACAGCGTTTCACTTGGTTTGAGTTCTCGTTTCAGGGCTTCGATTTCGTTCATCATCTCCTGATCGATAGCAAGACGACCTGCAGTATCGACGATTACCGTACTCACACCCTTTTCTTTAGCATATTTTACTGCATTCTGAGCAATTTGAATAGGATTTTTATTTCCATCTTCGCTATATACCTCTACACCGATTTGGCCTCCGAGCACTTTCAACTGTTCGATTGCCGCAGGACGATAGACGTCACAAGCTACGAGCAACACGCCACGACCGCGTTTCGATCGAATCAAGTTAGCCAACTTACCCGAAAACGTTGTTTTACCGGAACCTTGCAGACCTGCGATAAGCACGATTGCCGGAGAACCTTCCAATTTTATATCGGTCATTGTTCCACCCATCAACTGTGCAAGTTCATCTCGCACAATTTTGGTCAACATCTGACCTGGTTTTACCGATGTCAACACACTTTGACCCAAAGCTTTTTGTTTTACCTCATCGGTAAATTGCTTTGCAACCTTATAGTTAACGTCGGCATCAATCAATGCTCGTCTTATTTCCTTAAGGGTTTCGGCTACGTTTATCTCAGTAATGCGGCCTTCTCCTTTTAAAATCTTAAACGACCTCTCTAATTTCTCTGTTAAATTCTCAAACATATCTTTAAGCGGGTTACTTTTCTTGTTTATTTATTTTTCTGCAACTTTTCATTATTGCACTTGATAATTCAAATGGCGTTCGTAGATAAGGTTTTCTCCAACCTCAACCTCTTCAAGCGATTCGCTGATTTTCGTATTGGTCATTCCCATATTGACTGATTCGGTTGTATGCGATTGCAGTGTGATTTCCAGCACACCATCGTCATCAAAATCATACACCACCTCGTAAACCTGTTCTCCACGACCGACATCTCCCGTATAGGACATCACCACCCTATTGACTTCGGTACGTGCCTCCCATAATTTTCCATTGATTGCATCAGCCACGCCACAACCTATAACCTTACCTTCGACATCTCTGCTACGTAGATAATCATCAACTTTATAGTCTGATATAATTTTCTCATTCACTACTCCCGCAGCGGCATTGGTCAAAAAGACCTTCTGTCCTCGACCATTAATCATAACGTATATCAGAGCTACTTCGCCCTCGGGAGTAAAACCCCATATATATTGTTCTATTTCAATCACTTTGCCCAAAGATTTTTAGGATATATACCCTTTTCAATCAGTCCGTTCAATGTTGCCACAACCTCAGGTCTATCCTCTTTGTATGTAACTCCAAACCATTGTGCAGCACTCGACAATACCTTCATTCGAGCTCTATCACTGTTAATCAGTTCGTTGACCATCAACGGAATAAAATATTCTGCTTTAAGATTACCGCGACTTTCATCAAGGAAACTTGTAAATCTTGCTTGAGAATATTCAAAATAATCAGGCGTGAATCCAAACATATTCATTGACACAAGAGTTTCGCCCGACATCGGCACCTGATTACCCTCAGCATCATATCCGATTGCATCGCGACCATTCTTAACAATTTTTGTATGTTCGACAATAGTCGTCAGATTACCCTCAGCGTTCATTGTACAAACACCTCTGGAAACAGAACCAAAATCCGACATCGTATTCTTCAGATAGTAACCCACCATACAATACTCACCACGACGACTTTCAACCGAACGCAAATAATCACCTATAACCTGAAAACTTTCGCGACCATAAAAATCATCTGCATTGATAACTGCAAACGGTTCATTTATCACGTCACGAGCCATCAGTACTGCGTGATTCGTACCCCACGGTTTTTCACGTCCTTCAGGCACAGAATACCCCTTTTGCAACTTATCTAACTCTTGGAAAACATATTCAACATCTATATGATTACCAAATCTTTCCGCAGAAAAAACCTCTTTAAATTCCTTTTCAAAACTATGACGGATTACGAACACCACTTTGCCGAATCCGGCACGAATTGCGTCATAAATTGAATAATCAATAATAGCTTCACCATAAGGACCAATTCCATCCATCTGTTTCAACGATCCATATCGTGATCCCATTCCGGCAGCAAGCACTAATAATGTTGGTTTCATACGATTATATAACTTATCAATTAATCCACAAAGATAATTATTTTTCAACAAAAATCATTCAGTTACACCATAAATATACCACAATTTACAACTATGGTTTCAAATCGGCAAAGTGGTTGCACATATCAGACCAAAATTATGTAAAAAATTTGTACCTTTGCGAATATTTTTTTGTGTGGTGTAATGGATATTATTGAAGATTTTTCGAGAATGCTAAGTCATCATTTTTCGTTCGAGCAACGATCAATGATCGAAGATGCTTTGAGTCTGGCCTGCCAACGTCTTGAAGGTCTGACTCGTTGGGATGGACAACCATTTGTGAATCACGCAATAAACGTAGCTGCAATTGCTTGTGACGAAATCGGATTGGGACGCAGTTCGATTTGTGCCGCTCTGCTGCACGACACCGTAAGACTCGGATTATGCACTCCTGACGAAATCGAAAAAAGATTCACTTCAAAATGTACTGCTCTTGTTGCCGGATTGTGCAACATTTCGGAGGTCGACCCTAAAATGTCAGACACCCAAAGTGACAGTTTCAAAGAACTGATTTTGAGTTACGCAAGCGACCCTCGGGTAATATTGATAAAACTCGCCGACAGGCTTGAAGTGATGAGATCTCTGGATATATTTCCATCTGAGAAACGCAAGAAAAAGGCGTGGGAGACTCTGAACATCTACTCTCAGATTGCCCACAAACTAGGACTATACACAATGAAGTCCGAATTGGAAGACCTTGCACTCAAACAATTACACCCACAAGAATGGTCTAAGATTTCAAGATACATCGAAAACACGGTCGATCAACGTGAATCTTTCATAACAGAGTTTGTTGAGCCGATTCGCAAAAAGATGGACACTGCGAATATTCGTTACAGCGTAAAAGGCCGCACCAAATCGATCTACTCGATATGGCGGAAAATGAAAAAATACAAGATCGGAATCGAAGAGGTCTACGATTTGTTTGCCGTAAGATTTGTTTTAAAGTGTGCCCGCGAAGACGAAAAACGACTCTGTTGGCAAACTTATTCAATAGTCACCGACTACAACACGCCAAACCCCGACCGACTCAGAGATTGGATTTCAATTCCGAAGTCTAACGGCTATGAGTCGCTGCACACGACAGTCATCACACCTCAGGGACGTTGGGTCGAGGTTCAGATCAGATCAGAACGTATGGACGACGTTGCCGAACACGGAGTTGCTGCTCACTGGCGGTACAAAGGAGTCTCTGGCAACGGAATCGGCAGCGAAGAGTGGCTCGCTAAAGTCAGACAGATGATTGAAAATGGGGTCAAAGAGTTGACCTCGGACGATACTCCTGACATCAAACTCACAAGCAAAGAGATTTTTGTTTTCACTCCCAATGGCGATCTTCGTAAACTAAACGACGGAGCGACAATACTCGATTTTGCCTATAACATACACTCTGAATTGGGCAATACCTGTATCGGTGCAAAGGTCAATCACAAAAGCGTCTCGATCAAACACAAACTGAGAAATGGAGACATTGTCGAAATTCTGACACTGAAAAAGCAACGTCCGAAAAGCGACTGGCTGAATATCGTCACTTCGAGTAAGGCAAAATCGAGAATCAAGGCGTTCCTAAAAGAAGAGCAATCTAAGCGTGCGTACATTGGACGTGAAGAGATTGAACGCAAAATAAAAAATTGGAAACTTGACATATCGTTTGATGAAGCTGTAGCTATTCTGTTACGACATTTCAAAATAAAAAACGCTCTCGATTTATACACCAAGATCTCCGAAGAGGAGATTGAAACATCAACCATAAAGGAGATACTAACCGATTTTCTCTCACCCACAACCGAACGTGAAGAACAGCCTGTCGAAATCGAGGAGAATTTTACTTATGAATCAAGTTCCGATGACGACTGCCTTATGATTGACAAAAATCTGAGTGGCATTGAATATAAATTTGGAAGATGTTGCAATCCAATTCTCGGAGATCCGATTTTCGGTTTTGTGACCATTGCTACGGGAATTACCATTCATCGTACAGATTGTCCCAATGCCAACCGACTAAGAAACCAATACCCCTATCGCGTCATTGAGGCCAAATGGAAGAACTCTGCAGATACGGGTAGATTCCGTGCTACACTGAAAATCCAGGCTCGAAACACCTTCGGACTCGTAAATAAAATCACAGAGATTCTCAACAAAGAACTCAAAATAAACATCGGAGCAATAAACTTCACCGAAAAAGACAGTATGACAATCGAGGGCTCGGTAACCATCGAAGTCGCAAATATCGGAATTCTCGACGCCGCAATTTACAAACTACTTAAAATCAAGGACATCGAACGTGTCACAAGATTAAAATGACAAAACAAAAAGACTCATTTAAAACCATTTACATAGTTTTGGGGTGGATTGCGGTTTCACTCGGAACTATCGGCATCGTGCTACCTATACTTCCCACAACACCATTTATGCTACTGGCAGCCTGGTGTTTTGCAAAAAGTTCACGACGATACTACCAATGGCTGATGTACCACCCTAAAATCGGCAGATATCTTCGCGATTACAAAGCCAATCGAGGAATACCCTCTTCGGTGAAAATCAAAGTATTGGCACTATTATGGATTACGATGGCTATCTGCATCTTTGTCATCATTGACCATCAGCACGTAAGGTTATTGTTAGCCGCAATTACCATTGCAGTCACTACACACATTCTCACCATTAAGACTCGTCGCAAACATAAAACAAAGATTCTGATTCTTGTTCCAACAATCAACGAATTGAAAGAGATCCCAAAACATCAAGGCGTAGTGGTTGAACAGTGCGGAGTAGGCAGCATCAGAACTGCAATAAAAACAACCGAAGTCATCAATCAATATGACCCTCAATGGACTATTTTGTGTGGTTGGGCAGGTGCATATCCTGAATCTGGTCTCTCTATAGGCGATTGCGTATCGGTCGACTCAGAGTTCGAAGCCGACTTGGGAACATTGCGTGATGGCAAATTCATCAATATTGCAGACTGTGATTTTGTAGACACAGATAATTACCAAGCCAAAGTATGCCCATTCAGTTCACAGGCAGGACTTCCGAGAGTCACGTCAAATTCGGTTAACCGATGCTGTGCCGAATCAAGCGGTGCAATGATTGAAAATATGGAGGGTGCAGGATTCTTTCAGACCTGCCTTAACCACGGCGTAAACTTTATGGAAATCAGAGTAATATCCAACATTGTGGGCAGTGCTATCAATCCGCAAGTATCAGAAAATCTCTATCAGACAATTGTCAAACTCATAAACGATCTCAGCAAAAATGAGCATTAAAATAAATATCTCTCCGTGTCCGAATGACACGTTTATGTTTCACGCGATGCTCAACGGGCTTGTCGATTGCGAAGGCATTGAGTTTGAAGCAGAATTTGCAGATATCGAACAACTTAATCTCGCAACAATAAATCATCAACCGAACGTTTCAAAAATCAGTTGTGCAATTATTGACCAGATTCGTAATCACTACAATATTCTGCTCAGCGGAGCTGCCCTCGGTTTTGGCAACGGTCCTCTGATTATTGCGAGAGAACCTCTCTCAAAAAATGAACTCAAAGAGAAAACCGTAGCTGTTCCGGGATTTCACACTACGGCTTATGCATTGATGTGCAGGCTTTTTCCAGAAATTGATAACTATAAATCATATATATTTCATCAGGTACTGCCGTCAGTTCTCAGTGGAGAATGTCAAGTGGGAGTCCTAATTCACGAAGAACGATTCTCATTCGAAAAACACGGAGCAAAACTCGTGGCTGACCTCGGTTATGAATGGGAACAGAAAACCAAGTTACCACTGCCCCTGGGTGCAATTGCAGTCTCAAAATTAGTACCAACAGAGACGCAGTTCAAAATAAACCGAATCCTCGAACGTAGCATTCAATATGCCTTCGCACACCCAATGGAATCACGACAATTTGTGCGTGAACATTGCCGCGATCTAAGTGAACAGGTCATCGATAATCACATCAAAATGTTTGTCAATGAATACTCTGTCAACATAGGTGCAAACGGCAGATGTGCGATTAAAACACTCAATAACATTAACCCCGACTCGGCAATATTCATCGACGAACAATGAGCAACAATCTATCTGACATACAAGATGTTATAAACTCATTATCAATGAGCAGTAATCTCAGATGCCTGACCAATTCACACACTCACGGCCAATTTGTACGTATCAACGGGATTGACCACCTCAACCTCTCGTCGAATGATTATCTTGGCATTGCAGCCGATTTTAAATTGCAAAAAGAATTTCTGCAACTACAAAATTTCGACAATGAATTTCTTCTGAGTAACTCCTCTTCAAGACTGATGACTGGTAACAACGACTACATCGGACTCGAATCAGAATTAGAAAAATTATATCCTCAGAAGCGGGCTTTGGTATTGGGTTCTGGATTCCTAACGAACCTCGGAGTACTGCCTGCCGTGACTACAAGCAATGATCTGATAATCGCCGATAAACTTGTTCACGCAAGCATTATTGACGGCATCAAACTCAGTTCAGCACACCTCGAACGATATAGACACAACGACACAGATCACCTTGAAAAAATTCTATTAAAACATCGAGCAAATTTCAAGCGAGTGTTCATCGTAACTGAATCGATTTTCAGTATGGACGGAGATTTTGCCCCGCTGAAAGAACTAACCGAAATCAAGGAACGATTTGACTGTCTGCTATACATAGACGAAGCACACGCATTTGGGCTGTACGGATATCGAGGTGCCGGCGTCGCCTCGGCTCAGAAACTCGACGACAAGATAGATTTCATAGTGGCAACTTTCGGAAAGGCATTAGCCTCACAAGGAGCAATGGTTGTCTGCAATGAAACGTGGCATAAACTGCTTGTCAATAAGATGCGAACTTTGATTTTTTCTACGGCATTGCCACCGATATCGCTCCGCTGGACAAAATTTGTATTGGAAAACCACGAACGTTTCGAGCCTAATCGAAGACATCTCGAAACACTGAAACATATCATCAAAAATAATCTGTCTGCAAAAATCGAATCACACATATTCCCAATAATGGTTGGAGACTCTACATTGGCAGTAAATATGGCTACTGAATTGCGTCAGAAGGGTTTTTGGGTAATGCCGATTCGCAGACCAACCGTTCCACCGGGAACCGAACGATTAAGAATATCTCTTTCTGCAGCTATTGATTCAAACCAACTCGAAAACTTTGTCTGCACCCTGAACAAACTATGGAACAACATTGGCTAATCAAAAATAACAATAAAAAACTTGCCGTATTCACACTCGGGTGGTCGTGCGATTTCCACACACTGAACCACATCAAACCTGAGGGTTATGATATTTTATGCCTATATGATTATCGAGAACTCACACCTCTCGAAACAGATTTTTTTGATTCGTATGAATTCAAAGTTTTGGTCGGATGGTCATTCGGAGTTTGGATTGCAACACAAATTTTCTCAGACGAAATGTTCGACCTGAGAATTGCCATAAACGGCACACCCTATCCGATCGATAATCTGAAGGGGATTCCGCAAAGGGTTGCACTGCTGACACTCAGAGCTTTAAAAAGTTCAGGCATCGAACAATTCAACAAAAATACATACGGATCTCTGTGGCAATCAAATCCGGAAATACTACCGTCACGCCACATAGATAGTCAAATCAAAGAACTCGAAAAACTCTACGAAATGATTGCCAACCGACCTCTCAAAAACTTTAACTGGGATAGAGTGGTCATTGGCTCAAAAGATCGGATTTTCCCCGTAGCCAATCAATTAAATTGCTGGGGCGAAAAGGCCATCATCACCCAGTCTCAACACTACCCGTTTTTTGATTCTCTCACGTTGAATACAATCTTCGGACTATGATTGACAAACAAATTCTGAAAACCCGATTTGAAGCAAACTACGACACCTACGATTTGTTCGCTACGGTGCAGGACTCAATATGCTGCCAAATATGTGACCAATTGCAAATGATGAATCTTGCTCCAAAAAACATTCTCGAAATCGGAGCCGGAACAGGATTGCTCACCAAAAGATTAGTAAAATTATTTAAGTCTGCAGAATTTACGATTAACGATTTATCCGATCGTTCTGCACAATTTGTCAGACAGTACTTCGACACTGAGGTAACAATCCTCACAGGTGACGCCGAACAATTAAATCTCGGGGGAAATTATGATCTTATAACAAGTTCATCGGCAGTCCAATGGTTCAGCAATTTGGAAAGATTCTTCACAATAGTAAAATCATCTCTCTCGACCGAGGGAATTTTTGCATTCTCAACATTCGGTCCACAAAACTTTACAGAGATAAAACAACTCACAGGTTCGGGACTTGATTACCCATCGTTCGACAAATTGAAACAGATGTTAAAATCAATCGGATTCGAACTGCTCTACACTTGCGAGTACAGCCACACTATGCACTTCAATAAACCAATTGAAGTTCTAAAACACATTAAGGCTACGGGAGTAAACGCACTACATAAACAGATATGGACTCCAGGGAAGTTACACCAATTTTCCAACGATTACATATACCGGTTTTCAGACAAAAATGGCTCTGTGAAATTGACCTATCATCCGATCATTTTCTTCTGTAAAAATAATTTTTCAACACTCTGAAATAGGCATAAATGTTAATTATGTTCTATATATCTTGAAATGTACTGAAAAATTCCAAAACTTTTTTCGTTTTCAAAGTTTTATTAGTATATTTGCACCGTTAAAATGCGGTATTATGGCAATTTCAAAAGAATACATCGTTGAATACTCAACCGATTTGTTTATAAAAAATGGCTTCCGTTCAATCAGAATGGATGACATTTCTAATGGTCTTGGTATATCAAAACGAACTCTATACGAAATATTTGCAGACAAAGAATCATTGATTTACGAATGTCTTAATTTGCATATTAAACGAAAACTCGAACAAATCAAAAAATCTGAATATCGCGACAATATCCTGATTGAACTTTTAAAACACGCCAACAATAGCGAATCGTTCAGAGATAAAGAGGTGTTCACGAATGAACTACACAAGTATTACCCAGAGCACTTCAAAAAGTTTGTCAAAAAACATATAGCTGTTGTTCAGGAATATCTGCTAAGAGAATTTGACATTATCAGAAAACAAGGCTACATAATCGAAGATGTTGACCTGAAAATAGTAATACTGATGCTACAGGACTCGTTTCAAATGATTGATCAATACCTGAACCAAAATTTCGAACTTGATAGAGAGGGTATGCGCAATTCAATCCGCAATCTGATTTACTATGTCCTGAGAGGTATCTCTACCCCAAAAGGACAGAAACTTATTGATGAATACATAGAAAATCAAAAGAATAAAAATTAAAATATTGTAAAATGAAGAAAATGATGAAGAAGATTATCCCTATAGTGCTTATGGCATCGTTATGGGGAGGTGTTCAAGCTCAGGAGACAACAACTCCGAGTGCAAACAAAGAGAGATCGGAAACACTTGTTCTTACACTTGAACAAGCACTTGAGATTGCACTTAGTGAGAGTCCGACGGTTAAGATCGCAGACAAAACTATCGAAACTAAAAAGTATGCACAGAAAGGTACATATGCCGCTTTATGGCCAGAAATCAGCGCCTCGGCTACGTATCAACGATACATCAAAAAACAGACTATGCACTTCGCTGGTCAGTCTATGGAGATCGGAACAAAAAACAACATCTCGGCAGGCATTAATGCCCAGATGCCACTTGTGAATGCTCAATTGTGGAAATCACTGAAAATCTCTGCAATGGACGTGGAACTCGCAGTGGAACAGGCTCGCAGCTCTCGAATCGATATGATTGAACAAGTTTCGAAAGCGTACTATCAAGTATTACTCGCAAAGGATTCATACATAGTTTACAAGCGAGTATACAATAACGCTTTGGAAAATCACAAAATCGTAGAAAAAATGTTCTCGGTAGGTGCAGTTTCAGAATTCGATCTGATCACATCACGTGTCTCAGTTGCCAATGCTGAGCCCAATGTATTCAACGCTGAAAACTCAATTGTTTTGGCTCTGTGGCAACTCAAAGCTCTTTTGGGCATCGATCTGGCAACAGATATTGATTGTCAAGGTTCTCTTGCAGATTTCGGGAATGCACTGACTGCAAATATCGAAAAAGGTGACCTTTCTCAAAACTCGACTATGCGTCAATTCGACATTCAGGAACAAATGTTGAAAAAAAGCGTAGAGATTCAGCGTGCAGCTAATTTACCATCTCTGTCATTGGGTGTAAACTACAACTATGTAGCAATGTCTGAAAATCTTAAAATTAAGGACTATGATTTCAACCCATATTCTGTTGCAACACTTAATCTGAGCATTCCGATTTTTGCAGGCGGAAAACGTCGCGCAGATCTCAATTCTGCAAAAATCAATCTCGAGAACATCAAGCTCCAACGCGAAAACATTGAACGTCAACTCAATACTGCAATAATTCAATACCACAGCAATATGTTGACCAACATCAAACAATACCACGCAGCAGATCAAACCATACTGCAAGCCAAACGCGGTTACGAGATCGCGGTCAAACGCTATGAAGTCGGAGAAGGAACATTGGTCGAAATTGACAATTCGCAAGTAGCTTATACTCAAGCTGAATTGTCTCGCAATACTGCCATCTTCAACTATCTGGTAAATATGGCAGGTCTCGAAAAAATTAAAGGAAACTATTCTAAGGAAAACTAAAAATTTTATAAGATATGAAAATGAAAAAAATCGCCAAGACACTGTTTGTGTGTGGTCTTTGCGTAGCTTGTGCAGCTTGCGGATCAAAGAAAAGTGCTAAAACAAACGAATCTGCCGTTGTAGCTAAACCGAAGGTTACAACCGAAGTTGTTCACACCCAAGAGGTAGAAATGATTGGTACGTTTACAGGTAACGTAGAAGGTTATGCAGTTAATAATATCTCACCTCAACAAAATCGTCGTATCACAAAACTGCTAGTCGACATCGGCGATCGTGTAAAAGCCGGTCAGAAAGTGGCAGAACTCGACAACTCAGCTCTGACTCAGGCTAAAGTTCAGTATGAAAACAATAAAGCAGCTTTTGATCGTGCCAACAAGCTGTATGAATTCGGCGGACTTGCAAAAGCAAACTGGGAAGCAGCAAAAACTGCTTATGAAGTATCTAAAGCTTCGTATGAAAATTTGGTCGAAAACACAACACTTTGTTCACCGATTTCGGGTGTGATTACAGCCCGCAACTATGATAATGGTGATATGTCAGGTTCAGACCCAATCTTCGTAGTTCAAAAAATAAACCCAGTCAAGATTATTATCAACGTTTCAGAATCTCTATACTCATACATCAAAAGGGGTATGAGCGTGGATATCGAATTTGATGCTCTGGCAGGTCAATCATTCAAAGGCAAAGTTTCACGCATTACTCCGTCAATCGACCAGACAACACGTACATTCGCAACAGAACTCGTTGTCGAAAATGATAAAGAAATTATCAAACCGGGTATGTATGCTCGTGCAACTATCAAATATGGCAAACGTACGAATGTCGTAGTTCCGGATCGTTCAGTAATAAAACAACTCGGTTCAGGCGACCGCTTTGTATATATCTACAACTCTGACGGAACCGTTAAATTCCAGAAAGTTGAACTTGGCCGCCGTTTTGGTAAAAGCTATGAAATCCTTAACGGAATCAATGATGGCGAACAAGTAGTCGTTACAGGACAAAATGCATTGAAGAACGGAATTAGTGTAGAACGAGTTAACAAATAATAAACAATGAATATTTATAAAGCAGCGGTTACAAAACCAATCACAACTATAATAGTGTTCGCTACGATCAGTATTATGGGGTTGTTCTCGCTATCACAACTAGGTATTGACCTGTTTCCTGATATCGAGTCTAACGCAATGATGGTTATGACCACCTATCAGGGTGCGAGTGCCGAAGATATTGAAAATAATGTAACAAGACCCCTTGAAAACGTACTCAATGGTGTCGATCACTTGAAACATATCACCTCTAACTCGAAAGAGAATATCTCAATCGTAAGTCTTGAATTTGAATACGGGATAGATATTGATGTAGCAGCAAATGATGTCAGGGATAAACTTGACCTTCTACAGACACTGCCCGACGGAGCAAATACTCCGATTATCTTCAAATTTTCATCAGATATGATTCCGATTCTGATGATTGGGGTTACAGCCAATGAAAGTATGAATGGTCTGTACAAGATTCTTGACGACCAACTCGTAACTCCATTGGCACGCGTTGGCGGTGTAGGTTCAGTCTCTATCGCGGGTGTTCCACAGCGTGAAATCCAGGTAGCCTGCGACCCTAACAAACTCGAAGCATACGGAATCTCAATCGAAACTATCTCCTCAGCAATCGCATCAGCAAATCGAAATACACCAGCCGGCTCGTTCGACTTGGGTTCAAATGCATACTCGTTGCGTGTTGACCACGAATTCAATGACCCGAACGAACTGCTCGATATCGTTGTAGGTGTAAGAAATGGTGCTGCAATTCTGTTGCGTGACGTTGCTACAATTAAAGACGACCTGCAGGAACGTATTCAGGAAACTTTCAACAATAACGAAAAGGGTGGTATGATTATCATCCAAAAGAAATCAGGTGCAAACTCTGTGGCAATCGCCAAAGCTGTTCAAAAACAATTGGCTGAAATTCAGAAAACATTGCCATCTGACGTAAAACTTTTCACCATTGTCGATACTTCTGAAAACATTATCCACACAGTTAACTCTCTGAGAGATACAATCATCACAACATTTGTTCTCGTAATGTTGGTTGTATTCATCTTCCTGGGTCGTTGGAGAGCAACAATCATCGTCGTACTGACAATTCCGATTTCATTGTTGGCTGCGATCATCTACCTTCTTGCAACTGGCGAAACTCTCAATATTATTACGATGAGTTCTCTGTCTATCGCTATCGGTATGGTTGTCGACAATGCCATCGTAGTATTGGAAAATATTACATCTCATACAGACCGTGGTGCACACCCGAAACAGGCTGCAATCTTTGCTACGAAAGAGGTGGGTATCTCGGTTATGGGTGGTACACTCACAACAATCGCCGTATTCTTACCACTGACTATGGTTCAGGGTATGGCAGGTATTCTGTTCAACTCAATGGGTTGGATGGTTACCATTACACTGACGATTTCAACTCTTGCAGCTATCACCTTCACTCCGGTACTCTGTGCAATTATGATGAGAAAGAGTCCGAAGAAAGCGTGGTTCCAAAGTCGTATCGACAATACAATGGACAGATTCAACAATGTCTACGGCAAATTATTAGGCTGGTGTGTTGAACATCGCAAAACAGTTATTGCGATCAGTTTGGCCGTATTCTTTGGAGTATTCGGTATCTTGGGTCCAAAAATGAGTACCGAGTTCTTCCCAACTCAGGATAATGCCCGCATTGGTGTTGATATTCAGTTGCCCGTTGGAACAGGACAAGATATCACTCGTGCACTCGCACTCGAATTATCAGACAGATTCAGAAAAAATTTCCCTGAAATCAAAATGTTGAACTTGCGTGAAGGTCAAGCAGACTCTGATAACTCATTCGCATCAATGATGGATAACGGTACGCATATCATCTCGATGAACTTATCTCTGACGACCAAAGTCGAACGTACACGTTCATTGTCTGAAATTGCCGACGGAATGCGTAAGATTCTTGACGAATATCCAGAAATCCGCGTGTATAAAGTTAATGAATCTGGTTCCCGTGGTGGTATGGGTCAAAGTTCTGTTGATATCGAAATTTATGGTTACGACTTCGATGTGACTGACAACCTGGCTCAACAAGTAGCTCAAATGATGCGTTCACTTGATGGTTGTACCGAAGTCAGCATCTCTCGTAACGAATATGTTCCAGAATACAAAGTTGATTTTGACCTCGAAAAATTGGCTCGTAATGGACTCGACGTTACAACTGCATCAACATATCTCCGAAACAGAATCAATGGTTCAGTTACATCATTCTACCGCGAAGATGGTAACGAATATGACATTCGAGTAAGATATGACCGCAAGTTCCGCGAATCACTCGAAGATATCGAAAACATCTTAATATATAACCAACAAGGAAAAGGTGTGAAGATTCGTGACATTGGTGAAGTTAAAGAGACATCTACACCACCAACAATTGAACGTAAAGACCGTGAACGTTTCATTACCGTAACAGGTATCGTTGGTAGCGGACACGCCCTAGGTGATGTAGCAGCCGCAGCGACTAAAGGTATGCAATCTATCGAAATGCCTGCCGGTTATATGTGGCATATGGGTGGTGCATCTGAAGACCAGAAAGAGACATTTACAGACCTATTTATGTTGATGGGATTAATGATTATTCTGGTATTCGCAATTATGGCATCTCAGTTTGAATCACTGACCTACCCGTTCGTAATTATGTTCTCTATTCCGTTTGCTGCCGTTGGTATCGTTATCGGATTGGCACTGACAGGTGTTGCATTCAACGTTATGGCCCTGCTCGGTATGTTGATGCTTGTCGGTATTGTGGTTAACAACGGTATCGTGCTTGTCGACTACACGATCTTGTGTCGCGAACGTGGTATGAATATCCACGAAGCCGTAGTCGCAGCAGGTCGCAGCCGTTTGCGTCCAATTTTGATGACAACATTAACTACCGTATTGGGTATGGTTCCGATGGCTATCGGTAATGGTATTGGTGCCGAAATGTGGAACTCACTCGGTATGTCTGTTGCGTGGGGATTGTCATTCTCGACTCTGGTAACGCTGATCCTCATTCCGACCTTGTTTGCGTCTTTCGCTTACAACGGCGAAAAACGCAGAAACAGAAAACTTCGTAAATTAGAAAATAAATAATACTCGATTATGAAAGCTGTATTTATGTCTTGCAACCAGTCAATGTTCGAGGACATTCTGACAATTATGGACCAAATGAATCTGAGAGGATTCACAGGCTGGGAAGAACTGATTGGTCGTGGTTCAAATGATGGCGAACCACACTTGGGCAGTCACGCTTGGCCGGGTATGAATTCTGCACTAATTGCAGTTATGGAAGATAATCAGGCGGCAGAATTTCTCAAACGAATAAAAGAGCTCGACACTTTAAACCAAGCACAGGGTATCAAAGCTTTTGCTTGGAACATAACTGATATGATTTAATCTATTTTTCACTATTTTTCAAGAGTGCTCAAAAAAAATGAGCACTCTTTTTATTTCTTATTAAATTGAAATTCAAGAAGTTAATAATTTTCATAAAATAAATTTCACAAAAATAACTGGCTTTTTTTGTAAAATAAAAAAAAATATCTACCTTTGTCCCCGGAGAGATGGCAGAGTGGTCGATTGCGGCGGTCTTGAAAACCGTTGAAGTGAGAGCTTCCGGGGGTTCGAATCCCTCTCTCTCCGCAGCGACCGAGACTTAACAAGTTGTTCAACTAGTTAAGTCTTTTTTTATTATAATAGGCAGACATTTTGCCAAACAGTCAACTCTTATTATCTTTGTGCAAGTATTTAAATCGATTCAATAGTACAAAAAAATAATAGTTATGACTCCTGAATGGGCAAAAGAGATGAATTGTGCAGTCACTGTATGCGACAAATATGGTACAATTATTTATATGAACGATAAAGCAAAAGAGACTTTCGCAAGTCACGGCGACTTGATCGGCAAAAGCCTGATACCTTGCCATAGCGAACGTTCTAGAACTATAATCGCAGACCTTCTGGCAAGTGGTGGAACGAATGCCTACACCATACAGAAAAATGGACAAAAAAAGATGATTTACCAAACAGCGTGGCGAGAAAATGGTATAGTTGCAGGATTGGTAGAAATATCAATGGTAATCTCAGAAAATATGCCACACTACATAAGATAATTCAGAACTTTAAGGCCAAATGTTATATGAACTTGTCTGACATACATATTGTCAGGCAGTTTTTTTTTGGCAATCAACATCTCCTCAAATACTAAACACTATCACTAAATCGTTATTATAAAACAAGTTCTATCATAGTTACGATTTTGCATTACCTATTTCAGACTTGTGCACCAAATTTGTTCTAAACAATAATAACAACAATTTAAATTTTATATTATGAGAAAGTATTTTTTAGCACTCGTTCTATTTACAATTACAATTGGAACCGCATCAGCAGAATTCGACCGACATATAACTTTGGAAAAATTGCCACTTGCTGCCAGAAAATTTATCAATACACATTTCCCTGAAGCATCAATCACATTCGCAAAATCAGACAACGGAGTATGGAATCCAGAATATGAAGTCCGACTCAATGACGGAACAAAAATCGAATTCGACAAAAAGGGAAATTGGAAAGATATTGAGTGTAAACACGCGTCAATTCCGACTGCATTGATACCGACTGCTATTGCCGAGTATGTAAAAAAACACCACCAGCAATCCAAAATCATCAAAATTGAACGCAACCGTCACGGATATGAAATATCACTATCAAACGAATTGGAAATTACGTTCGACAAAAAATTCAATATTATAGATATTGACGATTAACAAGTTTTCAAATGTTATCATTATGAAGAATCATTAGTAAGTTGCAGCGATGACTACGGAGCGTCCAGATGCAATTAAATAGGCAATTACAACAAGCAAGTACACCACCTGAAGTTTTCATCAAGCAGAACTAATATCAAAAGAAAATAGAGAATTTTACCTGCTAAAGATAGAAAATCAAGACCTTGAACTCAAAATTAGGTCATCATATGAAATTTTATAGAAACAAAAAGAGTCCTCACTGCGGAGGACTCTTCGTTTATTTTTTTATTACACGAATGTCAATATCAATAACTGAGCTGCAAGCACCCGCAAGAACATTGCCAACGGATATACCGTAGCATAACCAATTGACGGAGCATCTGTTGTAGTTTGTTCAGAGGAGAATGCCAACGCAGGAGGATTAGTCGAGGCTCCGGACAATACACCTGTCAGAGTATAGTAATTAATTTTAAAACACAATCGACCAATAAGGCCTGCCAACACCAACGGAATTATTGTGATTAATGCTCCATACAAAATCCACATATATCCGCCATTTAAAATTGTAGGCACGAAATTTTCACCTGCACCTAATCCAACTCCAGCCAGGAACAAAGATATTCCGACTTCACGCAACATCAGATTTGCACTGACCGTTGTGTATGTCACCATCTTACAATATGGTCCGAAACGACCTATCAGAATTGCAATAATCAACGGACCTCCGGCCAATCCCAATTTTACAGGCTGGGGTATTCCAGGGAATCTGAAAGCAATGCTACCCAAAATAACACCAAGAGCAATACCGATGAATATAGAAATTAGATTAGGGTGACGAAGACGCTTCAACGAATTACCGAAACGTTGTTCAACATTGGCAACTGCCTGTTCAGGCCCCACAACTATCACACGATCACCGAGTTGCAATTGTAGATTACCCACTGCCATCAAGTCAATTCCGGCACGATTGACACGAGTTATTGTCACACCATAGGCTGAACGTATATTCAAATCCATCAATCTCTTACCATTCAACTCTGGCTTTGTAATCAGGACTCGGCGAGAAATCATATTCTTCGATAAATCAAACCAATTCATCTCGATTTCTGTTCCGACAAGTGCAGCTACGGCTTCGGCATCAGCAGGGGCAGCCACTACCAAAATTCTATCCGAACAATGCAATACGGTATCAGCCTTTACTAATTTGGGTTCTCCATTATTAGTACAAATTCTTGACACAACGAACTCTCTCAACAACAATTGACGCAACTCTTCGATTGTCTTACCATCAACCGAGGGATTGGATATTTCGATTGAGATTCTCCGCACCTGATTTTTTTCGTTCCCTCCAGATACAGCTGATTCTTCTTGAGTTTTGTTTATTCGTAAAATATAACGCAACATCAGCAGTGTCAATATTGCTCCAATTACACCCAAGGGGTAAGCAACGGCATAACCAGTTGCAATGTCAACAGCATCAATGCCTCCTGAAATATCTTGATATGCAGATTGTGCAGCACCGAGTCCGGGAGTATTGGTTACAGCACCAGACATTACTCCGACCATCGTAGTCATTGGCAGTCCCGTAATAAAATGCAATGCGATGGTTGTCATTACTCCAAAAAGCACAACCAATATTGCGAGTTGATTCAACCTTAATCCTCCCTGCTTGAACGATGAAAAAAATCCGGGACCCACTTGTAAACCAACAGAATAGACAAACAAGATCAATCCAAATTCCTTCATAAAGTGTAGCAGATGCTCGTTAATATTCATTCCGAAATGACCGAATGCGATACCCACGAACAGGATTCCCGTTACACCAAGCGAAATACCAGCAACCTTCACCTTCCCTAAAATTATTCCAAAGGCAATAACAAGTCCAAGTATCAATATTGAGTGAGCTACACCACCACCCCATTGCGAGGCCGAGCCCCACAACAAATCGTGCAAAAATTCCATAATTGAGTTACAAATGAAAAAAATAATCCCAACTGGCCAACCAATTTAGTCAGCTAAAAATTGGGTGCAAAGGTTGATATATTATTTCAAACCACAATGTTTTTAAAACAAATTTAACGACTTTTATTTAATTTTTCAAACCCATATAATACCACTCGGCCCCACCAAATTTGCCACGATTTTCACTATTCCAGACAAACACTCACCACATTCATATATTTTCCTTGACACATACAAAAAAGAAAGAGGGTTTCCCACAATAGGAAACCCTCTCAATTATTTTATGGTAATGATTATTGGAATTTTGCGAATTCAACGTCTTCTTTTGAAACTTTTTCCAATTCCGGATTTTTAGAAATTGCTTTTGCCAAGTTTTCTTTAACAGCAGTAGCATTACCTTCGCGAGCTGCGATAACTGCTCTCAGGTAGTCTGCTTCAGCACTGTTGTCACCTTCCAAAGCTGTTTTAGCAGCAGCGAGGTTACCGTTACATACTTCAGCAACAGCACGGTTGTAACCTTTCAATGACTTAGCTGCATCTGCATAGTTACCTTCAGCCATTGCAACCAAACCCTTGTTGTATTCTGATTCAGCGAACAATTTCTTAGCATCTTCCAAGTTACCTTCTGACAAAGCAACAACGCCAACGTTAGTCAAAATATCAGAATTTGAGCTATCAAGTTTAGCTGCTTTAGCCAAAGCTTCTTTAGCAGCTTCTGTCATTTTGCCAGCTTCTTCAACCAAAGCAACAGCATAGTTGTTCCAAGCACGTGCATCGTTATATTTGTCTGCAGCAGCCTTATAAACTTTAACTTTTGTTGCGTTATCTTCGAACAATGTTGCAGCGAACAACATTTCTTCCAAGTTCAAAGAAGAGATATCGTTATTTACAGCATCTTTCAATTCTTCGTCAGTTTTTCCTTGAACGTCTACGTTAACAACGAGTTTTGAACGACGCAATTCCGGAAGAATCTTTTCTGCCAAAGCTTCAAATGCAGCTGACATATTTTTGATTTCTTGGTCGCGTTTTTCAGGATCACCGTACATTTGGAGAACTTGGAGAATCAACTCCTTATCTTGGATGTTTGAATTTTCAACCAATTCTTTGAATCCTTCCCAGTCTTCACCCAAAGCTTCAACATCGAACTTAGGTTCTACAGGCATTTTGTCTTTTTTGAACTTCTTGCTTACAGCAGTTTGAGTTGCACGACCACGGTCTTGAGACAATTTGTTGTTGAATGCCAAAGGACCATCTGGAGATGCATAAGACTTTGTATAAACATCGCTGATAGTTCTGCGTTCGTCACCATTGTTTGCGATGATGAAATCTTGCAATGCTTTGATTTCATCGCTGTTGAGTTGGTCGTTACGAACGTTGAACTTGTTGATCAAGAACATAATGTTTGCATCTTGAGAGATTGTTGTTACGCGTTGGAAGTTATCCTTTGCGATTGGCATTTCAGCATAGTTGTTCGCCAATTGTTGAACTGTACTGATACCTTCTGCGATCGCAAGTTCTACAACTTTCAGATAATCAACATCATTAGCACATTTTGCTTCAACACGCAATACGAGTTTTGATTGTTTGAATTTTGCATCATAAGGGAAAACGACTGTTGCATTGATTGAACCGCCATTTGCTTTAGAAATAACTGTGTAGTTTTCGCTTACTTTTTCGCCTTGTGCGAATTCTGGAGCTGCTGCCAATTCTTCACCTGCGTTATTAATCAATACAGGAGTGAATTTCAACATTGCTTTTTTGTCAAAATACTTTTCTGGGAAAGTTACAGTGTACATTGCTGTAACAGAATTTCCCTTAAGAGTAAGAACTTCCGGAGTGCAAGTAACTTTCACATCCTCAACATTTCTTACCATAGATTTGAAACAATTACATCCACTCAATACTAGAGCAGCTGCCAAAAGTGTCAAGCCACTTTTCAAGAAATTTTTCATCGTGTTGTTTTTAAAATTTGGTTAATATTCTTTAATTTTTATCTTTCAGGGATTTATGGTTACAAAAATACTTTTTTTTTTTGAAATTTCTATTACTATTACAAAATTTTCTGTTTCAAAATTCAAATATTTTTATTCAGTCCACACCCTTTCGTACAGTCACAATTGCTACCTATTTGTACAACAACAATTTAGCATCCGCCTAAAGTATGAAAGCGATGGCATTAAAAACGATCGCTTTCACACATTTAGTTATTGATTATTCGCGATTAGGTTTATGTTCACGACGTTCACCGCGATGTTCGCCTTTGAACTCACGTCTTGGACGAGGTTCTTCTGCAGGAGCATTCGGATCGCGTGGCAACAAGGCCTTTCTTGACAATCTCAGTTTTCCGGTTTTCTTATCAATTTCAAGGAGTTTCACTTCGATTGTATCACCCTCTTTGATTCCTGTTTCTTCCATTGTTTCGAAACGTTTGTGGTCTATTTCAGAGATATGAAGCAGACCATCTTTTCCAGGAAGAATTTCAACAAAGGCACCAAATGTCACAAGTGTTTTAACTTTACCTGTATAAATTTCGCCCTCTTCCGGAACAGCCACAATGCCTTTAATGCGAGCCAATGCACTATCTATCGACTCTTTCTTATCACCAAAGACATCTACAATTCCCTTATTATCAGCCTCTGTGATTGTGATTGTTGTACCTGTTTCTTTTTGGATTTCCTGAATAACTTTTCCACCAGGACCGATAACTGCTCCGATAAATTCAGAAGGAATTGCGATTTGAACAATACGCGGAACAAACGGCTTGAAGTCTTCTCTCGGAGCTGAAATTGTCTCCAACATCTTACCCATAATGTGTTCGCGACCACGTTTAGACTGTTCAAGAGCCTGAGCCAAAACATCATACGACAAACCGTCAACCTTGATATCCATTTGGGTTGCAGTAATACCATCTTTTGTACCTGTAACCTTGAAGTCCATATCTCCCAAGTGGTCTTCATCACCCAAGATATCAGACAACACTGCGAATCGACCTGTTCCTTCTTCTGAGATCAAGCCCATCGCGATTCCTGACACCGGTTTTTTAATCTTAAGACCAGAGTCCATCAATGCGAGTGTACCAGCACAAACAGTTGCCATTGATGACGAACCGTTTGATTCGAGGATATCTGATACGACACGGACTGCATACGGATTCTCTTCGCCCACCGGAACCATCGGTTTCAATGCACGGAATGCCAAGTTACCGTGACCGATCTCACGACGAGACAAACCTCTTGAAGCCTTTGCTTCGCCTGTTGAGAATGGCGGGAAATTATAGTGCAGAACAAATTGTTCACTACCTTGAGACAACACTTCATCCACCATTTTTTCATCGAGTTTAGTACCCAATGTAACAGTAGTCAAAGACTGTGTTTCGCCACGAGTAAAGATTGCTGAGCCGTGAGCTGCCGGCAAATAACCGACTTCACACCAGATTGGTCTAATTTCATCTGTCTTACGACCATCGAGACGCACGCCTTCGTCAAGGATCATATTTCGCATCGCTTTTTTCAACACGTCATCGTGGAAATAACGTTTGATCATTGATGCTTTTTCAGCCAACTCTTCTTCGCAGAAACGGCTGCAGAATTCCTCTTCGATAGCATCGAATTTGTCATTGCGTTCGTGTTTAGGCAATACTGATTTTGCGACTTCATATACCTTGTCGTAAGTCTCTTTGATTACCAACTGACGCAACTCTTCGTCATTTGTCTCGTGGCAATATGTACGTTTAACATCTGTGCCTAAAGCCTTCATCAATTCCAGCTGAGCCTGACATTGAATTTTGATCTCTTCGTGAGCGAATTTAATAGCTTCGAGCATTTCTGCCTCTGAAACCTCTTTAAATTCACCCTCAACCATCATAATGTTGTCCATTGTTGCGGCAACCATAATGTCGATATCAGATTCCGGCATTTGTGAGAAGGTCGGATTTACTACCAACTGACCATTCACGCGACCTACTCTCACTTCTGAAATCGGGCCATTGAATGGAATATCTGACACGGCCAATGCAGCAGATGCAGCAAGACCTGCCAATGCATCTGGCATAATATCTTTATCTGCAGAGATCAATGTTACCGTAACGTAAACTTCAGCGTGAAAATCTGACGGGAACAATGGACGCAATGCTCGGTCAATCAAACGTGCCACCAAGATTTCATAATCTGAAGGACGAGCTTCGCGTTTAAGGAAGCCTCCCGGGAAACGTCCTGCTGCAGCATATTTTTCTTTGTATTCAACCTGTAGCGGCATAAAGTCGCAATCATCTTTGGGTTCTTTTGCTGACACTACTGTAGCCAACAACATTGTATCGCCTTGTTTTACTACGACCGAACCATCAGCCTGTTTAGCCAATTTGCCTGTTTCGATCATAATCTCGCGATCACCACCCAACTTAATAAACTTCTGTGTTGCGTTGTACATCTTCTAATATTTTAATTTTCGCCTATTATATCGCCACAAAGATACCATTTATTTTAGAATCGAACACTATTTCAATAATTTATTTTCCACCAATATTTTTTATTCTGTAAAAATGTCGTACATTTGTGCCGTTTTTGTATCGGGGACATCTCGAACTTGAACAGCTCAACGGTTATAGTTTCCCGCCTGAGGTCGACTCATTACCTGACGGGACATATACCACGAGAGTTTTTGTCAAATTTTAATTTTTTTTTTAAAACTCTGAGTAATTACTTGAATCCCGAAGCTAAGCAAAAAATCTTTGCTACTTACGGA